>NZ_CAMEFJ010000103.1 GCF_945915485.1 uncultured Agrococcus sp.
TCCAACATGCTCAAGCCGATGCTCGCCCGCGGAGAACTGCGCCTCATCGGTGCAACGACGCTGGACGAATATCGCGAGTTCATCGAGAAGGATGCCGCGATGGAGCGTCGCTTCCAGCAGGTGTACGTGGGGGAGCCGTCGGTGGAGGACACCGTTGCGATCCTGCGCGGGCTGAAGGAACGCTACGAAGCGCACCACAAGGTCACCATCGCCGACTCGGCCCTCGTGGCCGCTGCATCCCTTTCGCACCGTTACATCCCGGCCCGTCAGCTGCCGGACAAAGCGATCGACCTGATCGACGAGGCGGCGAGCCGTCTGCGCATGGAGATCGACTCGGCACCGCTCGAGATCGATGAGCTTCGCCGGAGTGTCGACCGTCTGGAACTGGAGCGGCTCGCGCTGGCTCGCGAGACCGACGACGCGTCGAAGGAGCGACTCGCGTCACTCGACGAACGACTCGATACGCAGAAATCGCAGCTGAGCGAACTCGACGAGAAGTGGGAGCGGGAGCGCTCGGCGCTGAACAAGATCGGTTCGCTACGCGAAGAGCTCGATGAGCTGCGCATCCGGGCAGAGCGTGCGCAGCGCGAGGGTGACCTCGAGCGCGCCTCCCGCGTGCTCTACGGTGACATTCCGCGCGTCGAGAAGCAGCTGCAGGATGCCGAGTCGGTCGCCAGCGGAGAAGACCGCATGGTCGGCGACCAGGTGACGGCGGACGACATCGCGGCCGTCGTCGCGGCGTGGACGGGCATCCCGGTCGGCCGGCTGCTGCAGGGCGAGACCGAGAAGCTGCTGGCGCTCGAGGCCGAACTCGGCAAGCGTCTGATCGGGCAGAGTCGTGCCGTGCGTGCCGTCGCGGATGCCGTGCGTCGTTCGCGCGCCGGCGTCTCGGATCCGAACAAGCCGACCGGCTCGTTCATGTTCCTCGGTCCAACGGGTGTCGGCAAGACCGAGCTCGCGAAGTCGCTCGCAGAGTTCCTCTTCGACGACGAGAAGGCGATCGTGCGCATCGACATGTCGGAGTACGGTGAGAAGCACGCCGTCGCCCGTCTCGTGGGTGCGCCTCCCGGGTACGTCGGCTACGAACAGGGTGGCCAGCTGACGGAAGCCGTCCGGCGCCGCCCGTACTCGGTCATCCTGCTCGACGAGGTCGAGAAAGCGCACCCCGAAGTGTTCGACCTGCTGCTGCAGGTGCTCGATGACGGTCGCCTGACCGACGGGCAGGGTCGCACGGTCGATTTCAGGAACACCATCATGATCTTGACGTCGAACCTGGGCTCGCAGTTCCTCGTCGACCCGACGATGTCGCCGGAAGACGCTCACGAGCGTGTCATGTCGGCGGTACGAAGCGCGTTCAAGCCCGAGTTCGTGAACCGTCTCGACGACATCGTGATCTTCGACGCGCTGTCGCCGGAGGAGCTCGGTGCGATCGTGAACGTGCAGCTGGATGGCCTGGATGCGCGTCTGGCGGAGCGTCGCCTGCACGTCGAGGTCACCGACGGGGCTCGGCAGTGGTTGGCCGACCGCGGCTACGATCCGCTGTACGGTGCGCGTCCGCTGCGCCGCCTGATGCAGCGCGAGATCGACGACCGGTTGGCGAGGGGGCTGCTGGCCGGTGAAATCCGTGATGGTGACGATGTGCTCGTTGCGGTTGCCGACGACAGTGACGGACTGACCCTGACCGCTGTCGGCTGACACTGACCTCGACTTCCTAACTCACGAGCCTCCCTCGAAGGGTGCGAAAAACTTCGAAACATGACCGTCATGTTTCGAAGTTTTTCGCACCCTGGTGTCAGTGTTGGTGCAATTTTTGAGTCAGTCTCCGATAACGATCCCACGCCATTCACGTCCTGCATCACTCACAACAGGAGCAAGACGCCTGCCGAGAAGTACTCTCAACAGGCGTCTTGCTCCCTAGGGTGGAGCGATCAGGCGAGGGCGATCTTCTTGTTCCAATTTCGCACCGACCACCAGATCGAGACCACGTAGATCAGCAGCATCGGCGGGATGAAACCGAGGGGTACGATCGCGGTGCCTCCGGATGCCGACTCGGTGGGGGCGGACGACAACTGCAACTCCGTGAGCATCTCGCTCAGCAGGCCCGCCTGGATGATCCGG
Source organism: uncultured Agrococcus sp. (assembly GCF_945915485.1). Lineage (GTDB taxonomy): Bacteria > Actinomycetota > Actinomycetes > Actinomycetales > Microbacteriaceae > Agrococcus. Next base: position 2,119 of record NZ_CAMEFJ010000103.1, read on the forward strand.
GCTCCTGACTCCGTCACTTCGACCGCGAGTGGGATGAGCAGTAACCCGAGCAGCAGAATGATCTGGCTGATCGTGTAGGCCACGAGGTACACGATGATGGGGCCGCCGATGCTCAGTCGGCCGAGGGCTTTGCCGCTGCCGATGGTCGCCGCGAACAGCAGCTGCATGAGCCACCCGACATACGAGATCACGACGAATGCGACGATGGCCACTGCCGGCCCGGTCGGAAGGAAGTCGGCCAGGGCCCCGATCTCGGCAAACAGGTTTCCGCTCATCATCATGGACGGGCCGAGCGCCGCCCAGAACATGGCGCTCAGCAACACCGAGATGCCGAGCCCTGCGATCGTGATTAGGGTGCCCCAGAGCGCCTTGCTCCAGTAAATCGTGCTGCCCTTGATCGGCAGGGTCTGCGTGAAGTATCCCGTCCGACGGAAACTCGAGAACCAGAAATCAAAGGCGAGGCCGATTTGCAGTGCCGGCACCAGAACCGAGATCACGATGAAGGCAAGGATGCTGCCGAGCTCGGCGATGACGATCCAGCCGGTTGCCGTCATCAGGGTGCCGACGACCGTGAGCAGCACGCCGATGCCGAGGATGGCAGCGAGCATCCCGCGCGTTCTGATGAATTCGTGTTTTAGCAGTGTTGCGATCATCGGTACGTCTCCCTGAAGATCTTGTCGAGGCTCGAACCGTGCTCCGCGCGAAGGTCGTCGGCGTCACCGCTCAGGATGACCTTGCCGTGACGCATCATGACGACGCCGTCGAGGATCGGTTCGAGGTCGTGGATGAGGTGGGTCGAGATCAAGAGCAGCGAGTCCTCGGAGAGATTTCGGAGGATGCCGTCCAGGATCACCTGGCGGGCTGCAGGGTCGACGCCCGAGATCGGCTCGTCCAGCAGGAACACTCGCGCATCCCTCGACATTGCGAGTGCGATCTGCACCTTCTCGCGCATCCCCTTGGACATCTCCTTGAGGCGCATGCTTTCCTGCAGACCGAAGAAACCGATCAGGTCGCGGGCCTTCTCGCGATTGAAGTCGTCGAAGAAGTCGTCGTAGAGATCGATGCAGTAGCTCGCGCGTGCGCCGTTCGGCAGGATGCTGACATCCGGCAAAAACGACACGAGCGATTTCGATGCCGGGCCGGGAGGATTCCCGTCGATGGTTACCGAGCCCTCGTAATCGCTGAGGACTCCCGCCATGATCTTGAGCATGGTGGTCTTGCCGCAGCCGTTCTCGCCGAGGAGGCCGACGACCCTTCCAGGTGTGAGCTCGAGGTTGAGATTGTCGAGCGCCGTCAGCATGCCGTAGCGATAGCTCAGATTCTTGGCCTGAACGAGCGCTGGGGATCCTGTGTTCACGTCAGGCTCCTTCACTTGAGGTCTGGTCACTGTCATGGTTGCTCCATCTCTGTTCGATGAGGGCTTTCGCCTGCGCCTTCCTCATGCCGAGCCCGAGTGCACGGTCGACGAAGGTGTCAGCCGCTGAGCGCGCGAGGTCGGCGCGAGCGGCATCGATACGATCCTGGTTCTCGGTGACGAACCTGCCGGTCGTGCGCTCGGAGCGGCAAAGCCCTTCGCGTTCGAGTTCGGCGAGTGCTCGCTGCGCTGTATTGGGGTTGACTCCGAGTGCTGCCGCGATCTCGCGGACGCCCGGGAGCTTCGCTCCGGGGGCCCATTCGTGGCAGACGATGCGGCGCGTGAATTCATCCACGAGTTGGCGCCAGATCGGAGCCGAGCTGTCGAACTCCATTCGCCCCTCCTTGCTTCACTGTATTAGATGAATAATACACTGACACAGGCCTCGGCTCGGTGTCAACCTCCCTCACCCATTGGGTGCGAAAAACTTCGAAGGATGACCGTCATGTTTCGAAGTTTTTCGCATCCTCGGGGTTCCAGCCGCGACGGGTGAGCGCGCGCCAGAACGCTTTCATGAGCGAGGGGCGGTGTTCCGAGCGGAGGTCGCGCGCGGTGACCCGCACGAGCTGCCAGTCCTGAAGACTTATGGAGCGTTCGCGCCCGACGTCTTCGTGCCATTGAACGGCATCCGTGCGGTGATGATCGCCCTCGTACTCGGCACCCACGCGCCATTCGGGCCAGGCTGTGTCCAGCCGGCGAAGCTTGCCGTCGATGGCAATCTCGTGCTGCAACACCGGCTCGGGCAGCCCTGCGTTGACGATCGCGAACCGCAGTCGCGATTCCTGCGGTGAATCGACACCGACCCTGACAAATTCGAGTGCGGCTTTCCCTCGTTTCGCTGCTGATCCCCCGCCCCACGCGGCGATCTCGGCCGCGATCTGTTCTATGGTCCAGGTGCCTAGCGCTGCATGGCGTCCCGGATATATCGCCGAATCGGTGACCAGGGCGTCGAATGCGACGACCATGTCCTCGATGGAGAGCTCCTCGGCAGCGCTGAGCACCGCTTGAGCCGGTTCCAGTAACCGGAGGCCGTCCAGATTCGCCGCGACGATGCGACGTTTCACGAGGCCCGAAGCGCGAACGCCACGGCTGCACGGGCGGTAGGCGTCGTGAGGCACCACCAGCCGGACCGGTTCCGCGACGTCCCATCGATGCGGCACCGGGATGCCCCACAATCGCATCGCGGTGATCCCTCCGAACCATTGCTCACGCTTGAGCTTCGAGAGGTATTGCCGAGCCCGCTGAAGCGGAGTTTCGGCGACCGTCAATGACCGGACACCGTGGAAGGGACGAACGAATTTGCTGGACGACATGCGGGCTTGCCCGAGCCCGCAGTCTCGAGCGTCCGAGATGCGGGCGGATGCGTCGATCACGTTTTCGGGCATCCAGGCCTCGTAGCGGCGTTCGGAGTCGGGAGGAGTGGGGTCGTTCATGCAGGCACTCTGCCCGGTTGCGCGCCGTCGCTGCCACTGCTTCAAGCGCCCTGTGGATAAATTGTCCTCCTGTGGATGCGAAAAACTTCGAAGGATGACCGTCATGTTTCGAAGTTTTTCGAATCCTGTTAGGGTGGGTAGTTGCGGTTGACACGAAGTCGCCGCAAGCGTCGTATCACGAACTCGCTCCCTGCCTATCACGCAGGTTCCGAGCACTTGACTGCGGCGAACGACCGCGGCATTCCGCGCTCGCCGACAGCGATGACGCATTCGATCAGGCCCCAGCGGTCTGCCCTCGTGCGCGTCGCACAACATGGAGAAAAACCTCAATGACTACCCCTTCTTTCGCCGACCTCGGCGTAACACCGCGTTTCGTCGACGCTCTTGCATCGATGGATCGCACCAGTCCCTTCCCGATCCAGGCCGACACGCTGCCCGACTCGCTCGCGGGTCGCGACGTGCTCGGCCGCGGTAAGACCGGCTCTGGCAAAACCCTCGCGTTCGCGATTCCGCTCGTGCAGCGTCTCGCGAACGAGCTCGCGGGCGGCAATCGCCGCAAGGGCCTGCCTCTTGGCCTCGTACTGGCGCCTACGCGTGAACTCGCTACGCAGCTGACCGCGACGATCAAGCCGCTCGCCGACGCGGCGGGCCTGACCGTCACGACCATCTTCGGCGGTGTCTCTCAACGGCCGCAGGAGCAGGCGTTCCGCGATGGCGTCGACATCGTCGTCGCCTGCCCGGGCCGTCTCGAAGACCTCATGAGCCAGAAGATCGTCAGCCTCGAAGCGATCGACATCACCGTTATCGACGAGGCCGACCACATGGCCGACCTGGGATTCCTGCCCGGCGTCACACGCATCCTGTCGAAGACCCCCACGCAGGGTCAGCGCATGCTGTTCTCGGCGACGCTCGACCGCGGCGTCGACGTGCTCGTCAAGAAGTTCCTGACCGAACCGGTGCTCCACTCGGTCGACGAGGCGCACTCGCCCGTAGCGGCGATGACGCACCACCTGTTCGAAGTCGACGCCGACCGCAAGCAGGCGCTGATCAAGCGACTGGCCTCGGGGCTCGGCAGGCGGATTCTCTTCACGCGCACGAAGCACCAGGCGAAGAAGCTTGCAAAGCAGCTGACGGCAGCGGGCATCCCCGCAGTCGACCTGCACGGCAACCTCTCGCAGAACGCTCGCGACCGCAACCTCGCGGCGTTCTCCGACGGCAGCGTTCGCGTGCTCGTCGCCACTGACGTCGCGGCGCGCGGTGTGCACGTCGACGCCATCGAACTCGTCGTGCACGTTGACCCTCCCATGGAGCACAAGGCATACCTGCACCGCTCCGGCCGCACCGCTCGTGCCGGCAGCGAGGGCGACGTCGTGACCGTGATGCTGCCGACGCAGCGCAAGGACACGCTCGCGCTGCTCCGCAAAGCGGCGATCAAGGTCGAGGCCCAGGCGGTCGGCGCTGACTCTGCCTCCGTTGAAGCTCTCGTCGGCGCCGAGGCGCCGTACGTGAAGCCGGTTCCGGGAGGCCCCGGTTCGGGTAACGCTCCCGTGCAGCAGCAGGGTGGCGGCCAGGGACGCGGTCGTTCGCGCGGCGGTCGCGGTGGTTCCGCTCCCGCCGGCCGTGCCGATCACGGAGGGCGTCAGCGCAGGGATCGCTCCGGTCGCCCGGAAGCGAAGGCCGCCCGTCGCCAGCGCGATGAGAACCGCGCCGGTGCTGCGCAGGGCGCACGCGGAGGCTCAGGTCGAGCGGGTGCTCCTCGTGGTGGTCAGCGTTCCTACGGTACTGCGGGCCAGGGATCAGCAGGCCAGGGATCAGCGGGCCAGGGTTCGGCAGGACGCCGCGGCCCGCGTCGCGCACAGCGTCCACAGGGCTAGCAGAGCGTATTTAGAGGGTGTCCGTCGAGATCGATGGGCACCCTCTTTCGCGTGCGGGTACCCTCAGTGCAGGAGGCCCTGCATGAATGAGCGCGAACAAGAATTACGGATCCAGCGGCTAGAAGCTGCCGTCAACGAAATCTATCGACTTCTCGAGATGCCGTCCCCTTTGTCGCACAGCTCCGCACTGACGGACGCAGGGCACACAGCATCCGCGAATCCCATGGGCGCATCAGATGAGGTGATCGAGTGGGTTCGAGCTGGCAAGAAGATCCGTGCGATCAAGCAGCATCGCGAGGATACCGGCGTCGGGCTCGCAGAGGCGAAGGAGTTCGTCGACCGATTGGATAGACAGGTCTAGTCATGCGTTCGGCGAGGTCGTAGTTTGCCCGCCTCGCCCTCCGCGTCACGCACCCCGGCATCGCCCCATCGCCCCTCTGCGCTGCGCCGCGAACGAGCCGTGCCTGTGGATAACATTCGACCGCCGGAAGCTGGATCCCCCTATCGTGCTCGCCAATGTTGTCGAGTGCGAAGGGGAAATCATGAAGACGGCGAAAGCGATCGCGGTGATCGCAGCGGTGCTCGGGTGCGTCGGTTGCGTTTGGGCACCAGGAGGAGCTGGCGAAGCTCGTTCGGATGAGCGTGAGCGGGGATTGCCACAGGAGTCACAGGATGCGGGCGAGCCGGATGCCGTGGAGGATCCGGCTGACCGCTCCACGCTCGAGCCTCCTCTCGCGCAGGCCGAGCTGGAACCGCTGCTCACCCATGCTTTCGAGGGGCTCTATGAGGGTCTCGTGCTTTTACGGCGCGGGGACATCGAGGTGGACGTGCTGTTTGACTATGCGACCAGGAGTCTTATCGAGCAGCAGTTGCGCGTGTTCGGCAGCTCGATTCCGGCCGACTATGTAATCGATGGGCGCTACTCCGTCGCAGGGCTGCGT
>NZ_CAMEFJ010000104.1 GCF_945915485.1 uncultured Agrococcus sp.
TCGGTGGGAATCTCCTCGAGGAAGCGACTGGGCATCGCCGGCGATATCTCGCCGTACTGCGCTCTCGTCATCGCGAGCGAGATGTGCAGCTTCTTACGCGCTCGAGTGATGCCGACATAAAACAGTCTGCGCTCTTCGGCAGGGCCTCCCGGCTCGCCGGACGAGATCCGGTGCGGCAGGAGTTCTTCTTCGACACCCGTGATGAACACGGCGTCGTATTCGAGCCCCTTCGCGGTGTGCAGTGTCATGAGCGACACCTGCCCCTCGCTGTCGTCGATCTCGTCGGCCGCGGCCACGAGTGCGACCTCGGTCAGGAAGTCGACGAGTGTGCCCTCGGGATTCTGACGCCGGAACTCGCGCGCGACTCCTATAAGTTCTTCGACGTTCTCGAGCCGTGCGGCATCCTGCGGGTCGGGTGAACGCTTCAGGGCATCCAGGTAGCCGGAGCGCGTCATGAGATCGGTCAGGATTTCACCTGGGCTCTGATCCTCCTTCGCGATCTGCTCGTCGAGCAGTGCCGCGAGGTCGGTGATCGCCCGCTGGATCTTGGGGCCGAACCCGATCTCGTCGACCCTGCGCATCGCCTGCCGCAACGAGATGCCGTGCTCGTCGGCGAACGCCTGCAGCGACGCCTCGGTCGCGGGCCCGATCCCCCGCTTCGGCGTGTTCAGGATGCGGCGGAGGCTCAACGCGTCGTCCGGGTTCGCGGCCGTCACCAGGTACGCCATGGCGTCCTTGACCTCGGCTCGCTCGTAGAACTTCGTGCCGCCGATCACGCGATACGGGATGGCAGAGCGGATGAACACCTCCTCCAGTGCTCGGGTCTGCGCGTTCGTCCTGTAGAAGACCGCGACGTCGCTCCAGCGCATCCCTTCGCCCTGCAGCTTCACGATCTCGTCGGCGACGAACTGCGCCTCGTCGTGCCCCGAGTATCCGGTGAAACCGATGATGCGCTGACCGTCGCCGCTGTCGGTCCAGAGCTTCTTCTCGCGGCGATCGAAGTTGTTGCGGATCACGGCGTTCGCAGCCGAGAGGATGTTCTGCGTCGAGCGATAGTTCTGCTCGAGCATGATGACCCTGGCGTCGGTGAAATCGCGCTCGAAGTCGGTGATGTTGCGGATGTCCGCGCCGCGGAACGCATAGATCGACTGGTCGCCATCACCGACAACCGTGAGGGATGCCGCGAGCAGATCGCTGCGCAGCTCCGGCAGTTCCGTGCGGGTGACGGGTTGTGTCAGCGCCCGGATCAGCGCGTACTGCGCCGCGTTGGTGTCCTGGTATTCGTCGACGAGGATGTGCCGGAATCGCTTTCTGTACTGCGCAGCGACGTTCGGGAACGCGCGCAGCAGGAAGACCGTTTGCGCGATGAGATCGTCGAAGTCGAAGGCGTGCGCGCGGCGCAGCTCGGCGTCGTAGGTGCGCCAGATCTCCACGAACGCCTGCTCCTGCGGGTTCTGCAGGTTCGCCGTGGACATGTAGGAGTCGACATCGTGGAGCTCGTTCTTCGCGCGCGAGATCTTCGAGGCGACACCACCGGGCGTCAAGCCTTGGATGTCCGACCCCGACTGCTTGATCAGGCGCTTCAGCAGCGCGCGCACGTCACCGGAATCGTAGATCGTGAACGCCTGCTTGAAGCCGAAGTTCTCGGCCTCCCGCCGCAGGATGCGAACGCACGCGGAGTGGAACGTCGAGATCCACATCCCACGAGCATCCTCACCGACGAGCCCCTCGACGCGTTCACGCATTTCAGCCGCGGCCTTGTTCGTGAATGTGATCGCCAAGATCTGACTCGGCCATGCTTCGCGCGCGCTCAGCAGCCCGGCGATGCGGTGCGTGAGCACGCGCGTCTTACCGCTGCCGGCGCCCGCCAGAATCAGCAGCGCCTGCCCGCGATATTCGACGGCCTCTCGCTGCCGATCGTTCAAGCCTTCCAGCAGGCGTGCGTCAATTCCCGATGCCGGCCGCGCGGGCGGCGCATCGAACTCGAGTCCCCACAGTTCATCCATACCCGCTCCATCCTAAGCTGCGCCTCCGACACGACGGGCACGCGTGGCCCGCTCAGACACCCCTGCCCGTGCCGAATGTATGGATTGTGCCGGGTGTCGGGCAATCCGCCAGACATTCGGTCACCAACGTCGAATATCCCGACGCTCGGGCCACGATCTAGTCTCGTGTAATCCGGTGAGGAAGATCGGGATGATCAACAAACACCCAGCGGACCCCTGTTGACATGATCGCTCGCCATTCGTCCTGCCACCGACCGTGTTCCGCCAGCCAGCGCATACTCGCTCGGCCCGTTCCGATGCCGTGCTCCGCGAGATCGATCGTGACCCCGGCATCTCCAGAAGTATCTTCTGCGCTCCTGAACCGCTCGTCGAGAAACGCATTCTCGGGTCGCAGCGTGAACGTGAAGGTGTCGAATCCGAGCCCGTGCATCCGTTCGATCAAGGCATCCGCACCGTCTTCCAGCAAGAACCCCTTGCTCAGCGAGATGCCGTCGATGCCGCGCTCACGCAGCCGCACGAGTTGACCGGGTAGCAGTTGATCACGATACGTCAGCGCTGCTGCGCCGTCGCGTTCGACGAGATCCGGCGCCGACTGCCCCGCCATCATCAGATACACGAGTCGCCCCTGCACACCGCGAGCGCGCACCTCGTGCAGAACGCTCTCCTCGAAGCACTCGACCACAACGCGATCGGGGCGATCCGCCCATCCGGATGCCCGCATCCGCTCCGCGAACAGGGCTCCGAGATCGTGGCCGATAGAGGCGAAGTAGGTGGGATGCTTCAGCTCTGCGACAAGGGTCACCCCTGTTCCTTCCAGCAGCGCCAGAAGATCCTCGAGGCGCAGCATGCGTTCATCCGTGTACTCGGTGTTCGCAGGGCGCAGGGGCGGAATACGTTCTCGCAGGCGCAGCGTGCGAAGTTCCAGCCACGTGAAGTCTTCCGCGAACCAGCCGGTGTGCTCGATGCCGTCGACCGTCTTCGTCGTGCGACGATCCGCGAACTCGGGATGCTCGGCCACGTCCGTCGTGTCGGTGAGCGCGTTCTCGTGGCGCAGTACGAGCTCACCGTCCGCGGAAACTACGACATCCGGCTCGATCGCGTCGGCTCCCTGCTCGATCGCAAGCTCGTAGGCAGCTCTCGAATGCTCGGGACGGTAGCCGCTCGCACCCCTGTGCGCGATGACTCTCGGGGCGGGATGCTCCTGCCGATGTTCCGCTGTGCCGGTCACGTGGCCATCGTACGGGATGGCCTTCCCGCGGAGGTCGTTCAAGGACCCCGACGGTGATTCCTTCGTGGACGCGATGGCGTGCCGGATGTATGGAAACCCGACAGCGTGTTCCGAATGTCGGGCGGATATCCATACATTGGGCACAGCCCATACATTCGGCAGGGTCCGCACCCGCAGCCCAACTCTTCGAGCGCACCCGGAAATTCAGCCGAACGAGAACGAAGGTGTCGAATCCGTATGAATACCGGCGATACGCCGGAGAGCGGCTCCTCGGCCAGATACGATTGAAGGACTACAGGAGGTAGCGTGTCGAATCCAGCGTTTAACAGTAATCCCGCGTTCACGAACAACCCCAACCGCGCCCAGTCTTGGAGCCAGCAGCAGGGCCAGCAATTTGGCCAGCAGTTCGGCGGCCAACAGCAGCAGTACGGTCAGGCTTCGCCCAGCGCGCAGCAGCTGAACGACATCTACGACCGCCCAGCGGCGACGCCGCAGGAAACGGGCCGCATGTCGATCGACGGCACGATCGTGAAGACCGCGATGACGCTCGGTGTCGTCGCGATCGGATTCGTCGTCACGATGGCCACGTTCTTCGCGGGGCTTGAGCTGCCTTTCTACGCGCTGACGTACGGCGGCGCGCTCGTCGGATTCGTGCTCGCGCTCGTCAACATCTTCAAGCGCGAGCCGAGCCGCGGACTCATCCTCGCCTATGCTCTGGCACAGGGCTTCTTCCTCGGTGGCATTTCGACGATGTTCGAGTTCCTGCTCGAGATGCCCGGCATCATCATGCAGGCGCTCATCGCAACAGCGTGCGTCTTCGGAGCAACGCTCGCGCTCTACGCCTTCCGCATCGTACGCACCTCACCCCGACTGACGAAGATCTTCTTCATCGCGCTCATCGGCTACGCGCTCTTCTCCCTTGTGAACGTCATCATGATGTGGACGGGTGCGACGCAGCACGAGTTCGGGATGCGAACGATGGAGGTCTTCGGCATCCCGCTCGGGCTCATCCTCGGTGTTCTCGCCGTTCTGCTCGGCGCGTACTCGCTGGTCATGGACTTCGAGATGACCGAAAACGGTGTCAAGCGCGGAGCGCCGGCCAAGTACGAGTGGAGCGCGGCGTTCGGCATCACCGTGACCATCATCTGGCTCTACATCGAGATCCTCCGCATCATCGCCATCCTGCGACGCTGATCGCGACGGCGCTGAATCCCGACTGTGCAGAGCGTGCCCCGGCCCCAGGTCGGGGCACATCTGTTTTTCACAGCTACGATCGGTAAGGAGGCTCCATGAGCACTGATGATCGCATCCCGTTCAACGACGACCAACCGCGTCGTGCACCCGACCCCGACTTCGAAATCGGGGAGGACGCCCTCGATCCTCGTGGCCCTTTCGCCGAGCAGCCGACGCAGGAACAGGCTCCTTACGAGGAGTATGAGCCGACCAAGATCATGCCGGCGTACCGCGATGAGCCCGCTCCCAACTACGCCTCGGATGCCCCGACGCAGCGCATCGGCGCCCAGCAGCCCGCCGGGCCCGCGCGCGAACGCAGCGCGACCAGCGCCGGCAATGCCGAATACACGGCGCCGAACGCAGCGATTCCGCACGCTGCCGCATCTGAGCAGTACGGTCATCCCCCACGCTCGGGGCGAGAGCTCACGAGCGCCGGATGGTCGCGCCTGTTGTTCGGTGGCCTCCTGCTGCTCATCGCCACCTGGTTGCTGGTGCACGGAGCGCTCGGTTTTCTCGACCTCGAGGGTCTGCAGTCGCTGCTCAATCCGTTCACGCTGATAGGTGCTCCTGCGCTGCTTGCGAGTTTGCTGATTCTGCCGGGCCCCGCCGGGGGAAAAGTCGTCGGGATTCTCTTCGCGGCGCTCGCCTACGGAGCACTCATCCTGCCGGGCCTGCTCGAGTTCAATCCGTCACTGTCACCCGAGGTACCGGCTCCCGTCGTGCTCTCAGGCCCCGCAACCGTTCTGCTCGGGTTCATGACCTGGCTGAGCGTGCGCCGCAAACGTCCGCTCGCGTGGTCGCTGCTGCCGCTGCCCGTGCTCATCGCAGTCATCTGGGCACTCGCTGCCGGCGTGGCCGGGGTGGCCGGCATCATCTACGGAGGCGACTGGCTGCTGATGCTGTACGGAACGGGAGAAGCCGCCTGGCTCGACTGGATCGAGCGCGTACCGCTCGACATCGTGCGATCCACCTTCCGGTTCGCGATGCTCGGCGCCTGTGTGATCCCGGCCATCCTGCTGGCGTGGCCGTTCGCGAGGGCGCGCATCGCACGGGAGCGGCTCCGCTGACGCCCGGCACGGCTTTCGTTCGCGAGCCGCGGCTACCTTCGCGCGCATCCCGCCGGTAGCCTTGGAAGTCGATCCTGCGGATCGAATTCGTGGCAAGGCAGGGAGCCAGTGGTGCGCTTGCATACAACGCGAACTTCCACGAACCTGAATCTATCCGTTCGCTAAGGAGAAACCTGATGACCGCACTCTCAGCTCGCTGGGCGACGGAAGATGAACGCGCCCGCTGGGATGAACTCGTCATTGCGAACCCCGCCGGCGGCGATTTCCTGCAGTCGTCAACGGTCGCCGAAGCGAAGATCCCGCACGGCATGGATCCACGCTACGTCGTGTTCGAACGTGAGCACGAGCGGGTGAGCGTCGCACTCTTCCACGAACGCCGCATCCCCGCCCTCGGTAGACTCTGGTGGGGTAGCCGGGCGCCGGCAGTGACGACCGTGAACGAACTCGAGAATCACGTGAATGCTCTTCGTCGATTCATTAAGGCGCACGTCAATGGGGTGTTTGCGGTGACGTTCGAACCGCCCGTGCTCAGCACACCGGAGGTGGAGCAGGCGCTTGACGACTCCGTTTCGCTCACTGCCCCGGATATTCATCGCCGCGAGGGCATGCAGGCCAACCTCAATACGGTTCAAGTGCCCCTGCTCGAGAACGACGACGAACTCCTGGCCCAGTTCAACCGGACAACCCGCAAGATGATTCGTCGCGGCGAGCGCGCGGGGTTCGAAGTCGTCGAGTATCCTCCGACGCAAGAGACCTTCGACCGGATGCACGAGCTCATGAGGATGGTCGGAGGCGGGAAAGACGGACTGCTCCTGCGGCCGAAATCGTACATGGAGTCGCTGTGGAAGGGATTCACGAGCAAGGGACAGGGGCGATTCACGGCCGTTGAAGTCGACGGTGCCCCGGCAATGCTGACCTTCACGATCCAGTACGGCAGCCAAGCGGTCTACAAAGACACCGGTTCGGTACGCGACAAGACTCAGCAGGGCATGGCCCACCTGATCAATCTCGACGCCATGCGCACGTACCGCGCGAGGGGCGCCACCGTCTACGACATGTTCGGAGTCGCTCCCGCCGACGCGCAGAGCGATGCCGACCACGTCTTGTTCACCTCTGGCAAGTTCAAGCTCGGCTTCGGCGAACGCGTTTCGCATATCGGTGCCTTCGACCTTGTTGTGCGCAAGCTGCCGTACCGCGTCTGGAACCGCATCGGCGAGCGCGCCTACGCGAAGCTCTACCGCTCGCGCACCGGCGATTTCTCGATCTACTAGGCGCCCTATGCTCGCCCCCTCACCGCTGCACCGTCTCGACGGCACCGCACCGCGTTGCCCTGTAGCCAAAACTCGGTCTATGCGGGCAATCATCGAAATAATCGTCTCGGCTGGTGAAATAGACCGAGAAAAGGCACACGAAGGTCGGCAGGGTATACGAGCGGCCGCGCAATCGGAGTCCGGATCGTGCCGACAAGACGTGTTAGACGACGGAGAGATACGAGATGCTTGAACTGCAAGCGCGATGGGCCACCGACGATGAGCGCAAACGCTGGGACGACCTCGTCGCCGCGAACCCCGCTGCGGGTGACTTCCGACTCAGCGAGAGCCTCGCAGTCGCGAAACAAACGCTCGGCGTGCATCCCCGTCATCTGGTGTTCGAACGCGGTGGTGAGATCGCGAGCGTTGCGTTGGTGCTGGAGCGCCGCATCCCGCTCACGGGCCGCCAGTGGTACATCCCCCGCGGCCCGGCGGTGACGTCCGTCGCCGACTTCGCCGAGCACCTCGACGCGCTGCGCCGCTTCCTGCGCAGTGCTCGCCTCGGTGTGTTCCACGTGCTCATGGATCCTCCCGTGCAGGCCGGCGAAGGCGTGGATGCCGAAATCGCGGCATCCGCATCGCTGACGGCTCCCGACGTGACCAGGCGGCCCGGCGTGCACGCGAACAACCGCACCGTGATCGTGCCGATCGACAAAGACGATGACGCGCTGCTCATGGCCTTCAACAAGAAGACGCGCAACATGGTGCGGCGGGCGATGAAGGACTCCGTCGAGATCAAACGCCTCCCAGCGAACGCCGAAACCTTCAGCAGCCTCCACCGCCTCATGGCGATGGCCGGCGGCGGTAAGAGCGACCTCGAGCTGCGCCCGCGCGAGTACGTCGAGGCGTTGTGGCGCGAGAACGTCGAGCGCGGCGACGGCTTCTTCCTCGGCGCAGAGGTCAA
>NZ_CAMEFJ010000105.1 GCF_945915485.1 uncultured Agrococcus sp.
CGACCGCCGGGCGTGGTCCGGCGGTTCTGGGCCCGGCATCCCCGGCTCGCCGACATCCTCCTCGTACTGCTCACCCTTCTGCTCGGTCTGCCGACCTTTCTCCTGCTCAGCGCGGAGACCCCGTCGGGGCCGCTTTCGGCCACGATCGGTTGGCTACTGGCTGTTGTCACATCGGTGGCGCTGCTCTGGCGGCGACGGCATCCGTTGACGGTTTTCGTCTTCGCGTTCTCCCCCATCGTCGTCTTCGATCCCGTGTTCTCGTCAGCCATAACCGGTATAGCACCCGCCCTCGCGCTGTATTCGGTCGCCGTGTACCGCAGCAATCGCGCGGCGATGTGGACCCTCGTGACGGCCGTCTCGGTCACCATCGCCATCGCCGTCGTTTGGATGCTTGCGAGCACGTTCGCGTTGAGCGAAGCCGTTTCGCTCACTGTGGGCACCGCCTTCCTGCTGCTGGTCGCAGCGTTGATCGGCGTGAACGTCGGCAGCCGCAAGCGCTACGTCGAAGCGCTCATCGACCGCTCTCGCCAGCTCGCGAGAGAGCGGGATCAGCAGGCGCAGCTCGCATCCGCTGCTGAACGAACTCGCATCGCTCGGGAGATGCACGACATCGTCTCGCACTCTCTCGCCGTTGTCGTGACGCTTGCCGAGGGTGCGCACGCGAGCACGGATCTCGAGCAGACGCGTCGTGCCAACAGGGCGATAGCGGACACTGCGCGGGATGCTCTGGGCCAGATGCGCGTCATGCTCGGCGTGCTGCGCTCGGAGCAGAGCCCCGAGGAAGCCGAGGCTCCACGCGAACCCACGATCGACCTCAGACCCGGCGACGTTGTCGCCACAGCGCGCTCCGCGGGGGTCCCTGCATCCCTGACGGTCACGGGGTCCCCCGAAGGCAGCGACCTGCAGCAGTTGGCGGTGCTTCGACTCGTGCAGGAGGGCTTGACGAATGCGATGCGGTACAGCCGGGACGCATCGTTCGTACGGGTTGAGACAGACTATTCGGGTGACCGCATCCGCGTTCGCATCGAAAACGATGGCGTCGGGTCGCAACCGAGATCGCGGGGCTCTGGCGTTGGCCTGCAGGGGCTCGCCGAGCGAGTCACCGCGCTGGGCGGAACGTTCAGTGCGGGGCCGGAACCGGCCAATACCTGGCGGATATCCGCAGAATTACCGAAGGAGCGACCGAGTGAGTGATCAGATCCGCGTGCTGTTGATTGACGATCAACAGCTGATCCGCATGGGCTTCCGAATGGTGCTGGAGGCCGAGCCCGATATCCATGTCGTCGGAGAGGCGGAAAACGGCGAGGAGGGGATGCGCTTGGTCGCCGCAGAACGCCCGGACGTCGTGCTCATGGACGTTCGTATGCCCGTCATGGACGGCATCGAAGCAACCGGGCGCATCATCGAGCGCTTCCCTGCCGTCCGCGTTGTCGTTCTCACGACGTTCGACCTGGACGAGTACGCCTTCGCCGCCGTGCGTGCCGGGGCGAGCGGATTCCTGCTGAAGGATGCCCATCCGCAGGAGCTCACTTCGGCCATCCGGGCCGCACACGCCGGTGAAGCGGTGCTCTCACCGCGTGTGACGCGCAGGATGCTCGATCTGTTCGGGAAGAACCTGCCTGCCGAGAACCCCGGGTCGCATTTGCTCGATGAACTCACCGAGCGCGAGCGCGAGGTGTTCGTAGCGATGGCGAAAGGACTGACGAACGGCGAGATCTCGCAACGCCTCTTCGTGAGCGAGTCGACCGTCAAGACGCACGTCGGCCGTGTGCTCACGAAACTGGATGCGCGCGACAGAGTGCAAGCCGTCATTCTCGCGCATCGAATGGGCCTGGCGAACGAGGAGTAATCGCCTCGGCGCAGGGTTCTATGCTGCAGAGTGACACGGGGCGTGCCTAGACTAGGAGCTTGGATCTACGAACGGGGCTCTCGCACAAGCGCGTGTGACCCAGAAGGACAGGCTGTGAACGAAGCTGCATCGACCACGACTGCGATTCCTACCCGCTGGGTCGGCCCGTTGCGCGTCAGCGGTGACGCGATAACCAAAGATGCTCCTTACGAGGAGGTCTCGGTTCCTCTTGCAACCTACGAGACACCGCTCTGGCCCTCAGTCGGGCGGGGAGCGAGCATTTCCCGCGAACTGCCCCTCGGCATCCGCACCGTCGTGGTCGACGAGCGAATGACGCGCTCCACGTTGTTCGTCGCAGAGGACGCTGTCGTAGCGACTGCCGCCGCACGCACTATCGATGACCGGCTCGCAGAGCTGCAGGAGGTCGTGTCGGCCGGCAGCGGCCACGGCAGGCTCCTCGAAGTGCATTCGGAGATCGTCGGCAACCTGCTCTTCGTCCGTTTCGAGTTCCTGACGGGAGATGCCTCTGGGCACAATATGGCGACGAAGGCCGCCGACGCGCTTATGGAGCGCATACTCTCCTGGCGTTTGGGCCTCGACTACGGCTCGATCTCCGGCAATTTCTGCTCCGACAAGAAGGCGACCGCAGTCAACGGGATCCGCGGGAGGGGCAAGAACGTCGTCGCTGAACTGCTGCTCCCCCACGAGGTCGTCGATCGGCGACTTCGAACGACCGCCTCTCGCATGACGGACCTCGTGGTCCGCAAGAATCTCGTCGGCAGCACGATCGCGGGCGCGCTGCGTTCTGCGAATGCGCACTACGCCAACATGCTGCTCGCCTTCTACCTGGCGACCGGTCAGGACGCCGCCAACATCGTCGAAGGTTCGCAGGGCATCACCTACGCGGAAGAACGACAGGACGGCCTCTACTTCTCCTGCACGCTGCCGAATCTCATCGTGGGCACGATCGGCAACGGCAAGGATCTCCCGCACGTGGATGACGCACTCGAACGGATTGGGTGCCGCGAAGAGCGGGAAGCGGGAGCGAACGCACGACGACTCTCGGCCCTGATCGCAGCATCCGTACTGTGCGGCGAGCTGTCACTGCTCGCGGCCCAAACCAATCCGGGAGAACTCATGGCGACACATCTGCTCATGGAGCGTAAGGGCGGTGCCGACGTATGACCGCAATCGGTATCCACGACCTCGAGCTCGCGACGACGCACCACGTCGTCGACCTCAGTCTGCTGGCTGAATCCAAGAGCATCGAGCCGGCCAAATATGTGCTCGGGCTCGGGCAGACGGAAATGAGCGTGCCCGCTCCCGACGAAGACATCGTCACGATGGGCGCAGCCGCAGCGCTCCCGATTCTCGAGCGCAACGGCACTGACGGGATCCGTACGCTCCTGTTCGCAACCGAGAGCGGTGTCGACCAATCGAAAGCCGCGGGAGTCTCCGCACACGCACTGCTGGACCTGCCGTCCAGCGTTCGCGTCGTCGAGTTCAAACAGGCGTGCTACGCAGGAACCGCTGCGCTGCAGTCGGCGATCGGTATCGTCAGCAGAAACCCTGACGAACGCGTCCTCATCATTGCGAGCGATGTTGCTAGATACGAGCTGGATTCCGCAGCTGAACCCACGCAGGGAGCTGGGGCGATTGCGATGCTCGTGGCCGCCGACCCGGCACTCGTCGAGATCGAGCCGCTGAACGGTATCGCGACAGCGGACGTCGACGATTTCTGGCGGCCGAACGATTCATCGACAGCGATCGTCGACGGAGCGCTTTCGGTCTCGGCATACCTGGATGCCCTCGCAGCCGCCTGGAGCGACCTATCCGAACGGGGAGGCCCCGGCATCGAAGAGATCGATCGCGTGCTCTACCACCAACCGTTCACGAAGATGGCGAAGAAGGCGCAGCAACGGCTCGCAGAAGTCACCGGCGCACGGCTCAGCACCGCGCTGGACGAGAACGAGGCATCGGAGGAGAGGGAAACGGGGCTCGCGATGGGCTCCCGCTACAACCGGCGTCTCGGCAATAGCTACACGGCATCCCTCTATGCTGCTCTCGCGGCGTTGTTGGACCACGATCGGAACTTGGCGGGCAAGCGCCTGGGGTTCTTCAGCTACGGCTCCGGCAGCGTCAGCGAGTTCTTCACCGGTATCGTGCAGCCCGGCTACGACGAGAAGCGGGATGCCGCTCGCACTGCCGAAACACTGGATGCAAGAGTGCCGCTCGAGATCGCCGACTACCGGGAGCTGCACGGCGCGGAGCACCCCAGTGCATCCGATCTGGAGACGCCACGGGTGACCGCATCGCCGTTCCGCTTCGCCGGAATTCGGAATCGGGCCAGGAGATACGAGCGAAGCTAAGGGACGCGAAAGCGCCGAGACCGGTTTCCCGTGTCTCGGCGCTTTCTTCGTGAGTCGTGGCCCTAGCCGGCGTCGATCGCGCCCTGCTTTCGGCTCGTGAGCACCTGGTCGATCAGGCCGTACTCCAGTGCTTCATCCGCAGACAGGAACGTGTCGCGCTCGATGTCATTCGAAACCCGCTCGATGTCGTGCTTCGAGTGGTTAGACAGCGTCTGCTCGAGCCACTCGCGCATCCGCAGCACCTCGCGAGCCTGAATCTCGATGTCGGACGCCTGACCGCGGCCGGCATCCGAAGTTGCGGGCTGGTGGATGAGGATGCGCGCGTTCGGCAGCGCGAGGCGCTTGCCCGGCTCCCCCGCTGCGAGCAGAACGGCAGCTGCAGAAGCAGCCTGACCGAGACACACCGTCTGCACGGCAGGGCGGATGTACTGCATGGTGTCGTAGATCGCCGTCATGGCCGTGAACGAACCACCCGGTGAATTGATGTACATGACGATGTCGCGCTCGGCGTCCTGCGACTCGAGCACGAGCAGCTGCGCCATGATGTCGTCCGCTGAAGCATCGTCAACCTGCACACCGAGGAAGATGATGCGGTCCTCGAACAGCTTTGCGTAGGGGTCCTGGCGCTTGTACCCGTAAGCCGTGCGCTCTTCGAAGCTCGGCAGGATGTACCGTGATCCCGGCATCTGCAGAGCGTCTCCACCCGCCTTGAACGTGGGAGTCTCCATCAGTTGTCGCCCTCCTGGCTCTTGCCGTCCTGGTCGGTGCCGCCGCCGCCGGCGACGTCGGTCGCAGACTCACGCAGATGATCCACGAAGCCGTACTCGAGTGCCTCTTCGGCGTTGAACCAGCGGTCACGGTCACCGTCGGCGTTGATCTGCTCAACCGTCTTGCCCGTGCGCTCCGCGGTGATCTCCGCGAGACGCTTCTTCATGTCGAGAATCAGCTGGGCCTGCGTCTGAATGTCGCTCGACGTGCCACCGAATCCACCGTGCGGCTGGTGCAGCAGTACGCGTGCGTTCGGTGTGATGTAGCGCTTGCCGGGGGTACCTGCGGTCAGCAGCAACTGGCCCATCGACGCAGCCATGCCGATCCCCACCGTCACGATGTTGTTCGGCACGAACTGCATGGTGTCGTAGATGGCCATACCCGCGGTGATGGAGCCACCGGGTGAATTGATGTACAGGTAGATGTCTTTGTTGGGGTCTTCCGCGGCGAGCAGCAGGATCTTCGCACAGATCTCATTTGCCATGTCGTCGCGGACTTCTTCGCCCAGCCAAATGATGCGATCCCGCAACAGCCGGTCGAACACCGTCGGTTGCATCATGGGTTCAGCCACGTCAGAACTCCTATCGTCTCGATATGAAACAACACTAGGCAAAAGGGCGGGCGCTGCGCGGCAATGTTCGCCGCAGGCGCACCCGCCCTCGTGCTCAGCGTCTCGCCGAAATGCTCGGCTAGTTGCTCTCGGTCTCTTCGCCCTCAGCCTCTGGCTCGGCCACATCGAAGCTCGGCACGAAGTCACTCATGTCGACCTCATTGCCGTCGCTGTCGACGACCGTGCTCTTGCTCAGCACGTACGACAGCGTCTTGCCGCGCAGCAGGTCTGCGAGCACCGTCGGGAACTGGCCGTTCTGCTCGAGCGCCTCGACGAGGTCCTGCGGGCCCATGCCGTACTGGCTGGCCATCTGGAAGATGTACTGCTGCAGTTCCTCGTTGGAGACCTGCAGGTCGTTGTCCTCCGCAATGCGGTCGAACAGGATCTGGCTCTTCACGACCGATTCGGTCTGCTCGGCGACCTCTGCGCGGTGCTCGTCGTCTTCCAGACGACCCTCGCCCTCGAGGTGACGGTGCACTTCGTCCTCGATCATCTTGGTCGGGGTCGGGATGTTCGCGTCAGCGATGAGGTCTTCCTGCAGCTTCTTACGCGCCTCGTCTGCCTGCCCCATGGTCTTGCGACGGGCGACCTGCTGCTTCAGCTCGTCGCGGAGTTCCTCAACCGTGTCCTGAGCCGACGCCATCTGCGCGAAGTCGTCGTCCGCCTCGGGCAGCTCGCGCTCCTTGACAGCCGTGACCTTGACGGAGACCTCCGCCTCCTCACCGGCACGGTCTCCTCCGACGAGCGTTGACGAGAACGTCGTCTCCTCATCTGCGGTGAGCGTCTCAACCGCGTCGTCGATGCCCTCGAGCAGCTCACCGGAGCCGACCTCGTAGGAGATACCGCTGGCGGTGTCGACAACCTCGTCGTTGATCTTCGCTTCGAGATCCAACTGCACGAAGTCGCCCTTCGCCGCGGGACGGTCGACGGTCACGAGCGTGCCGAAGCGCGTGCGGAGCTGCGTGAGCTCCTCCTCGATCTCGTCGTCCGAAACGCTTGCAGCCTCGACCGTCACGGTACGACCCTCCAGCGCCGGCATGTCGAACTCGGGGCGAACATCGACCTCGACGACGAGCTTCAGGTCACCCGTCATGGTCTTGGCGTCCGGCACCTCTTCGATGTCGGCGTTGGGGCGACCGATCGGGTGCAGGTCGGCATCGGCGACACCGGCACGGTAGAAGTCATCGAGGCCGGCGTTGATGGCCTCGGAGATGACCGCCTCTCGGCCGAAGCGCTGGTCGATGATCGGCGCGGGAACCTTGCCCTTCCGGAATCCGGGAACCTGCACCTGCTCGGCGATCTGCTTGTAGGCGTCGTCCATGTGAGGGCGGAGCTCCTCCGGCGTGACGAAGATGTTCAGCTTCACACGCGTCTCGTCGAGCTTCTCGACTTCAGTCTTCACGATTCTCCTTGTATTGCTTACGGTCGTGTGCAGTCGGGGCGACAGGATTCGAACCTGCGACCTCCCGCTCCCAAAGCGGGCGCTCTACCAAGCTGAGCTACGCCCCGAGGTCGATGTGCGTTTCGGGCACCCGCGCAAGTCTAGCGCTAACTGAGAGCAAACGCGCACACGGTTTCTCAGCCATCCGATTTCCGTGTAGAGTGGTGCGGTCCGGTAAGGACACCCGCGGGTGTAGCTCAATGGTAGAGCTCCTGCCTTCCAAGCAGGCGGTGCGAGTTCGATTCTCGTCACCCGCTCCATTGTCTTCGACAGAGCAATCGTTCCGAGAATCGTGCCGAGCGGCGCAAGCGCCGCCAACGCATTCCTTCGTGACCGTCCACAGGACGCTCACGCCCGTCACCCGCTCCATTAGACTTCCTTGTCTCTTCGTTCCGAGAATCGTGCCGAGCGGCGCAAGCGCCGCCAACGCATTCCTTCGTGACCGTCCACAGGACGCTCACGCCCGTCACCCGCTCCATTAGACTTCCTTGTCTCTTCGTTCCGAGAATTGTGCCGAGCGGCGCAAGCGCCGTCCGTGCCGAATGTATGGATTTTCCCGAATGTC
>NZ_CAMEFJ010000106.1 GCF_945915485.1 uncultured Agrococcus sp.
GGATGACGGAGAACGGCAAACGCAAACTGGAGCAATACGGCATCGCACCTCCGGGCCCGAGGCCCACATCCGGCCCGATTCCCGTGCAGCTGGGAGTTAAGTGCCCGCGTTGCGACTCGTTGCGCACGAAGACCGTCTCGCAGTTCGGCTCGACATCCTGCAAGGCGCTCTACGAGTGCCTCTCGTGCCTCGAACCGTTCGATTTCTTCAAACCCCACTGACCCGTGTTCCTGGCCCGTTGCGGCCCACGCTCAAGGAGGAGCCATGGCAGCCACTAATCTCGGCAGCGTTACGTCGCCCGCGCCGCGCAAGCGTGCGACGTTCCACTCGTTGCGTGTGAAGCGCATCGCGCCGCTCACGAAAGACTCCGTCGAAGTCACGTTCGACGTGCCCGCCGACCTGCACGGTCAGTTCGACTATCTGCCCGGCCAGCACGTCGCGCTGCGCGCGCTCGTCGAAGGCGATGATCTGCGCCGCTCCTACTCCATCTGCCGTCCGCTGCAGCCGGGCGAGCTGTCCGTCGCGATCAAGCGGGATGCGGGGGGCCTGTTCTCGAACTGGGCGAACGACACCCTGCAGCCGGGCCAGGAGATGGAAGTCATGAGCCCCCAGGGCACGTTCACCTCGAATCTGCCGTCCTTCGACGGGAAGCACGTCGTCGGCATCGCTGCGGGTAGCGGCATAACGCCCATCGCCTCACTCGCGCACACGGTGCTGCAGAGCAGCCCCGACAGCCGCTTCACACTGCTGTATTCGAATCGCTCGACGATGGACGTCATGTTCGTGGAAGAGCTCGCCGACCTCAAGGACGCCTACCCGAGTCGCTTCGCGCTGCACCACGTGCTCTCGCGCGAACAGCGCTCTTCACCGCTCATGTCCGGACGCCTCGATCAGGAGCGGCTCCGCACGATGTTCGGCAGCCTCATCTTCCCGGCAACCGTCGACGAGTGGTTCCTGTGCGGCCCGTTCGAGCTCGTGCAGCTTGTGCGCGACACCCTGCCGGAATACGACGTGGACGCCTCGCACATCCGTTTCGAACTCTTCACGACCGGCGAGCCCGGGTCGCAGCCGAAGCGGGCTCGGCACGTCGAAATCCGTAAGGGCGACGATGTCTTCGAGATCAACTTCCAGCTGGACGGGCAGACCAATCGGGTCGAGAGCCCCGTGGACGCCCACGAAACGATCCTGAACGCGGCCCTCCGCATCCGGCCGGATGTTCCCTTCGCGTGTTCGGGTGGTGTTTGCGGCACCTGCCGGGCCAGGTTGTTGACGGGCAGTGTGAACATGGACGAGAACTACGCGCTCGAACCCGACGAAGTCGAGAAGGGTTACGTGCTGACCTGTCAGTCGCACCCGACGAGCGAGAAGGTCACCGTCGACTACGACGTGTGACCGGCCGCAAGAGAGCAACCACGAGGAGACACCATGATCGAGCTCACCATCGATGGCGACGTTGCGGAGATCACGTTGAACGACCCCGCCAAGCTCAACGCGCTCAACGCCGATACGCTCGCCGAACTCGGAGGCGCCTACGAGGAGGCGGAGCGGGCGAGCGTTCGGGCGCTCGTGCTGCGCGGGGAGGGCAAAGCCTTCTGCGCTGGCCGCGACATCGCCGGGCTCGACACCGAGAACGACGACGTGCTCGGTTTTCTGGGCGATAGCGTGCAGCCTTTGCTCGAGCGGATGGCAGCGTTCCCGGCGCCCACCTTTGGGGCGGCGCACGGCGCTTGCCTCGGGCTCGGCCTGGGTCTGCTGATCGCGACCGACGTCGTCTACGTCGCGGAGTCGGCCAAGATCGGGTCGCCGTTCGCGAATCTCGGCGCAACGCTCGACTCCGGCGGTCACGCGCTGTTCTTCGAACGCCTCGGAGCGCACAAGACGCTCGACCTCATCTTTACCGCCCGACTCATGAGCGGCACGGAGGCCGTGCGGTCGGGGCTGTTCTCACAGATCTTCGCGGATGAGGACGTACTGGATGCGACGCGCGCTGCGGCTGCCACAGCGGCGACGGGTGCGACGAGGGCGTTCCTGGAGTCGAAGGAACTCATCCGTCGGCTGCGCGATGAGCGAATCGGGCTCTGGGATTCGATGGCCGACGAGAACCGTGCCCAGGCAGCACTGTGCGCTACTCCCGATTACAAGGAGGGTTTCGCGGCATTTACGGAGAAGCGCACGCCGACGTTCACCGGCAGGGCGTAGCCCGCGGGCGTCGAAACACGGCGCTTTTCGCGTTCTACACCGAGAGGCGGCGCTATTTGCCGTTTTTGCGGAACGACGCCGCTTTTCGCGCCGTGCCTGGCTACTCACCACGTATTCAGGAGAAGTTCGAGAGGATGGCATCGTGACGTACCAGCAGCAGCCCTACGCGGACGCGAACCAGCCCGGATACGGCCAGCAGCCGTCGACCGTGGAGCCGCCGATCGGCGAGCCCTACTTCGGTGTCGGATTCGGTAGGGCATTCAAGCGGTTCTGGCGCGGCTACGTCGTCTTCAAGGGGCGCGCGAGTCGCGCCGAGTACTGGTGGGCGTTCCTCTGGATCCAGATCATCATGTTCATTCTCGCGTTCGTGTACGTGATCGGTGCGATCGTCACGATGATGGTCCAGTTCTCCGACCCGACCAACCTCAGTTCCAGCGCTGTCAACGACCCCGGGTTCGGCCTCTGGATGTCGCTTTCGATCCTCGGCTGGGCAGCTCCGATGTTCCTGTTCTCGCTCGCGATCATGCTCCCGACGTACGCCATGACGTGGCGTCGACTGCAGGACGCGGGGTTCCACGGTGCGCTCGCGCTCCTGGGCATTGTCGGCCTGAGCATCGTACCTGTGATCATGTGCATCTTCCCCACGAGCCAGAACGCCACGAAGTACGGGCCGGGTGCGGTTCCGGCTCCTGAATTCCCCCCGGGCGTCTACTACGAGCAGCCCCAGCAGGGGTATCCGCAACAGGGGTACGGTCAGCCGAACGCACCCCATCCCGGCTACGGGCAACCTCCGCAGCAGGGGCAGTAACGCGACAGGTCACCGCGCACGAAGGCGCTGAGAACGGTAGCGTAGAAGCATGCCCGTCTCTCGCACTCGCATCCTTGAGCTTCCCGTCGATACGAACAAGGCGATCGACGCAGCCAGGCATGCCGTCGCAACGGTCATACAGGGCACGCCGGTGGTCCATGGCTCCGCAGTAACGGGCTCGGTCAGAACATCCTGGGCTAGCTGGGGAGAGGATCTCACTCTTACCGTTGCGGAAGCGGCGAACGGATCGCGAGTCACGGTGAAAAGCGCATCGAGGCTGCCGACGCAGTTCCTCGACTGGGGCAAGCACCGCAAGAACCTCAACCGTCTGCAACACGAACTCGAAACCGCGGCGCAGGTGCACGCTGCCGTTATCGACCCCGGTTGATCGACGCTAACCCTGCGAGTCAGCGCGGCGCATCGGGCGAGACCCAGCGGCCGTGCCAATCGGTCAGAATCTCCGCAACCATCGTCGGCATCAGCTTGAGTGCGGCATTCCGGACGGCTCCCGTGACGGGATGCGTCGCCTGCATCCAGCGGATCGCGCGCCACGAGCGAATCTGCATCCGTTGCGCGCGTTGTACTCGCTCCTCGTTGAAGCGTGCGAACAGCGTCTCGATGTTGGGCTCATCGCGCAGCAGGACGCGCAGCACCGCTGCGTCTTCGAACGTCTGGTTCGCCCCCTGCACGAGCGAGGGCACCATCGCATGCGCAGCATCCCCCACGAGCAGGGCGGGCGTGCCGGTGCGCGTCGACGTGAAGCGCGGCAACCCCGTGGGCAGGTAGAACAGCGGCTGACGGGTCACGGCATCCCGCTGCGTCGCTGCGATGTGCTCGCTCAAGGGTGCTTCGAACAGCCCGCCGAGCTGCGCTGCCTCGGCGGCAGATTTTTCGCCCGCCGTGCTCGGCCCGCGCTGACGATCGATCGCCGAGATGTACCAGAATGCACCGTTGTCGAGCGGCAGGATGCCCGCTTCCGTTCCGCGCCCGACCCACGAGGTCACGAGCTCCGGCGTGCTCTCGAGCGCATCCGAGATGCCGAACCAGCACGCGGCGCCCGAGTAGTCCGGCTGAACTCTCGGCTTGATCCAGCGCCGTACGGTCGACCGCAGGCCGTCTGCACCCACAACGAGGTCTGTCTCCGGCAGATCGGCATCCGATCGCACGAGCGTTGCTCGCCGCGTCTCCACGCCGAGGTCGTCAGCACGGTCGGCCAGGATGCGCAGCAGCGTCTCCTCGCGAATGCCGACGATATCGCCGGCTCCGGTCTCGGTTTCCTGCATGAGCGGCGTGCCGGCATCGGTGAGGATGCGGCCCATCCTCGTCGTGACTCCCGCACGCTCGACCACGCCACGCAACTCGATAGCGGCGAGGGCTTCGAGCCCGTTGCCGGTTATGGCGAGTCCGAGCGAGGGTTTGGGCGGAGCGGCCGCACGATCGAGGACCACGACCTCGTATCCCGACTCGGCCAGTGCGATGGCGGAAGTGAGGCCGGCGATACCTGCCCCGACGACGGTTGCGCGCTTCGTCATGTCTCAACGCTAGGGCATACGCATTACGCCGCCAACGCCGCACGATGGAAACGGCACGCGAGGAATCAGTTCACAGCGGCTTCACCATAATGAGCGTCGGGCCATCCCAATCGAGGTTCTCCACCTCTTCGACCGGCAGGAATCCCAAAGCGGAATAGAACTCGCGAGTCGCCGCATAGCCCTCATCCGCGAACGACGGGCCGACGGTTTTGACCTGCATGAGGCTCGCATCGGATGCGCGCAGCTCGGCTTCGAACGCGTCCACGAGCATCCGCCCCACTCCCGCGCCACGGTGCCCGGCATCCACCGCGATGAAGTGAATCTCGCCGGATTCGGGGAAGTGACGGTCGGCAAGCAGCACGCCGACGATTGCACCATTGACGCGCGCGAGATAGCTGTCGCGTTCGGATGCGGCGGTCACGTAGTGCTCGTTCGCCGCTGGGATGCCGAACCACGACGGCAGACCGGCGATGATGCGGCGCACGGCCTCGGGGTCGCGATCGCGCACGATTTCGACACCACCTCTGTACGTTTCGCTCGGCATCGCGCGTTCGGCATCGGTGAGCTCATCGTCGCGCTGATGCTCGCGACGATCCCAGACCAGCCACTTCGCGGCGATCGCCCGCTCCAGGTCGATGCCTTCCTGCTGCGAAAGGGCGAGCAGGAGACCGGTGGCGTCCGCGAGTTCGAGCGCGAACCGTTCGCGGGCATCCTGATCGCCCCCTTTATCCCGCTGACGGCCCGTCGCCTGCAGGTAGGCGTCGGCGAGCTCGCCGAGCTCCTCCTGGAGTTTCAGCATGAGCCAGTCGCTCGAGCGTTCGAAGCCGTAGATCTCCGCGTAGCGCCGGTTGATCGCGTCGATGCGGGCGGCGGTGTCGTTGATGCGCATGGTTACAGTCTCACACCGCAGTACGCTGATTGCATGGATCAGCACTTCGACGATTTGATCGCCGCCAACCGCGATTACGCGAGCGCGTTCGACATGCAGGGCTTCGACGGCATTGCGAAATCGGGTGTCGCGATCGTGACGTGCATGGATTCACGCATCGACCCACTCGGGATGGTCGGCCTGAAGCCCGGGGACGCCAAGATTCTGCGGAACCCCGGTGGGCGCGTGACCGGCCGTGTGCTGATCGCGCTGGTGCTGGGAGTGAATCTGCTGAACGTGGACCGCGTCATCGTCGTGCAGCATACGCGTTGCGCGATGGCTTCGGCGAGCGAGCAGGAACTGAAGCAGCGGATCATGGACGCATCCGGGCAGGACATCACCTGGATGGATCTCGGTGCCATCAGTGACGCCGCCGCAACCCTGACGGAGGATGTCCACCGTGTCGAGACGCATCCCGTCATCGGCGGTCGCGTGAAGGTTGCCGGTTTCGTCTACGACGTCGACACGGGGCTGCTTGCTCGCAAGGCGTAAACCCCTACCCACCGCGGCGCTGGGTGCGAAAAACTTCGAAACATGACGGTCATGTTTCGAAGTTTTTCGCACCCTACGAGCGTGGGAGACAGCATAGGCTGGGGGCATGCGTATGAACGTGGAATCCTTCAACCTCGACCACCGCGCGGTCGCCGCACCATTCGTCCGCGTCGCGGACCGCAAGGAGCTGCCTGGCGGTGACGTGCTCGTGAAATACGACGTGCGCTTCACGCAGCCGAACGAGAGCAGTCTCGACATGAAGTCGATCCATTCGATCGAGCATCTGACGGCAGAGCTGCTGCGCAACCACACCGACAAGCTGATCGACTTCTCGCCGATGGGGTGCCAGACCGGCTTCTACGCGCTCATGCTGGGAGTCGAAACGGACGAGTTCCTGCCGCTGCTCGAGCGTGCATTCGCAGACATTCTCGAAGCTACCGAGGTGCCTGCGGCGAATGAAACGCAGTGCGGCTGGGGCGCGAACCACACGCTCGAAGGGGCGCAGGATGCCGTTCGCGCGTTCCTGGCAGCGCGCGCCGAGTGGGAGACCGTGATGCGAGATGACGCGTAGCGTCGTCATACTGACGGCGATGCAGCTCGAGGCGGACCCGTTCATCGAGCTGCTGGAAGGCGCCGAACACGTCGAGGCACCGCCCGAGGGCATGCGTGTCGTGCGCGGCTCACTCGAGGGCCGGGATGCAATGGTCGCCCGCACAGGTGTCGGTCTCGTTGCCGCCGCGACCGCCGCGACTTGGGCCGCCACCGCGTTCTCGCCCACCGCCATCATCTCGGCGGGCACCGCCGGAGGGCTCTCCCGCGGGATCGATGTCGGCGACGTCGCCGTGAGCGAAGCCGCCACCTACGGCACGGCCGATGCGACCGAGTTCGGCTACGAGCGCGGCCAGGTGCCGGGCCAGCCCGTTCGCTTCGATGCCGCGCAAGAACTGCTTGGAGCCGCGAAAGACGCGAGCGAGCAGCACTGGCGGTTCGGCCGCATCCTCTCGGGAGACACGTTCGTGACCGCCAAGAACGTTGCCGACACTCGCGAGGCGTTTCCGGATGCCGTGGCCACCGACATGGAGTCGTGCGCGATCGCGCAGACCGCGAGCGCCTTCGGTATTCCGTGGCTGTCGGTGCGCGGGATCTCCGACCTCTGCGGGCCGGAGGCCGGGCAGGATTTCCACATGGACGCAGCCGAAGCAGCGGAGCGCAGCCGGGATGTGGTCGTGGCGATCCTTCGCGCCCTGCCGTGAAGCTCGCGCTGAAAAGGTGCGCTGAGCGGGAGTCGAACTGGATTATCCCGTCGAGCACCCGCTGAGGTG
>NZ_CAMEFJ010000107.1 GCF_945915485.1 uncultured Agrococcus sp.
CCGACGGATCACACCGTCTGGCTACGCGGCTAGGTTTCGATCCGGATAACGCGATCGGCGGCCTCGGCAAGCCCCGGGTCATGGCTCGCGGTGACGACCGTGCCGCCCGCGTCGGCATGATTCCGCAGCTCCATGATGACCGCTTCCGCCCAGGATCGGTCGAGGCTCGCCGTCGGCTCGTCGGCAATGATCGCGGGAGTGCCGGCGGTGAGCACTCTCGCGAGCACCGTCCGCTGACGTTCACCTCCCGATAGCGTTGCCGGGCGGACTCCCTCGCGTTTCGCGAGGCCGAGTCGTTCAAGATGTTCCCTGGCTCTGGCCACTGCGCGTTTGGCTTGCCGCCGCCCGTTGGGCACCGCGGGCAGTACGACGTTCTCGAGGCAGGTGAGCTCCTCGACCAGTCCGGCCTCCTGGTCGAGATAGGCGGCGAGCCTGCGCCGCAGATCGGCCGTGTCCGAGGCGTCCATGCTCGCCAGCGTCCGGTCGTTCCAACTGATCGTGCCAGTAGCGCCGTCTGCCAACCCGATGAGCTGGCGCAGGATGCTGGTCTTGCCGGAACCGCTTCGCCCCGCGAGACACACCAGCTCACCGGGCCCCGCCTCAAACGAGAGCCCCGTGACGAGGTCGAAGGGGCGTCCCTCAGCGGTCACGTACGCGATGCCCAGGTTCTCGACCCGCAGCGTCGCGGTCGTTGCGGTACGTGTTCTGGTCGCGGTCATCGCATCCCTCCTGTCAGTCGCATCGATCTGCTGAGTATCGCGATTGCCGTCGCGGTAACGGCTGCTAGGGCCGCGGTCTGCGACAAGGACAGCAGCGCACAGCCCGCGACGACGAACCCACTGACGGCACACAGCACCGCGATCACCGCATCCTCTCGCCGCACGATCGCGGCGCGCATCCGGATGTCGAAGCCGATTCGGGTGAGTGCACGCTCCTGGGCTCGCTGCTGCCGTAATTGCATGCTTCTGCCCAGGCTGAGCAGGAGGACCGAGGCGAACATCCCGACCAGGCCGAGGAGCGCCATGAACACGACCGATGAATCCCGCACGGTGTCGGCGAGCCTTGTCGCGCCCGCTGCGGCCAGCTGATCCGTCACAGCGGCGGTGGTGAGCGCGGCGAGGATGGCTAGAACAGCGGTGCCTCCCACAGCCAGGAGGGTCGTCGTGGGTGTTGCAATCACACGCCGCAGAACGATCGCTCCGACGGTGGTGGCCGGCTCTCGACGGCGGCTTCGGGAGCGTCGTCGCGCCCCGACCGACGAATCCTTAGCCAGCGAGATCGGGATGGACAACGCGGCTGCAACGAGAGTCACGGCAGCGAGCGTCAGGATGCCTGGTCGAGCCGACGCAGTCGTCAGATACGCGGTTACCGCGGCCATTAAGACGACCAGCACTGTGGGCACGACTTCGCGCAGTGCGAGCCTTCGCACGATACTGTCGCGCGACCATCCGACGGCGTGCAGTACAGCCACTTCTCCACGCCTGCCGCGACCCGCGTGCACGCTCGTCACCAGCACTCCGATGCCGACCGCTGCCAGTACGCCGACCGCAAGTGTGACGGTGAGTCCCGTGAACGCGGTCTCGACATGCACGGCGGCGCCGAGCGTCGTCCACTCCTGGCTCACCCACCCGAGATCTGCTTCGTCGCCCATGCGATCGGGGTAATAGTCGGGAACATAGAGGGCGACCGGCTGCGGCGAAGACCCGGCTACGACCGTCGCTTGCAGGCCGAGCGCGCTGATCTCCTCGGTCACCGCGAGCACGCGTGCCTGATTCGCCGGGGTGTACGCTTCGATGCCAGTGATGCGCACTCGCACGGCGTCGATTGGTGTGTCGCCTCTCAGCGAAGCACCTCCGTCGAGGTCGGTGAAAGCGCCTGGCATCGAGGTGATGAAGTCCAGCCCGGAAAGATTGGGCTCGACGATGCCGCCCTCTAGACGTTCCGTGACCCCGGCATGGTAGACGCCGGACGGAACATAGGAGACTTCATCGAAGTCGGGGTCGGCGATATCTTGCGGTACAAAGGTCCCAAGCGGTGCTGGCAAAGCCCCAGCGAGACCGGGGCCGCCGGCCGGAGTTGCCTCTCGATACGCTCGAACCACGCCGTGCTCTGTGCCGCTTCCTTGCAGCAAGCTCTCCGACTCGGCAACAGGAGTACCCGCAGGGTCAACGATATCGCCCGGAATAAGGGCGAACGCGGGGCGATCATCCGTCAACGTAGTCGGATTGAGAGGCTCATACCGCGGTCGACCGGTCAGCAATGGTTCCAGTTCCGTGGCAGGCAAGGTGAACGCGGCGTTCCCTTCATCATCTGGCCACTCCGAGCCCGGCCATTCTGCGAACAGACTCGGGGTAGAGAACGGAGTGGACAACCCCGATACATCCAGAGTTACCGACTCGAGCTGCTCGAAATCAGCCTGCTCTATGATCTCGCGTATCGCGCCCGTCTCAAGCGGAACTTCATCGATTGCTGCCTCGGCGACTGCGATGTCGATTCGAGTTACGATGTTCGTAGCTGGCTGTTGCGCAACCACGAGTGGTACTGCGATTGTCGGGTCTGCGACCTCGCTCTCTGCCTCTTGCAGAGCAACGAAGGGGACGGTGAAGGCGTCCGGGTCCACCAGGTCGGACCACACGGAAGAGCCCAGGTCTCGCCCCTCTGGAGCTTCTCGCAAAGGATCGAGAAAAACCGCTCGCTCATCCCCCAGCAGCGCTTGTTCCGCTTCGGGATCGACCGCCACAATCACAGAAGAGAACTCCGGCAACTGGCCCAGAGGGATGATGAAACCCTGGTCCGTCCATACGGGGCTGAATCCATTCGGATCACCTGCCCCGCTGTTAACGCCGTTCTCGATTCCCAAAACTCCCACTTCGTCAAAAGTGCGCGCACTGAGAACTACATGACCCTGGCTCTGAGAGAGGAGCATATCTTCTCCTCCCCGTTGTAGTACGGTATTTGTGCTCAACTCCACGACAACAGAGTCAGAGGGGAGAGCAGACTCACCGGACACCGGGTCATCGATCACTCGCAGTGCCGGCGAAAGGCTCGCATTTCGCAACATGCCGACCATGCCTACGGGAGCAGCAACCTCAACGTCGCCAATACTACGGATTGCCGAGAGCTCACGGAGCGAAATACCGCCTTGGCCAGCGGAACTGACAAAATTCCCATCGACCATTGCACCCGTATCCGAAGCTCCGAAGTCGGAACCCTGCGCGGTGACCAGGATGTCGTAGGTGCCACGCCAGTTCTCGTTCAAGGTCTCATCGATGGTGGCAGTGAATCTCGAACCCAGTACGGCCACACTGGCCATCGCTATGCAGGCCAGAACTGCAGCCAGTAATCGTGTACCGTCTCGCCCCCGTCGGGGCATCCAATCAGTGCGCAAAACCACCACACAGCATAACTACACCAGAGCCCGCAGAGGGGATCCTCAGCACACCGAGGCCCTGGTCCAAGTTGTCGTGCTCTGCGCGTTCAGCCTCCCTCCGCCACGCTCGGTGACGGATATGGTGTGCGTTCGCGATACCCCGGTACAAGTTGTCATGCGAGGCGATCTTGCCAGAGAAGTGGTAGTTGTCGACGAACTAACGAAATCTGAGCATCCGGAAACATTGCATCGAAAGGTGACGTTGTACGGTGACTGCTCTCCCCAGGCCGCGCCAATCACTCTAGCCTGACCTGAAGGCACAGATCCACTGGGCGTCATCGACAACGAAATCGCATGTGCTCCCGGCGCCGAAATGATAGTGAAAGCCGCCACGAATATGGCGGCAAGCGGGAACAATAGCCCATTACGCTTTCGGGACGACGTTGACTGCATTGTCACAATTCCTCCAAATTATCGGTCACCATTTCAAGAATCATTCTCGTTGAAGAAACTGACCCTCATGGAAACCTACGCCAAAGCAGCCCTACTAAGTCGCACATTACTCACTTTACATGAGCCTACACCATTTTCTACGAGAATTCGATGAACAATTGAAGTGAGCACACACCTTCACACTCGTAGCGCTCCACCATGCGCGCTCTCAATTCGGCTTGCCCGGAGAGTTCGGGCGCAGAGCATTTAATCGCTGCGTTCAGCGGAGTGGGCGCAGTTGGCCCGCGATCGGCAAGTTGCCGACGCATCGTCGACGCTCGCGCTCTATCGGGATGCCGTGCGACTGCGCCGCGAGCACTCGCTCGGTCTAGGTGCGGTCGAGTGGCTCGATTCGGCCGATGGCGTGCTCAAGTTCCGCAACGGTGAGGTCACGGTCATCGCGAATCTGTCGGATGAGCCGGTGCCGTTCAACGGCGAAGTGCTGTTGGCCAGCGAAGAGATCGTGGATGCTGTGCCGACGGATCACACCGTCTGGCTACGGTCGTAGTCCGGGCGAGAGCCGGCGGCTAGTAGGAGCTGCCGCCCGCGTCGCTGGCGGTGAACTCTGAACGGTTCTCCCACCAGCGGATCGGGTCGATCGCGATGACGTCATCACGCATCAGCCCGAAGTGCAGATGCGGACCGGTAGAGAAGCCGGTGGAGCCGACCTGACCGATAACGGTGTCGATCGTAATGACCTGGCCCTCACGAACCTGAATCGAACCGGCGATCATGTGGGCGTAGCTGGTCTGATAGCGCTTGCCGTCGATCATGTGATCAACCGTCACCATGTGACCGCCAGAGGTCGTGCCCGGCATGACGTTCGTGACGATACCGTTGGCCATCGGGTAGATCTCTGTGCCGGCACCGGGCGTAAAGTCGACTGCTTCGTGCACCTTGCCCCAGCGCCATTCGAAGCCACTCGAGATCGGTGCGTCGGGGATGTTCGGGAACGGCGTCTGCACATAGCTGGTCTCGAGCAGCGGCAGCGCTTCTTCGTATCCGTCGACTCCCTGCGACCAACCACTCGGCATGCTCGTCGATGCGTCGGCGATGCCCTGGATGCGGTCGACCTCTTCCGGGCTCAGTCGAGCGCTCTCGAGGGCATCCTGGATGCCTACGTCACCGTCGATCATGAGCTCCAGCTGCGAGGCGCTTTCGGGGACGCTCACGCTCTGCGCATTGAAGTCATCGACGCCACCGGCTTCACCGGATGTCGAGGCTTCGGAACCGCCTCCGAAGAAGGCCTGCGCCGGAACACTCGTTGCGACCACGAATGCGCTCGCTACCAGGAGAATACCGCCTGCTGCGAGCTTGCGAACGGCGACGGCGCCGCGCTTCCTGCGCGACTTCGTCGGCGGATGCGTTGCCGCGGGGGCGGGAGCGCTCGAGGTGCGCTTGCCTCGCAGCGTCGTAGCGCGCGTGCGAAGGATCTGTTCGGGGTCGGCTTTCTTCTCGGCCGGCTTAGCGTTCGTCTCGAGCCTTGGCTGCGGCTGCGTGTCACCCTGATCGACTACGACGGGAGTCGGCCTGGTTTCCGCGGTGTTCGCAGCAGCGGGAGCAGCCGCGCACTGTTCGGGTTTGACGTCCGGGCGGCGAGGAATGGCCCTGGACACCGGCTGCGTCAGCGTTTCAGCAACCTCGACCTCGTCGAATGCGAAGAGGGAGTTGGCGCTGAGCACGGGGCGTGCCGCATCCGTTTCGTCAGGAACAGGAGCCGGTACCGGACGAGCTTCTTCGGCAGCCGTTTCCTGCTGTTCATTCGAGTTCGGGCCGAGGAGAGCTTCTTCTGCGCGCTCTGCCTCCTCCGAGAGCGACCACGAAGTCCGTGTACTCGACGCGGCCGCTTCTTCCCGAATGACTGTGGGTGCTGCTTCACGTACGCGTGCCTCATCGCGGACGGGCGCCTGCACGGAAGCTGCGGCAGCGAGTCGCGAGTCGCGACGTGAAAGAACCCGCTTTTCTGCCGGTGCTGCTGCTGCAGACTCCGGAGTAGCGGGCTGGGCCGGCGCGTCTGCCGAAGAGGTATAGACGCTCTCCGCTTCGCGACGCTGCTGCTCGCGAAGCTCACGGCGCGTGAGCGGTTTGCTCGCCGCTGCGCGGCGAAGCTGCTCGGCTTCTCGCAGTGCGCGTCGACTCGTCGTTGAAGTCGTTCGTTCCCCCGAGGGATCGAATTCGACTTCAGTCACGAGGCGGCACCTTTCTTCCGACTAACCTATCCAACCAGTGCTTGGCGGGACATGCCAAACTGCACTGCACGCAGACCATCGAATATAACAGCTTGGTAACAGAGGGGCAAGGTTTATGCGCTTGCTGCGTCGGCGTTCTTAAGCAATGCAAAGAATTCGGTGGCTATCGCGGGGGCCGCGACCGCGGCGAACAGCTCGCCTTCGACCTCTTCGACTCGGGTCGCGCATCCCGCTTCCTCTGCGATGAGGAATCCCGCAGCTAAGTCCCATGCCTTGGGCCCCTTCTCGAAGTAGGCGTCGAGCGTACCGGCCGCGCAGCCCGTGAGATCGAGCGCCGCTGACCCGATCCGGCGAATGTCGCGAACCTCGGTGATGATCTCGGCGAACGATTCCGCCTGGCGGGCCCGGCGTTCGCGTCCGTATCCGAATCCGGTGGCGACGAGCGAGTGCTGCAGCGACGTCTGCTCTGAAGCCTGGATGGAGACTCCGTTCCTGTGTGCGCCCTGACCTGCCGCGCCCGTGAACACTGTGTCGCTGGTGGGGTCGACGACGACGCCTGCGAGCCCTTTCCATTCGGAGGGATGCAGTCGATCGAGTCGATGCTCGCCTTCGACCGCCGCGATCGACACGGCGTAGGTGCCGATGCCGTAGAGGTAGTTGACGGTCCCGTCGATGGGGTCGACAACCCACGTGATGCCGGAGGTTCCCTCTACCGATGCGCCTTCTTCGCCGAGAATGCCGTCATCGGGGCGCTGTTCGTGCAGAAGGCCGAGAACAAGTTGTTCAACTTCGCGGTCGGCAGCCGTCACGACGTCGGTGATACTCGATTTCGTTGCCGCGATCTCAACGCCTTCACTGCGGCGTTGGAAAGCGAGGTCGGCGGCTCTTTTCGCCGTGTCTTTAGCGATGCTCAACAGTTCGGTCACGCTTCCAAGCTACCGGAGCCCGGAGGCCGCGGCCGGGATGCTGGCGGCTCGGTTTCTCCTCAGGGCTCCGGTTTGTGTATTCTGGCTGTTGCTGCTTTGCAGCGAACGGCGAGTTACCCAAGCGGCCAAAGGGATCTGACTGTAAATCAGCTGTCTACGACTTCGGGGGTTCGAATCCCTCACTCGCCAC
>NZ_CAMEFJ010000108.1 GCF_945915485.1 uncultured Agrococcus sp.
TGGCGGCCGCAGTTGTTTTCGCCGACACCCCTACCGGATGTCCGGGGCTCCTGCTCCGACGCGATCCGGGTGCGATAACGGGGCATCCTGGCGCGGCTCCGGCAGGCGCGTGATGCGCCAGTCGCCGGGTGCTCCCTCGATGTGCACGCCGTCGCCGTTGCTGATCCTGGGTGTCTCGAAGCCGGCGAGTGCGTCGGCGAACGATCGAATGAACGTGCCGTGCGTTGCCACCAGCAGTGCTCCGACAGGATGTTCGGTGGCGATGGCGTCGATAGCCGCGGTCGCGCGGGCAACGAGTGCCGGCAATGACTCCACGCCCGGCCCGACGAGATCGCCGTTGAGGGAGAATTGCGCGCGGGCTTCCAGCACGGGCATCCCTTCGAGTTCGCCGTAGTCGCGCTCGATGAGGCCGTCGCGCGTGCCGAGCATCGGTATTTCGAGCACGTCGGCCATGATGCGAGCCGTCTCGGCAGCGCGGTCGAGCGACGACCCGATGACCGCATCCCACGACTCTCCCTTGGAGCGGAATCGCTCGGCCGCATCCCTTGCCTGCTGTCGGCCCGTGTCATTCAGCGGAATGTTGCGGGAGCCCTGCATGCGCCCTTCGAAGTTCCAATTGGTTTGACCGTGGCGTACGAGTGCGATTCTCACGCTTCGAGCCTACGTGCATCCCGCCGGCTCTGCGAGCGCTCGGGCGCTTCGATCCCAGCGGTGGCGGCGATTGCTGCGCTGACGGCAGCGACTGCGGGGCTGTTCTCGCCACCCGACCTCACGTACAGTGTCACGGCGCGGGCTTGCCCGGTTTCGACGCGCTTCGCGGATGCGGGCGAAGGGCCCAGCCCGGGCAGGAACGCGGCTGCGAGCCCACGGTCGACGACGTCGGCGTGGAGGAAGAGGTCGGCCGTCTCGAACACGACGTGAGGTTCGAAGCCCGCGGAACGGCAGGTTGCGTCCGACCAGTTGCGTGCGGCGGTGCCGGCGTGCTCCATGACCCACGGGCGCGCTGCGAGCTCTTCCAGCGAGCTCTCCTGCCATTCGGCCGGAATCGCCAGGATGAGCGGGTCGGTCAGCGAGAGTCGGCTGACGATCGCGGGATCTCGCGGCAGAGGAGCTCCCGGATACTCCTCCGACAGCACGATGTCGAAGTCGCGCGCGATCAATGCGGGGATCGCGGCGCCGGCATCCACGTGTGTGAAGGCGACGGTCAATCGGGGATGAGCATTCGCGAGCTGCTCTATCGCGTCGAGTACGAGGCCCCTGGCGGCCGTTTGAAACGTGGCGATGCGTACGGTGCCGGTGACCTCGCCTCGCGAGGCAGCGACAGTCGCCTCAGCGAGTTCGAGTTCTCGCAGGATGTTCTCCGCGTGAGTGACGAGCGCTCTGGCGGCAGGGGTCAGCCGCACACCGCGCCCTGACGGCTCGAGCAGGGTGACGCCCGTTTCGCGTTCGAGCAGACCGAGCTGATGCGATATGGAGGAAGGGTTGTAGCCGAGCGCGTTCGCGACCGATGCCAGCGTTCCCCTGCGCGCGAGCTCTCGCAAGAGGCGGAGTCGGTGCACATCGTACATCCGGGCAATCCCATCCACTCATGAATAAAACACATGAGATTTCTTGTGAAAGATGGTATCGATTACGCAATCAGTTCGCCATACGCTCTCCATGAGAAGAGCAGACCGAGAACACGGAGGCAACGTGACGGCGCAGCACCAGACCGCGACCACACCGAAGGTCGACATCGACGGCGACCGGCTCTGGGCCTCCCTCATGCGGCTGGCCGAGATCGGCGCCTTTACGGACGCCGCAACAGGGCTCACGGGTGTGAACCGGCAATCGCTTACGGACGAGGACGCCGATGGCAGACGACTGCTCGTGCAGTGGATGCGGGAGGCGGGTCTCGAGGTCAGCGTCGACAGGATGGGCAATGTGTTCGGGCGTCGCGAGGGCACGCGCCCCGAACTCGCCCCCGTCATGATCGGCTCGCACATCGACTCCGTGCCGACCGCCAGTGCCTTCGACGGGTGCCTCGGCGTTCTGGGCGGGCTCGAGATCGTTCGTTCGCTCGAGCAGCGCGGCGTCGCGACAGCTCGTTCGCTCGTCATCGCCGCGTTCAGTGAAGAAGAAGGTGTCCGCTTCGGCACCGACATGCTCGGTTCCGCCGTCGCAGCGGGGCGGTTGAGCCTCGAGCACGCCTACCGGTTGCGGGACGCCGACGGGTGCACCTTCGGCGATGAACTCGAACGTATCGGCTTCAAAGGGCAACCGTCCGAACTGCTCGAGCCTGTCCATGCGTATCTCGAATGTCACATCGAGCAGGGTCCGACGCTGTTGCGTGACGATCTGCCCATCGGTGTCGTCACGGGTGTGCAGGCGATCTCGTGGCAGCGCATCACCCTGCACGGTCGAGCGGCGCACGCGGGAGCGACTCCGACGGACCTGCGAGTGGATGCGGGCCTTGCCGCAGCGCAGATCGTCGTGAAAGTCCGCGACATGGTCGATTCGGGTTCGTACGGCTGCCTGCGCGGCACAGTCGGTCGTATCGTGACCGAACCGGGGATGCCGAGCGTCGTTCCAGATCGCGCCGAGCTCACCGTCGACCTCCGCAACCCCGACAGCGCGCATATGGCGGCCGCGGAGTCCGAGCTTGCGGACTTCCTGCGCGATCTGCCGTCGCAGCAGCCGTGCGAAGGTCTCGTCGTCGAGACCGAGCGGATGGCCAGGACCGAGCCCGTCCCGTTCGATGCACGACTGCAACGAGCCATCGCCGATGCGGCGGCGAACCGGGGATACCCGACGGGGCGACTCATGTCCGGTGCCGGTCACGACGCGCAGGAGATCGTCGCTATCGCACCGGCTGCCATGGTGTTCGTGCGAGGGCAGTTCGACGGCATCAGCCATAACCCTAGGGAATACTCGACGCAGGAGGACTGTGCAGCAGGCACCCAGGTGCTCGCCGACGTTGCGCTGGAGCTCGCTGCGGAAGGAGAGCACGCATGAAGGCACTGAACACCTCCGCTCGAGACTGGCGCGCGGCACCGCTGCAACCGTCGCCGCGTGACTTTCATCGAGGAGTCACGGGCTACGAGCCCACACCGTTACGGGAGCTACCCGCCTTCGCGAGCGAGCTGGGCATCCGGCGCTTGTTCGTCAAAGACGAGTCGTCGAGACTCGGTCTGCCCGCGTTCAAAGTGCTGGGCGCGTCTTACGCGATCGCGAGAACGCTGTCGCAGCGACTCGGGCACGAAGAAGCGCTGTCGCTCGATCGGCTGCGCTCGGCGCTGGAAGGTTCTGCAGCACCGCGACTCGTTGCAGCCACCGACGGCAACCACGGTCGAGCGGTCGCACGCGTCGCTGCCATGCTGGGCGTCTCGGCTGAGATACACGTTCCGCAGGAGGTGTCCGATGCCTCGAAGCGGGCCATCGTCGACGAGGGGGCGAGTCTCATCGAGCACGGCATCCCCTACGACGACGTCGTCGCGCTCGTCGCTCGGCAGCTGCAGCCGCAGGACGTGCTGATCCAAGACACGGCATGGCACGACTATGAGACCGTGTCGGGGTGGATCGTCGACGGCTACACGACCCTGCTCGAGGAGATCGACGAGCAGCTGGAGGAGAGTCGGCTGGATGCCGTGGTCGTGCCGGCGGGTGTCGGCTCGCTCGCGCAGGCCGTCGTTGCCCACTACCGTTCAACCTCGCGAACCCCGGCGGTCGTGATCGTCGAGCCCGAAACCGCCGCGACGATCACGAGATCGTTGCAGCGGGGCAGCCCCGTCGCCGTGCCCACGGGTGACACGGTCATGACCGGGTTGAACTGCGGCACCGTTTCCAGCCTCGCCTGGTCGGTACTGCAGCACGGGGCCGACCTCGCCATCACGGTGACGGATGAGGAGGCGCTCGCGGCCGTCCGGGATCTCGAGCGAGCGATGGACGCCGGGCCCTGCGGTGCGGCGACGCTGGCGGGCATCCGGTCGGTGATGGCCGATGAACAATTGCGTTCGTCGCTGCATCTCGACGCGGATGCGGTCGTCGTGCTTCTCAGCACTGAGTCGTATGCGGCCAATCCGAAGGGTGGTGATCATGGAGATCAGTGATGCGGACGCGCAGCGGCTACTGGCCGACCTCGTGCGAATCGATTCCACGAATCCCGAACTCGTCGCCGGTGGGGCGGGCGAGTCGGAGATCGCGGACTTCGCGACCTCGTGGCTCGAACCGCGGGGCTTCGACTGCCGGCGCCTTGAGAGCACACCCGGGAGACCATCCGTCGTCGCGACCTACCGCGGTGGACGTGGCAAGCGCCTCATGCTGAACGGACACCTCGACACCGTGACGCTCGCGGGTTACTCGGGCAACGCTCTCGAACCGCTCGTGCAGGGCGGCAGGATGCACGGCCGCGGCACGTACGACATGAAAGCCGGTGTCGCAGCCATGATGACCGCGGCCGCAGGCGTCGCCCGGGCCGGGCACGGAGGCGACATCGTGCTGGCACTCGTGGCCGACGAGGAGCACGCGAGCATCGGCACGCAAGAAGTGCTCGCCGCCGGCTTCACGGCCGACGCAGCGATCGTCGTCGAACCGACCGGGCTCGACATCGTCACAGCGCACCGCGGATTCGTCTGGCTCGACATCACGGTGCACGGGAGAGCCGGACACGGGTCGAGACGAGACCTGGGAGTCGACGCGATCGCGCACACCGGCCGGGTGCTCACGGCCCTTGCGGAACACGATCGAGTACTGGCCGGCCGACCTCCGCATCCTCTGCTCGGCACTGCGAATCTGCACGCCGCGACGATCAACGGAGGAGAGGAACGCTCGAGCTACCCAGCCGAGTGCACGGTCGCCGTCGAATACCGTACGCTGCCCGGTGACTCCGCCGAGAACGTGGAACGCGAGCTACGAGCGATCGTCGACGACGCGATTGCAGACTCGCCGTGCAGCGCGGAAGTACGGGTCGTGTTCGAGCGCAGCCCGTTCCACATCGATCAGGATGCCGACATCGTGCGCGCCGTCGCCAACGGCGTCGAGGCCGAGACGGGCCGCGCACCAGAACTACCCGGCGAAGCATTCTGGACCGACTGCGCTCTGCTCGCCGACGCGGGCATCCCGACCGTGCTGTTCGGCGTCGACGGCGGTGGCGCTCACGCGGAGGACGAGTGGGTCGACCTTGCATCGTTCCGTACCGTCACGAAGGCCCT
This sequence comes from uncultured Agrococcus sp., assembly GCF_945915485.1. Taxonomy (GTDB): domain Bacteria; phylum Actinomycetota; class Actinomycetes; order Actinomycetales; family Microbacteriaceae; genus Agrococcus. The sequence continues at coordinate 5,190 of NZ_CAMEFJ010000108.1, forward strand.
CACGCGCGTGATCGAGGGCTTCGGAAACAGCTAGGGTGACGACAAACCACGCCTAACACCCGGTTTTCATCCACAGGCTCGACACTGCGGCACCCGCGGAGCAACGCGGCAGTGTTCAACTGAGGCATGGCATACACAACGATTGACACACGGATAGGGGAGCTCACGATCGTCGGCGCAGGCAGCGTCGTGACCGGCGTCTACCAGCAGCATCACGATCCCGAACCCGACAGCTGGCTCTTCGGAGCTCGCGACGACAGGGCGCTCGCGGCCGCCGCGGATCAGCTGCTCGAGTACTTCGCAGGAGACCGCACCGACTTCACGGTCGCCACCCGCGCGCGGGGAACCGAGTTCCAGGAGCGCGTGTGGGGCGTCATACGCGAGATCCCGTTCGGTGAGACCCGCAGTTACGGTGAAATAGCGGCGGCTGCGGGAAGCCCGAAAGCGGTGCGCGCCGTAGGGTTGGCGAACCGGGCGAACCCGCTCACGGTCCTCGTGCCGTGCCACCGTGTGCTTTCGGCGAGTGGCAAGCTGAGCGGTTACGCGGGCGGCATAGAGAACAAACGGCGTCTGCTCGCGCACGAGGCCGCGATCGTCGCACGCATCGCCGCCTGACCGGTCGGCGTCGGCCAGTGGACCTTTTGTACCCTTGAAGGGTGTCGTCCAATGCAGCAGCACAGTCGCCCACCGTGAGCGTTATCGTGCCGGTGCACAATGAGATGCCACATCTCACGGAGACGATTGAGTCGGTCTTTACGCAGGAGCTCACCGACTTCGAGCTCATCGCGATCGATGACGGCTCCAGCGACGGATCGGGAGAGGAACTCGAACGACTGGCTCGCTCCGATGACCGTCTCGTCGTCATACGGCAGCCGGGGAGCGGATGGCCGGGAGGCCCGCGCAATCGGGGTCTCGAGCGCGCATCCGGCCGGTACGTGTTCTTCCTTGACGGCGACGACAAACTCGAGACCTACGCGCTGGGCACCATGGTCGCCGCGTTCGTCGCGGCCGATGCAGACCCCGTGCCCGTCGACGTCGTAATACCCAAAATGCGCGGGACGGGAGGGCGACGAATCTCGCCGCTGTTCCTGCGGTATCCGTCGGGCGACATCGCACTGGACCGCGCGATGGAAACGCTCACGCCGCAGAAGATGATTCGGCGGGAGATGATCGAGCGGGAGGGCCTGCGATTTCCAGAAGGGGTGGTCCGGCTCGAAGACGGCATCTTCATGACGCAGGCCTACACAGCCGCGCGCCGAATCACGTATAGCGGCAAACGAGTGCTCTACCTGTTTGCGAAACGCGACCGCGGCGGAAACACCTCGAGCCAGCTCTTCCGCCCGGAAGACTATGTGGACTCCTGCAGAGTCATCGCCACGACACTCGTTGAGAACGTCGCCGACTCCGAGGAAGCCGCGAGGCTGGTCTCCGAGTTCTTCGGCAAGATGGGGCTGCGCTTCTACACGCCGCGCAGATGGCGGCTCAGTCACCCGTGGCGACGGCGCGCATGGGTTCGAGCCCATCGGCAGTTCCTCGCCGACTTCGTGCCGGAAGAACTCGACGGGCGAGAGGCGCATCCCACCGACAGGGCGAAACGGGCGCTGATCCGAGACGGCAGGGTTCGTGGGCTGAGCGCGCTCATCGACGCTGAGCGTCGGCTGGATCACGGCGCCGAACTCATCGCCGCGGAGGGCGACGACGAGCTTGACCTCGTAGTGGAGCTGT
>NZ_CAMEFJ010000109.1 GCF_945915485.1 uncultured Agrococcus sp.
CGCTAGCCGAGCAGGGGAACCGGTAGGACGTCGCGATGGACGGGCGTCGATGCGTCGGCGAAGCGCTCGAGCAGCCTGCGCGCGGCGACCCGTCCGAGCTCGCGGCCCGGCGCATCCGCGATCAGGCACTCCCGCGGTCGCTCGGCACCTCGCGGCAGCGCGCCGAATACCGCGAGCGCTCGCTCCGTCGCGTGCTCGCGCATCGCCTCGATCGCGCCGACCGCCATGAGGTTGTTGGCAATGAAGATCGCGTCGGGAGGAGTGGATGCCGCATACAGCCGGTTCATCGCCTCTCGTCCGCCGGAGAAGCGGTAGTCGCTGAAGATCAAGAGCTCTTCCGGCACGGGACGACCCTGTTCTCGGTGGGCGTCCCGCCACCCTTCGCTGCGGCGAATCGACGTCTCGACATCTCCCGGTCCCGTGATGCATGCGATGCGTTCGTATCCGCGCGACAGGAGTTCACCGACGAGCTCGGAAGAGGACTCGCGATCGGCGAGCACCACTACGTCGGTTGCGACGGTGAGCGGGTCACGGTCGATGACCACGACCGCGCTGTTCCGGTCGAGCAGTGGCTCGAGATCGGTGCCTGCGGAAGCCGGCGCGATCACGACGCCTGCCATGGCCTCCGACACGGCGACCCCTATGTAGCGCGTTTCCTTCGCGGTATCGGAGTCGGAGTTGCACAGAACAACCGAGTATCCCTCCGGCTCCAGCGCGTCTTCGACGCCGCGCGCGATCGCGGTGAAGAACGGGTTCTCGATATCGGGGATGATCAGGCCGACGAGCTTGGATCGCTTGCTGCGCAGCGATTGCGCTCTGCGGTTCGGGCGGTACCCGAGTTGTTCTGCAGCAACGCGCACCTGCTCGGTCAGCGTTGCGTTCACTGTCTTTCCGCTCAGGACGCGCGACACGGTGGCGGGCGAAACCGATGCCAGTCTCGCTACATCGTGAATCGTTACCATTTGCGCCTCTCCTGCACTCCGTCGTCAGCATGCCCGGCTCAGAGCACGGGCGGCAGTAGTCTATGCCTAGTCTGAACCGAAGCCAATAATCGCCTCATCGAGCAGCCGCACCGGCTCCCAGGCGGCATCCTCGGAATTCGTGACGACGGCAAGCGTGATCCCCTGCTCATGACCACCGACCGGATAGTGCCGCACGATCGCACTCGCACCGGTATTGATGCCGTCCTTGTACAGTGACCTGACGCGGCCATCGGCGTCGAGTTCGATCTCGAGCCCGAACGCGTAGTGCAGCTCCGCCGTCGCACCGGGTTTCGGAGCGTCAACCCTGTGATGCAGCGCTTGCGGGCTGCGGAACATCGCCGTCGACTCCTCCGACAGGATGCGGCCCTGCAGCACCGAGTCCAGCATGCGCGCCAGATCGGCGGCGGTCGCGTGCGCACCTCCGTCGGGCGAGCCGATGGGAGGGTACGAGTAGATGTTCTGGCGCCAGCCTTTGAGCGTTCCGTCGGCAGACGAGCGAACGGGCTCCCACCCCTCGGCGACATCCGGCACCGCGTGACGCATGTCGAAGAAGCCGGAGTCGCGCATTCCCGTCTTCTCCATCACGTCACGGCGAATGACGTCGCGATAGGGCACGCCGGTTGCGTCTTCTACCGCGAGCCCGAGCAGAACATAGCCGACATTGCAGTAGCGACAGCCCTGCCCCGGCGCGAAGTTGGCCGGTTTGTGCACGAACTGCGGTAGAAAGTCTCGGGTCTCTGTCACCGAGTAATTCGGCCGCTCCTCCCACAGCGCTTCGTACGATTCGCCCGCCTCCTCATCGGCGTCGTCACCGATGCCCGATGTGTGCGAGAGCAGGTGACGCAGCGTCACATCCGGGTGGATCGCGCTGTCGGTGAGGTCCACCCGGTCGTGAATGCGATCGTCAAGTCGCAGCGTGCCGGCGTCGACGAGCTGCAATACCGCAATCGACGTGAGCACTTTCGTGACCGATGCGATGTCGAACCGTGTGGATGCGCGCACGGGAACATCCCATCTCCGGCTCGCAGTGCCGTGCGCTGCGGACAGCAGCGTCTCTTCACCACGCTGCACGTGGAGTACGCCGGAGAATGCGTCCTCGGCTGCGAGCGCAACGGTGCGCTCGCGCACTGCTTCCAGCCGTTCTTGGAGCGTCTTCGCCATGCTCTCCACTGTAATCGGGCTCTGCGACCCTGGCTCTCATGAGGCACGCATCGTTGCAAACTGTGTTGCCGAGAGCCTCGCATCCTTGCACGCATCTCGTTTCCGCAATAGATTTTTGCGTATGGACCGCACCGATTACGCGATCATCGATCACCTCAAGATCAACGCGAGAGCGAACTACGGCGACATCGGCGACGAGGTGGGTCTCAGCGCATCGGCTGTAAAGCGACGCATCGACAAACTCGTCGAATCGGGCGTTATCGCCGGCTTTACGGTGCAGATCGACCCGAAGGTCGAGGGGCTCGCAACGGAGGCGTATGTCGAGCTGTTCTGCAGCGGCACCGTTTCGCCACCGGAGCTCAAGCGCATCCTTTCGGATGTTCCCGACATCGTCGAGGCCTACACCGTCACGGGGGATGCCGACGCCGTGGTTGTTGTGCGCGCTCGTGACGCGCACGGGCTCGAGGACGCGCTCGAGCGCATCCGCGCGGCGAAGAGCGTTGTGCGAACCCGCAGCGCCCTCATCCTCTCCCGTCTCGTCCATCGCATCTCGATATGACCGAGGGTGCAACGCAGCAGTTGTTCGCAACGCTCGCCGATGACGGCAGACGCAAACTCTACGCCCGCATCGTTGCGGAGGGCCCGCTCGCCGTCACAGGGCTGGCAACCAAGGAGCGTCGTCGCCTGGATGCTCTCGTTCGCGCGGGGCTCGCCTCGGTCGAGGACGGCACGGTGTCGGAAGTCGACGCATTCTCTCCCCTGCTGCAGCGTACGCGGGCCGCGAGCGGTGTCGACAGATTCGTTCGCGACGGTCGCATCGAGATCTGGCCCGCGAAGCCGGACGATCGGATGGCCGTCATGCGCTGGGCGGCCGAGCGCGCGCTGCGGCCGGGCGAGGACCTCGATGAGCGCTCGGTGACAGATCGCCTCGGGGAACTCTGGCGGGATCCGGCAACGCTGCGCCGCGACCTGTTCGACAGCGGCCTGATCCATCGCACGCAGGACGGCTCGAGCTACTGGCGCGAATAGTGGTTCACAACGAGAACGGCGCTCGAAGATCGGGAATCATGGGAAAGTGCTTCGTATTCAACGTGGCCAACTCGAGCCCGCTATGCAGCGCGGTAGCAGCGATGAAGTAGTCGGAGATCCCGATACCCGAGCGACTACGACGATACTCCCGCTGCAATGCTCCGGCCCGCCGAGCAATTGCATCCGTAATCGGCATCACCTCGAGCGCAGCCAGGAGCGCCCACACCTCTCGACGTTCAGCTGATCGCATTCCGCCCGTGATCTCCGTCACGGTAACCGCACTGATCGCCAAGGCGTCCCTCTCGGACGCATCGAGCAGCCACCGTCTTGCGACCTGAACACCCCGCAGATGACAGATCAGCACATCCGTGTCTACGAGAATCATCGCTCGAGCCGCCAGAGCTGCTCGAGGTGTTCCTCTCGAGCGCCCGCCGTACGGTTCATCGCGTCATCCACGACGATCGCTCCGAACGAGAGATCTATTGCCGACTGCAGAGCACGGTGATCCCCTCGTGCATCACGAAGCCCCGCGTCGATCAATCGCCGCACGAGTTCGGCCCGAGAAATCCCCTCCATCTCAGCGCGCTGCTCCAGCTCCTCCGTCTGGCGCTCGTCGAGATAGATATTGGTGCGCTTCATACATCACATTATACATCAGCGGGGCTCGCTAGGCTGATCCGGTGCACATCATCACGGTCTCAGCAGTGCTCTTCCAGCGTCTCGACGGCACGGTGCTCACGGTTCGCAAGCGCGGCACCGACATGTTCATGTTGCCGGGCGGCAAGCCCGAATCGGGAGAGTCCGCGGCCGATTGCGCACGCCGCGAAGTGCGCGAAGAACTCGGCATCACCCTCGAACCGGCAGACATCGAACCGTTCGGGACTTGGGATGCCGCGGCAGCCAACGAGGCGGGCGCGACGGTCCGCGCGAGCGTGTTCCGGGCATCCGAAGCGGCCTCCGCCGCAGTGCCACGAGCGCAGGCTGAAATCGAGGAGCTTCGCTGGATCCATCCCGTCGCCGGTATCGATGATCCCGCAGAGGCACCGCTCAATCGCGACCACGTCTTCCCGATGCTGATCACATAGTCTCAGCGCCGAGCGCCCGCCGGGTGTCGGCATCCGCGGGCAGGAACGTCTCGAGATGGAGCCCTTCGAGTGTTCCATCGGAGGCCGTGTCCAGCCGGGCGGACGCACTGAAGAATCGCAGCGTGCCATCCTCGGCTTCGAACTCGAGCGGCAGGACCGGCCCGGTCGCGGCGGGCGCTGCCGGGCGATATTTCAGATACGTCTCGATCTCGGCGATGAGTTCGTAGTGCCGCGCATCGTGCGTGTGCTCCGCTCGTCGCGCCACCTGGTGATGCAGGTGCGCCGCCCACTGCTCGAAGTTGCGGATCCGCGGCGCCAGCCCGTCCGGATGCAAGGAGACGCGCAAAACGTTGACGGGCGGCTCGAGCAGCTCAGCGGCGCACCCCGCCAGCAGCCGATCGACCGCGGCGTTGGCATCGACGATGTCCCAGTGCGTATCGAGCAGCAGCGCGGGGTAGGGCAGATGCGCATCCAACAGGTGGCGCAGCCCATCCATGATCTCTGCAACATCGGGATGATCGAGCCGGTGCTCGGGAAATGTCGGCGCGTGCCCCGCGGCAAGCAGCAGACGATTGCGGTCGCGGAGCGGAACGTCGAGAACGTCGGCGAGCCGCAGCACCATCTGCGCGGTCGGCTTCGCGAGCCCCGTTTCGACCCGGCTCACGTGCCGTGTGCTGACCTCTGACCGGTTCGAGAGTTCCTGCTGACTGAACCGGCGGCGTTCGCGCCACGTTCGCAGCAGCGAACCAACGCCCGCTTCTTCGACTACCTGCGTCATGCGCACAACGTAACAGACCGTTCATGACCTCCGAGGTCATGGAGATGCCGCACTCCCGGCGGCAGACTCGGTGGCACGAACTCAGAAATGAATGAGAAGGAAACACAATGCAGAACATCGCCGAGAAGTACCTGGACACTTGGAATGCCGGGCCCGCTGACCGCAAGCGACTGATCGCCGACCACTGGTCTCCGAGCGTGACGTATGTCGACCCGCAGGCCGAGATCTCGGGCAGCTCCGCGCTTCACGAACTGATCGGCGCCGTGCAGGCGCAATTCCCCGATTTCGTCTTCCGTCTGCACGGCAGCGTCGACGCTCACCACCGGCAGCTCCGGTTCTCGTGGGCTCTCGGCCCTGCCGGAGAAGAGCCTCCCATCATCGGCTTCGACGTCGTCGTGGTCGATGAAGACGGCAGGATCGCCGACGTGCGCGGCTTCCTCGACAGGGTGCCGCAGTGAGCGCGCGGCGCGGCTATGCAGTCGGGCACCTGCGCGGCGTGCAGTTAGGGGCGCAGATCCGTGAATACATGGAGCGCATCGAGTCGACGTTCGAGCCCTTCGGCGGCGAGTGGGTGGTGCACGGTACGCAGCCAGAGGTTGTGGAGGGCGATTGGCAGGGAGATGTCGTGATCATCGGCTTCCCGTCCATCGAAGCGGCACGGCGCTGGTACCACTCTGACGATTACCAGCGCATTCTCGACCTTCGCGCCGAGCACGCGGACACCAGCGTCGTGCTGCTCGAAGGTGTGCACGCCGAGTATCGTGCTGCCGAGACGATCGCCAAGTTCTTCGACGCCTGACCGCTGCCCGGCTCCCGGGGCGCTGGAATGGCTCCCGCTCGAGATCCCGACCGGAACGTTCGTGTACCTGGGCCCGCACCTCGCGTTCACGCGCATCGCAAGGCAGGCGGGCGCAGACTAGAAGCCGTGGACGATCGGGAAGATCGGTAGCGCCTCCGGGTGATGGGCGTGCACGATGACGGCGAAGACGACCGCGTCGAACAGTAAATGCAGAACGACGACGTAGAGCAGGTTCTTGCGCGTGATGGTGAAGACCAGGCCTTGCACGAGCGCGAACGGAATCGTCAGCAGGGGCCCCCACTCCCGGTAACCGAGCTCCCACAGGAATGAGACGAAGATCGCCGCCTGCAGCACGTTCGCGAGCCAGGGGCGGAAGTGCCGCATGAAGAGCACGTAGCAGGTGCAGATGAAGAACAGTTCGTCCCAGATGCCAACCGCATTCACACCGATGAACAGTCGTGTGATCTCGTGCCATTCGACGACCGCCGGCCAGTTCTCCCAGACACCGCTGGTAAGGAAATAGAACGGCAGGATCAGATAGGCGGCGAGGATCACCACGATCAGGTATCCCCATTGCGCTTGCGTCCAACGCTCCAAGCGCAATGGGAACGTGATGAAGTGATCCTTGAACAACCAGCGTGACAGCGTGTAGGGGATCACGACCGCTGCTCCGAGAGCGAGCGTGAAGCGCAGCATGCCCATCGGCGAGATGTCGGCTTCGAGGGAGATGAGGCTGACGGCCCCGAGCGCGAGAGCGATCAGCAGGAGGTCTTTCGTGAGGCCCGCGGATGCCCTGAGCCGGTCGCTCACGACCGCGAGCGCCAGGCCCGCCACCATGAGGACGTAGCCGACCCAGGCGATCTCGATCCAGAACAGCAGAACAGCCGAGGAGGAGATCAGTGCCGCGGGCAAAATCGCGAATGGGCGCGTTGCGGTGCCTTTCGCTGCAAACAGCTTTGCGACGCTCACGATGTCACA
>NZ_CAMEFJ010000110.1 GCF_945915485.1 uncultured Agrococcus sp.
TCGCTGAACTCATTGGCGACGGGCATGCCTTCGCCGGCTGCCGCGTGTATTCTGCCGTTCCAGGCCTGCATGAGCGGCGTCTCACCGCTTGCCGTCAGCTGGACCTGTTCGTCGCCCGTGTCGTACCAAACGATGTCGTCACGAATCGAGTCGAGCATTTCGAACGCCCGGTCGAGGTCGAGCGGATAGAGGTCTTCGGGTGCGACTCCGTCAGCGAGCAGTGCCGTTTCGAGCGCGGCTCCCGCTGCCGAACGCCACATTCCGCGCTTGCCCGGGAACTCCTCCGTGTCGAAGAACTCCTCCCACGTGGTCGGGTGAGCGTCTGGGAACGTATCGGTGTTGTAAGCGATGTTGTAGGTGTAGTACAGGATCGGGATGGAGCACTCCGTCACCTGGTCCATGTCGACGCCGTTCTCCTCGGCAGCTGCGATTACCTCGTCGCTCAACGGCTCAAGCTTGCCGTCGGCGCAGGCGCGAGCGGTGAAGTGCGGTTCACCCTGGACGACGTCCCAGCTGACCTGCCCCGCGTCCACCATCGCTTCGAGCTGCGCGTAGTCGGTCGGAGAATCCTGACTGATGGTGATGCCCCGCTCCTCGGCGAACGGCTCGAACATTTCGGCGTAGGAGATCTCCTGCGACACACCTCCCCACTGGACGACGGTGAAGCCACCGTCTTCACCACCGCCATCCCCGGTGCCAACGCCTCCCGTGCAACCCGAGAGTCCGATGGCAACGGCCGAAAGGCCGACGATAAGAACGGATTTTCTTCTCCGCATGACGATGCTCCTCACTACAATTTCGACTGCCGGTAGAACAACCAGCCATAAACACTCTTGTCAGATTCTGCCCGTATCGCAAGTTACCGAGCGCACTGTTATGCAACAGAGACCCTGCGAGACACAGTCTCGCGGACATCTCGACCATCGATCCTGGACTCCCCGTGACGATTCTCGGTCGCGCCATACATGCACCTGTTCGGCCCAGCGTGCGGCAGTGATCTCCGGCTTCTACCAGGTCGGTTCCCCCGACCCCTTCAGCAAGGAGACCGCAAACGTGAGACTGCATCTGGTTGGAGCGTGTGCGCTGCGCCTCAGCGTTGGGCTTCCCTCGCCGTCGAGTGCGACGAAAGTTGCGTGTTAGAGTGCGCGCGGATAGGGAGTCGTGGCGAGGATGGCCGGTAGGGGTTCTGGGCAAGGCGGAGGAGGAAGGGCGCAGTGGAGCTGCGTTCGACGACGACAACGCAGTCCAGGAGCGCTACCGACCACCGCAGTAGATTCCGCCTATCCGCGCGGGCTCTTAGCTGATCCGCATGTACGCCTCCCGAGGGGCGAGGCGTGGTGCACACTCCATGCAGCCGGGCTACTCGTTCTCAGGGTCCGACCAGGCGAAGTGCACTCCGCCGCTGCTGACGACCGCCCAGGAACCGCAGGCGGCTCCTGCCTCGGGAATCGGGTCGATCAGCCACTCCGGGTCGAACGGCGGCGTCGTTGTAATATCCGCCGCGCTGCAGTGCTCGGAATCGAACTCGGTCGGGCTCGTCCATCGCATGAGACCCGCATGACCGTCGAGCTGCGCAATCATGCGAATGTCGGTCGCATCGTCAGGCACGAATCCCTGGAAGCGGAACGCCTCCCCTGATTCCTGGACGTCGGCAATCGTGTCGAAGTGGAACTCGCGTTCCCCCACCTGAAACGTGTCTTGCACTACGGTGCATCCGCTTACGGTCAGCGCGGCGACTGCGCCGATTGCGCCAACGAGCAGTTTCATTCGAGCGTGCATAGTTTTCGTACCTTTCTGAGTATTGACCAGGCTGTATCGAGGCCGGACGGCCGTTGCGGCGAGGGGTTTCATCGAGCTGCCATGCCAATCGCCGGTGAAACACGGCCCGCTGTCCGCATGGGGATCGCGGCCGCCAGGATCGAGGCGATGATGACGCCGAAGAAAACGGCAGTGAGCGAGCCGATCGGCGGTGCACCGGCAGACATCCCCAGCGCGTTCAGCGCGAGCAGACCGTAGCCGCTGCCGAAAACGACACCGGTTATCGACCCCAGCGTTGCCGCGAGCGCAGCCTCGATGGCGAGTGAGCGACGCGCACCCGCTCGAGTCATGCCCAGGGCGCGGATCAGCGCGATTTCTTCGCGCCGCTCGGCGACGGAGAGCGCCAGGGTGACCATGACTCCGACCATTGCCACGATGAGGGTCACGCTGATCATGACGATGCCGATGATCTGGCCGATGAGGAGCGTCTGCTCGATACCCGCCCGGACGTCGGATGCCCAGAACACGGGCGTGCCGTCGCTGACGCTCTCGAGCACCGCCGAGCGCAGTTCAACAGCGCCAGTTCCCGGAGCGGGATCAATGAGAATGTCGAGCCCGTCGACGCGAACATCCACTGCCGGATGCTCGGTCAGCAGGTCGACAACGGCATCGGGGTCGTCGACAAAGTCGACGGGAATGATCGCAGCGGAGGAGAAGTTGCTCTCCATGTCCTCGCGGGCATCGGCGGTAGCTCCGGCTACGCCGACGACGAGTGAGGCCGTCAGCCCAACTCCCAGCATCAGAACGGTGCTCATGGCAGCCGTGCGGCGGGAGGACCGACGTGCGTTCGATACCGCAACACGGACCGCTCCCGACGACCCGGTCAAGGGTCGAAGGAGTGCCGCGAACCACTGAACGATAAAGGGCCCGATGCACACGAGCGCGACGAAGAGCAGCACACCGCTGAGCGCCGTCAACCCGAGTGCCAGGAACTCGTCGGTGCTCGCCGCGATCGCACCTGCCGCACCGGTGGCGACAGCGCTCAACGCAAGGACACTCGCTGCGACCAGGCGCACAGCGCGTCTGGTCGACCGTGCCTCCGTTGCCCTGGCTGCGCTCAGCGCTGCTATCGGCGAGGCTTTCCCCGCGGCTTTCGCTGCCGGAAGCGCTGCGACAACGGTGGAGAGTGTCGCCAGCACCAGGCACGCAACGAGTGCGAGCGGGGCCGAGTTGAACGCATCCGTCAGCAGACCGCTGGACTGCGCAACGGCAACGAGCCCGGCGGCGAGCGCCCATCCGACCGCGACGCCGACGATACCGCTGAGCAGGCCGATGCATGCCGCTTCGAACAGCACGAGACGCCGTAACTGCGCGCGGCCCGCACCGACGCATCTCAGCAAAGCGAGTTCGGTCGCCCGACGCGAGAACACCGTCCGGAAGGTAGAGCCGACGATCACGACGGCCGACAGCAGCGCAAGGCCGACGAACACGGTGAGCGCGCCGAACACGCCTACGAGCGTGTCCGTCACCGTTCTCGCCTGGTCGGTTCGTTGTTCTTCGCCGCTGATGACGAGGCTGTCTCCTATCAGCGCGCTCACGGCATCCGGATCCATGTCACCGGCGATGAAGATCTGCACCGGGGTCATCGAGCCGATGGCGACGGCGTCCTCTTCCGTTATGAGCCCGACATCCATGCCGAACTCGTGAATCTGCCCGATGCCGGCGACGACCAGCTCTCGCCCCGCTGCGACGACCGTGTCGCCGACCGAGACCCCTGATCGTTCAGCGGTGCTGACACCGAGGTAGATCTCGCCCGCTTGCAGCGCATCCCCCTCCTCCAGGTCGGGGATGGCGCTGAGAGCGCCGGAACCGGGGTCGCTTGTCAGTTTCCACGTGGACGTCAGACCGCCCGCCTCAACGGAGACGTCTCCCAGGTACTCGACCGCGACTTCGTCCGTCTCGGGCAATGCTGCCACTTGCCCCGCCATATGGGCGACGGCCTCGTTGTCGATGCTTTCAGGGGGAACGACGACAACATCGGTCGCTTCCGGTGTTGTCATTCCGAAGGCGACGAGTGCGGCCCTTGCGTTGATCGCGATAAGGATCGACGACGCTGCGAAGGCGGTTGCGAGCGCGATCGCGAGGCCCATCATCAAGGCCTGTTTTGGCCGTCTCCTGATGCTTCGGACGGCGGTCTGCGGGACGATCATGCGACGGCTCCCGGCTGCGCGCTGATCGCGGCGACGCGCTCGAGCACCGTTTCACGAGTGGGCTGATTGAGGATGCCCGCCGAACGTCCGTCTTTCAGCAGCACGACTTCGTCTGTGACGGCGGCGGCCGAGGGGTCGTGCGTCACCATGACCACGGTCTGCCCGTAGTCGTCGACGCATGACCTGAGAAGTCCCAGCAGCGCTCCGCCGGATGCGCTGTCCAGTGCGCCGGTCGGTTCGTCGGCAACGATGAGATCCGGGTGGCCGAGCAGGGCTCTCGCCACCGCGACTCGCTGGCGCTGCCCTCCCGACAATTCTGACGGCAAGTGCCGAAGACGGTCGGCGATGCCGAGGCGGCCGACGAGTTCGGTTCGCCATGCGCGGTCGGGGCGTCGTCCTGCGAGCGACAGCCCGAGGTCGATGTTCTCGCCGGCCGTGAGGTGGGGCAGGAGGTTGCCGTCCTGGAACACGAATCCGATCCTGTCGCGCCGGATGGCGGTGAGGGCGGCATCATCCAGACCGCCGAGATCGGTCTCGCCGAGCAGAATCCGACCCGACGTCGCGCGATCGAGACCGGCGAGGCAATGCAGCAGGGTCGACTTACCAGAACCGGATGCGCCCATGATCGCGGTGAACCGCCGGCTGTGGAGCTCGATGTGCAGCCCGTCGAGTGCGCGCACTCGACTGTCGCCGGCGCCGTACTCCCGTACGAGGTCGACCGTTCGGGCCGCGAGCTTCGATGATGGAACAGTGTTGGAGGGTCGCGAATGACCGTCAGCAAGAATCATGCGTCTACTCTCACGCTCACACCACAGGCCTCGCATCGACCTCCAGAACGGCTTGTCGTGCCACTCATCGTTCCTTTGAACGATTTGCATTCGTATCGTGGTGGCGGTGGCCGCGCACTCAATAGACTGACCGGGTGATGACGGGCAGGAGCACTGGTGACACCCGGCCGCTGCGGTTGCGGCGGGTACGCTGGCGAGTCCTGGCAAGTGCCGCGGAGTTCGGAGTATTGGCGCTGCTGTTGGCCGCCGACTTCGAACTCGGCTCGCGGCTCATCGTCGACCCTGATTCGAGCTTCATTGCCGGCGCCCTTGCTACCGCCTTCATCGCGATCGTGGTGGCGGGGCTCGCGCTGGCGCGCAGGGTGATGCCGATCGGCGTGGCCGTCGGATCGGCGTTCGCCGTCTCCTTCCTCGGTTCGGTGGTCTCCGTGCCGGTCGGTAGCCCGGCTCTGTCGCTGACGGAGACCGCCGCGATCATCGTGCTGACGATTTCCGGGATTCGCGGATGCGCGAGGCGCGGTGCGATCATCGTGGGTGCCGCTGCGCTCGCCGTGACCCTCGGCGGGGTGCTCCTGCGTCTTGGTTTCGACGTCACGTTCGTATTGCTCGCACTGCTGCTCTGGGGCTGTTCAGTCGCTGGCGGCTTGGCGGGCCGGTACATGCTCACGAAACGAGAGTCGGCGGTTGAAGCCGCGCGCCGAGCAGAGCGCATGGAGCTGGCCCGTGAGCTCCACGATGTCGTAGCGCACCAGGTGACCGGCATTGTCGTGCAGGCGCAGGCCGCGATTGCTGTCGCGCACAGTGACCGCGAGCGGGTCACAGAAGCCCTGGAGTCCATTGAGACCGCCGGTGCGGAGGCACTGTCGGGGATGCGCAGGATGGTCGGGGCGATGCGGGAGGAGTCGGACGATGGATCCCCGCTCACGGTGCAGTACGCGCTCGCGGACATCCCGGCTCTTGTTGAACGATTCAATCCCGGGCTCACACGCACGACGCTGACCTTCGAGGAACCGACCGATACGACGCCTCCAGGGATTGGCGAATCGGCGTACCGCGTGGTTCGGGAGGCGCTCACGAACGTGCGAAGGCACGCCCCTGAGGGCAACACCCGAGTTTCGGTGCGGTCAGCGGGAGGCCAGCTGCTGATCGAGATCGACAATGACGGAGTGAATGACGGCACTCGGATGCCCGGGTCGCGAGGGTTCGGGCTCACGGGCATGGCGGAGCGCGTCACTGCCCTCGGAGGAACCATGCGCGCCGGAGCCGTCGAGGATGACACGTGGAGTGTGCGAGTGAGTCTGCCGATGGCGGCGGAGCGATGATTCGGGTGTTCCTGGCCGACGATCAGGAGATGGTGCGCGCCGGGTTCACGATGGTGCTGGAGGCTGAAGGCGATATCGAGGTGGTGGGAACCGCAGGGTCTGGCGAAGACGCGGTTTCTGCCACGAAACTTCTGCACCCCGATGTGGTGCTGATGGACATCCGTATGCCCGGTATGAACGGGATTGACGCGACCGGCCTGATCACGTCGATGCCGGATGCACCGCGTGTCGTAGTTGTCACGACGTTCGACACCGATGAGTACCTGCGTTCTGCGCTGCAGGCGGGGGCCTCCGGATTCCTGTTGAAGGATGCCGGTCCACGTCTACTGGTCGAGGCTGTGCGAGCCGCAGCGGACGGGGATGCACTCGTGTCGCCCTCCATCACCGTACGATTGCTGGGTGAGCTCGCATCAGCGACAACGGCGCCGACCGAGCACCACGGCCTTTCCGATCGCGAGGTGGAGATCGCCGCCGCCATTGCACGCGGCGGCACGAACGAGGAGATCGCTGCTGACCTCTTCGTTTCGCTCTCGACGGTCAAGACTCACGCTCGGAACATCACGGCCAAGATCGGAGCCCGCAACCGGGTCGAAATCGCCGCGTGGGCGTGGCGTGCCGGCGTGGTCAGTTAACGGCACTCCCTTGACCCGACCCGATCGGGGTCACGAACGCTAGATGCAGTCCCTCGCGAGACTGAGCTCCGTGTATTGATGCCATTCAACTTC
>NZ_CAMEFJ010000111.1 GCF_945915485.1 uncultured Agrococcus sp.
ATGCGGAGACGGGGGAGCCGCGCGTCGACGAAGACGGACAGCCCGTGATCCGCAGACCGTTTCAGCGCGTGCAGCACGAGTATCCTGCCGAGGCGGAAGGGCTCAGCGCGCAGGAGCGACGCAGGGCCGGACTCAAGCGGGTGCCGGTAACGTACCCCTCGGCACAGGCCCAAACGCTCATCGATCAGCTGGAGGCTGCCAAGACCAAGGAACTGTGGCGCCAGCTCGTGGCGCTCAACATCCGGCACGTCGGGCCTGTCGCGGCGAGAGCTCTCGCCGACTGGTTCGGCTCACTGGAGGCGATCGAGGGGGCTAGCGCCGAGCAGCTCTCCGAGGTCGAGGGTGTAGGGCTGACGATTGCCGATGCGATCACGGAATGGCTGTCGATCGAATGGCACCGGGAGATCACTCGTCGCTGGCGCGGTTCCGGTGTTCGATTCGCCGAGCCCGACCATCCGGGGCCAGGTGCGAAGAAGAGTGTCGAAGGCGTCCTGAGCGGTTTGACGGTTGTCGCCACCGGAACACTGGAGGGGTTTACGCGTGATGGCGCCAAGGAGGCCATCATCGCCGCGGGAGGCAAAGCAGCGTCCAGTGTTTCGAAGAAGACCGACTTCGTCGCGGCTGGGCCCGGAGCCGGGTCGAAGCTGACGAAGGCCGAGGACCTCGGGGTTCGCGTCCTGGATGCAGGGCAATTCAAGGTGCTCGTCGAGCAGGGCCCGGACGCCCTCGATGGGTGAGAAGCGGATGGTCAGCCGTGCTGCTGTGATTTCGAGTCGGCGTAGGTGGCAGGGACAGGGGTTCAGGATCTAGTCGGTCATTCCCGGCCGCGCGGGTGTGCCGAACGTCGGGGGCTTTTGCTGTTTAGTGCCGAATGTATGGCTGCCCGCCCGACATCGGGCACATTCCATACATTGGGCACGGATGGTCGGCGTGGCAGGGATAGTGGGGTTCGGCTGCACTGCGGCGTTCGAGCCGGTCGTCACGAGAGGCGGCGATATTTTGGGTTCTGCACTGAGAGGCGGCGATTTGCACCGGTCTCGGCATGTTTCGCCGCTTCTCGGTGACCCGTCGCTCATGCTCAGCTGCCTTTCCCAGCATCCCCTTCGGGGCGTCCCGGCGCGCAGGGTCCGGATGGCTGCGTAGCTGCGTTTGACCGGCTGGCTCGTGCCGAATGTATGGGTTTGCCCGAGCGTATGGAAATTAGACCGACGTTCGGTCACTTGGGTCGAGTTTCCATACTTTGGGCACGGGTATAGGGCACGGCACCGGCACCGGTTGCCGGCGCTAGTGCGGCACGGCGTCCGCGGTTACTCGGAGCGAGGTCAACCGCTCTTCGGTGTTGCGGCCGTGGAAGGCGAGCATGATCTCGTCGGCATCGGTTTCGGTCTGCAGCCGGTCGAGCCCCGCACGCACGGCATCCCCATCGCCCACTGCGCTGACGCGCATCATGTTGGCGATCTGGCGCCCCTGCGGCGACTCGATCAAGACATCCAGCTCATCATCGCCGATCGACTCCGCCTCGGGGCGGCCGCGCAGCAGGAACGAGCGAACCCTCCTGCGCAGTACCTCCCGATGCACGCGAGCCGCGTCATCATTCGTGGCGGCCGCGGTCACGTTGGCACCGACGATCGCATACGGATCGGTCAACTGCTCGGATGGCTTGAAGCTGTTTCGGTACTCGGCGAGTGCCTGATGCATCGCGTCCGGCGCGAAATGCGAAGCGAACGCGTACGGCACGCCAAGCTGTGCTGCGAGCGAAGCGCCGAACAGCGAAGAACCGAGGATGAAGAGCGGAGGGGGCGTCTGGGCTACGGGAACCGCTCGCACCCCGGCAACCGGCTGCATACCCGCGAGAAACCGCTGCAGCTCGACAACGTCTCGCGGGAAGCTGTCGGATGCCTGCGGATCGCGGCGGAGCGCGAGAACCGTGCGGCCATCCGTTCCGGGCGCTCGCCCGAGCCCGAGGTCGATGCGGTCGGGGTGCAGCGCTGCCAGTGTGCCGAATTGTTCGGCGATGACGAGCGGGGAGTGGTTCGGCAGCATGATGCCGCCCGCGCCGAGACGAATGCGCTCGGTATTGGCGGCGACGTGCGCAATTAGTACGGCAGTCGCCGAGGATGCGATGACCGGCATGTTGTGATGCTCTGCGTACCAGACCCGCTCGTAGCCGTGCTGTTCAGCAGCCTGGGCGACGGAGACGGTCGCGTGCAGCGCCTCTTCGTGTGGAACATCCGGGTCGACGGGAGCCAGGTCAAGAACCGATAAGCGCATACCCGTTCCAACGCGAGTGAAGCACGTTCATTCCCGACCCCGTAGGAGCGGCAGTATGCGCGCCGGCGTGAGAGACTGGAGCGATGCTCGTACCCCTTGCCGTGTTGGCCTTCATGCTGATCGCCGGCGGTATCTGGTTGCTGCGCCAGGAACCGCGCCGCCTTGGTGCACCGGAGATCATCACCTGGGGCGGGCTTGCTCTGCTGATCGTGATCATCAACGGAGTGCTCGAGCTGGTGTTCCCGACCGGCGACATCGACGGGTGGGCGCTCGTGGCGCTCGTCGAGGGCGGTAGCCTCATGATCGCCGTTTTCGGACTCTGGGTGACGACCGTGATCTTCAGCATTCCCGGAACGCGTTCGAACCGGCCGCAGAAGCTCATTGCAAGCATTCTGGGCCTCATCATCCTGGCTGCGCTCGTGGTGCTCCACATCGCGTTCTACCGCGTGGATGCGGGCCTCGCCGCCCTGCTCATGACCGGTCTGGCGCCGCTGCTGGTGCCTTCTGCAACCCTTGTGACGCTCATGTGGTGGCCCAGGGTGCAACAGCGTCTGTTCTCACGCGTGCAAAAGGCGGCCGGCGCAGTCGTCGTGCTCGGTGGCGGCCTCCGATCGGACGGGAGGCCGACGAGGCTGCTCGCGAAACGCATAGAAGCGGGCGTCGCGGCACTTGAACGGGCGAAGCCGGAAGCCCCCATCATCATGACGGGCGGACAGGGGCCCGATGAAGTCATCGCGGAAGCCGAATCGATGGCGCAGCACGCGATCGAACTGGGCACGCCCGAGAACCGCATCCTGCGCGAGGACACTTCGACGAGCACATTCACGAATCTGCGCAACGCCCGTGGCATTCTGGTGCGGCGCGAAATCGATGATCCGATCGTCGTCGTCACGAGCGAATACCACGTACCCCGTGCGGCGAACACGATGAGGAGTGTGCCACTGGAGGGGCAGGTGCTGCCGTCGCGCACGCATCCTGCGTACCTGCCCGCCGCGGTGCTGCGTGAAACGCTGGCGATCCTGTGGCAGCGCAAGCCGATGACCATCGGGCTCCTCGTCGTTTCGCTCGTACCCGCCGCCTATGCTGTGCTCGCGACGTTCGGAAGCGCCGCCTGATCGCTGCGACAACGCGTTGCAACGGCGAAAAACACCCTTCTCACAACATTAGGATGGAGATCATGTCTGACATCACTCGCGAATCGGTCGAGCATCTCGCATCGCTCGCCAGAATCTCTCTCTCGGAAGACGAAGTCGAAACGATCACGACGGAGTTGAAACAGATCGTCGACGCGATCGCCAAGGTGAGCGAAGTCGCGACCGATGATGTTCCGGCGACGAGCCACCCGGTTCCGCTCACGAACGTCATGCGCGACGATGAGCCGGGCGAAACCCTCACGCACGAGGAAGCATTCGCGGGCGCCCCCGCGCACGATGGCGAGCGATTCCGCGTGAGCGCGATCCTCGGCGAGGAGCAGTAGCGTGAACCAACTGATCTCACTGAGCGCTGCGGAACTGGCAGAGCGGCTCCGCGCAGGCGATGTCTCGAGCGAAGAGGCGACCCGAGCGCACATCGACCGCATCGCCGCGGTCGATGAACGCTACGGCGCCTATCTGCACGTGAACGCCTCTGCGACCGAGCAGGCGCGCGCAATCGATGAGCGGCGCGCGGCAGGCGAGCAGCTGCACGACCTCGCGGGTGTCCCGGTCGCGATCAAGGACGTGCTGACGACCAAGGGTATGCCGTCCACGAGCGGTTCGAAGATGCTCGAAGGGTGGGTCCCTCCCTACGACGCAACGGTTGTTGCTCGACTCAAAGCAGCGGGGATGGTCGCACTCGGCAAGACCAACATGGACGAGTTCGCGATGGGCTCGTCAACCGAGTACTCCGCGTTCGGACCGACCCGCAATCCCTGGGACGTCGACAGGGTCCCGGGAGGCTCGGGCGGCGGCTCGGCAGCAGCGGTAGCGGCGCTCGAAGCCCCTATCGCACTCGGTTCCGACACGGGCGGTTCCATCCGCCAGCCCGCCGCCGTGACCGGAACAGTGGGTGTGAAACCCACCTATGGCGGAGTCAGCCGCTACGGTGCGATCGCGCTCGCATCGAGCCTCGACCAGATCGGCCCCGTGTCGCGCACCGTGCTCGACTCGGCGCTGCTGCACGACGTCATCGGCGGTCATGACCCGCGCGATGCCACGAGCCTCGAGCGCGAGTGGCCTTCCTTCGCTGCGGCTGCGAAACGCGGTGGCGCCAGCGGCGACCTCTCCGGAGTGCGGTTCGGCATCGTCAAGGAGCTCGATTCAGAGGGCATCGCGTCGGATGTACAGGCGCGATTCCGCGAGGCCGTTGCCGCAATCGAGGCCGCGGGAGGAGAAGTCATCAAGGTGACGGCTCCGAGCTTCACGTACGCTGTTGCCGCGTACTACCTCATCCTGCCCTCGGAGGCGTCGAGCAATCTCGCCCGCTTCGATTCCGTCCGGTACGGGCTGCGTGTCGAGGAACCGGGTCAGACAGTAGAACGGGTGATGGCGGCCACTCGGGGAGCGGGCTTCGGGCCGGAGGTCAAGCGCCGAATCATCCTCGGTACGTACGCGCTCTCGGCCGGCTACTACGACGCGTACTACGGCAGTGCTCAGAAGGTACGCACGCTCATCCAGCGCGACCTCGAGCGGGCGTTCTCCGAGGCCGATGTGCTCATCAGCCCCGCTGCTCCGACCACGGCATTCAAGTTCGGCGAGAAGGTCGATGATCCGCTCGCGATGTACGCGAGTGACCTCACAACCATCGCCGCCAACCTTGCGGGCACGCCCGGTATGTCGATTCCCATGGGGCTCGGCGACGGAGGGCTGCCGACAGGTCTGCAGTTGATGGCCCCCATGTTCGAGGACGAACGGCTGTACCGCTACGGCGCAACGATTGAAGCGCTGCTCAATCAGAACTGGGGCGGCGCGCTCGCCCTGCAGAACGCAGCACTTGCAGAAGATCGCCAGCCGGCGCAGGAGGGTACCGACCGATGAACGCGAAGCTGATGGACTTCGACGCAGCGCTCGAACACTTCGACCCGGTACTCGGCTTCGAGGTGCACGTCGAGCTGAACACGCGTACCAAGATGTTCTCGTCGAGCCCGAACCCGGCCAACGAATCGTACGCGGATGCCCTGCCGAACACGCTGATCTCTCCGCTGGACCTCGGTCTTCCGGGTTCGATGCCCGTGCCGAACAGCGCGGCGGTGAAGTCAGCCATCTCGCTCGGCCTGGCGCTCGGGTGTGAAATCGGCACGTCGTGCCGGTTCGCTCGCAAGAACTACTACTACCCGGATCTGCCGAAGAACTACCAGATCTCGCAGTACGACGAACCCATCGCCTTCGAGGGCGAAGTGGAGATCGAACTGCCGGACGGTCGAACCGTCGACATCGCGATCGAACGTGCGCACATCGAGGAGGATGCGGGCAAGCTGACTCACGTCGGTGGCGCAACGGGTCGTATCCAGGGCGCAGAGTACTCGCTCGTCGACTACAACCGCGCTGGCGTACCGCTCGTCGAGATCGTCACGAAGCCGATCGTCGGAGCAGGAGCGGATGCCCCAGAGATCGCGAAGCAGTACGTCGCCGTGATCCGCGACATCGTGAGAGGCCTGGGCATCTCCGAGGCCCGCATGGAACGGGGCAACCTCCGCTGCGACGCGAACGTCTCGCTCATGCCGAAGGGCAGCACCGAGTTCGGCACGCGTACCGAGACGAAAAACGTGAACTCGCTGCGCAGCGTCGAGCGCGCGGTGAAGTACGAGATCCAGCGTCAGGCGCGCATCCTCTCCGAAGGCGGCAGCATCACGCAGGAGACCCGTCACTGGCACGAGGACACGGGCCGTACGAGCGCGGGCCGTGTGAAGTCGGATGCCGACGACTATCGGTACTTCCCGGAGCCCGACATGCTGCCGCTCACGCCCTCTCGCGAACTTGTGGAGGAGCTTCGCGCCGGGCTGCCGGAGCAGCCGGTCGCACGTCGCAGGCGGCTGCGTGACGAGTGGGGATTCACGGCGCTCGAGTTCCAGGACATCGCCAACGCGGGCCTGATCGACGCTGTGGAAGCCACGGTATCGGCAGGCGCGACACCCGCCGCTGCCAGAAAGTGGTGGAACGGGGAGCTGAGCCGCATCGCGAACGAACGAGGCGTAGCTGCCGACACGCTCGCGACTCCCGAACACGTCGCGCAGCTGCAGAAGCTGGTCGATGCGGGCACGATCAACGACCGACTCGCGCGGCAGGCGCTGGAGGGGGTCATCGCCGGTGAGGGATCACCGCAGGAGGTCGTGGATGCGCGCGGACTCGCGGTTGTGAGCGATGAGGGTGCGCTCGTCGCTGCCGTCGATGAGGCGCTTGCTGCGCAGCCGGATGTGCTCGCGAAGATCCAAGACGGCAAAGTGCAGGCCGCCGGAGCCGTGATCGGCGCAGTGATGAAAGCGATGCGCGGCCAGGCCGACGCCGCGCGAGTCCGCGAAATCATCATGGAACGGGC
>NZ_CAMEFJ010000112.1 GCF_945915485.1 uncultured Agrococcus sp.
ACGAAGCCCAAGCTCGACGCGAGATCCTGGATGTCGCACATGTCAAGGCGGGACGCCATCTCGATGGTGCCGGTGTTGAGCGAGTTGACCATGATGTCGGTCACCGACTGGCGTCCCCATTCGATGCCGGCATTGTTTCGCAGGTTCGAGTAAGGCATGTCATCTCCGCAGACCGTAACCGACCTCGGCTTGTCCTGCGTGGTTTCGAGCCGCTCGTTCACGCTGTAGCCCTGGCGAACCCACTCGGCGAGTGTGAAGATCTTGTAGGTCGAACCCGGCTGGAAGCCCCTCGAGCCACCGTAATCCCTGGTCGTGTTGTAGTTGATGCCCGTGGAGTATTCGTCCGCACTCTCGGTATTGTCGTATTCCTTATTCTGCGCCATTGTCAGAATTCGGCCGGTGTCGACCTCGAGCATCGTCACGGCGCCACCGACGTCAGCACCGTTCCAGCCGGTTGGAGCGTATTCGCGAACGAGGTCGTGCACATGGTCGTTCAGATCGAGGTCGATCGTGGTGTAGATCTCGAATCCGCCCTGGTCGAGCACTCGCTGGCTCGCCTCTTGCGACTGCCCGAATATGTACTGCCCGTGTACTTGATCCTGCTTCAGCACGTGATCTACGTAGTTGCAGAAGTATCTGGCCGACTCGTGTCCCGCGACGCATCCGCTCGGCTGCGGGGAGTAGTCCACGTAGTCCTCATCGACCGGTATCGCCAGGTTCTCCTCGTACTCCTCTTCGGTGATGTAGCCCTCGCGTGCCATCTGACTGAGAATCCAGTCGCGGCGATCCTGGTTCGACTGGAAGTTGTCCGGTTCGAGGAGGTTGAGCGCGACCGGCTCCTGCACGGTCGCGATGAGTGACGCGGCTTGTGCCGGGTTGAGGTTGGATGCGCTGGTGCCGAAGATTGTTTGAGCGGCGGCTTCCACTCCGTACACGTTGCCGCCGAAGTTCGCGATGTTCAAATAGGCGAGCAGGATCTCGTCCTTCGTGTACATCGTTTCGAGCGCCATGGCGAGCTTGATCTCCCGCAGCTTGCGGTTGTAATCCTCGTCCCACTGCTCGTCGATGATGGCGCGTGCTTCAGCTTGCTCTTCTTCGCTGTTGTTAGGAGTGAGGCGCATCTCCGCGTCGATGATGATCTGCTGACGAACGAGCTGCATCGTCAGCGTCGAACCGCCGGAGTCCCCGCCGAAGCCCAGCTGCGACATGACCGCACGGCCGAGCGACTGGGCATCCGCGCCTCCGTGCGAGTAGAAGCGACGGTCTTCAGCGGCGATGGCCGCGTTGAGCGCGTTCGGCGAAACGTTCTTCAGATCGACGGTCTGGCGGTTCTGACTGTAGATCCGCGCAATTTCGACGGGCTCACCGTCGCGGTTGCCGTAAATGACATTCCGGTCGGCCTGCTGGTTGATTGTTGCGTAGTCTGGCAGTGCCTGGAACATGTCCATGCCACTGTTCGCAGCGGTGGCGGCGACGGCAACACCTGGGGCAAGGGAGGCAGCGACCAGAGCACCGGCCGCGGCGCTGAATCCAAACAACCCGAGAAGGTTGCCAAGGAGGCTTCCGGGCTTGTATTTGCGCGCAGTCATACCCGCCAGACTACGCGATCATCCTATGAATGGAGGAAGATATATGACCACTTGGGAGTACGTCACCACGCCGCTGCTGCTGCACAAGGAGGCAGACATTCTCAACAACTGGGGTGCCGACGGATGGGAACTCGTCCACGTCGGCACCGGCCCGCAGGGCGGCATGGTCGCCTTCATGAAAAGGCCGAAGCAGTGAGCGTCGCGGACCGTCTGGCCGAACTCGGCTTGGAACTGCCGGATGTTGCGGCCCCGGTAGCGGCCTATGTTCCGGCTGTGATCAGCGGCAATCACGTCTTTATTTCGGGGCAGTTGCCTTTCGTCGACGGCGCGCTCGCGGCCACTGGATACCTCGGCGATGAGGTGACGGTCGAGCAGGGTTACGAGCTGTCGCGCATCGCTGTGCTCAACGGGCTCGCCGCGGTCGCGAGCGTCATCGGTTCACTCGACCGCGTTACCCGAATCGTGAAGCTCGGCGGCTTCGTCGCCAGCGCATCCGGATTCACGCAGCAGCCGGCCGTGATCAACGGAGCCAGCGAACTGCTCGGCGAGATCTTCGGTGACATCGGCAAGCACGCGCGCGCCGCGGTCGGTGTTGCCGAGCTGCCGCTGGGCACGCCCGTCGAGCTCGATCTCATCGTCGAGTTCGCGTGACCTGACCTTCGAATTCGCGTAAACGCATGCGAAAAGCGGGCCGGCATCCGATGTCGTGCCCGCTTTCGCGTTTCCGCAACTCGAACCGGTTGCCCGCGTCAACTTCTCGGTCGCTGGGCGGTGACACGCCGTCGAAACGCCTTCTCATCGTCAGGCGACCGAGAAGTTTGCAAAAAAGCAGGGGAGGGAGGGGCGCGGGGATGCGCGGGTGGCGCTAGCGCATCTGCTCCTGGATGGCCTTCACAACCGATCCGTCGGCCAACGTCGTCGTGTCGCCGACCTCGCGGCCTTCTGCCAAATCCCGCAGGAGGCGGCGCATGATCTTGCCGGAGCGGGTCTTCGGGAGGTCTGGCACGATGAAGACCTGTCTCGGCCTGGCGATCGCGCCGATGTCGTCGGCGACGTGCTTCCGCAGTATCGCCTCCGCTTCCTCGACTGACTTCGTCTGCTCGAACCGGCTCTTCAGGATCACGAACGCGACGACTGCCTGACCCGTTGTCGCATCGGAAGCGCCGACGACAGCAGCTTCCGCTGTCGCCTCGTGAGCGACCAGGCTCGATTCGATCTCGGCGGTCGAGAGCCGGTGCCCCGAGACGTTCATGACGTCGTCGACTCGGCCGAGCAGCCAGATGTCGCCGTTGTCGTCGATCCGTGCGCCGTCGCCCGCGAAGTACTTGTCGCCGAACTTCTCCCAGTAGGTTTCTCGGTATCGCTTGTCGTCGCCCCAGATCGTGCGCAGCATCCCCGGCCACGGGCTCGTGATCGTCAGCAGGCCTCCCTGGCCCTGCGGAACGGGCTCGCCCTTCTCGTTCAAGATGCCGATCTCGATGCCCGGGATCACGTGCTCCGCGCTGCCGGGAGTCAGTTCGGTCACTCCGGCGAGTGGCGAAATCATGATCGCGCCCGTCTCGGTCTGCCACCAGGTGTCGACGACGGGCGTCTTGCCGCCGCCGATGACGTCCCGGTACCACATCCAGGCCTCCGGGTTGATGGGCTCGCCGACGGTGCCGAGCACGCGCAGGCTCGAAAGATCCGACTCCTGCGGATACTCGCGCCCGATCTTCATGAACGTGCGGATCGCGGTGGGAGCGGTGTAGAACACCGTCACGCCGTACCGTTCGATCATCTGCCACGGGCGGTGCGGGGTGGGGGTGTCGAACGTGCCCTCGCTCATGACCTGGGTGACGCCGTTGGCCATGGGCCCGTAGACGACGTAGCTGTGGCCAGTGACCCAGCCGACGTCGGCGGTGCACCAGAAGACGTCGCGCTCCGGCTTGATATCGAACACGATGCGGTGCGTGTAGGCGGCCTGCGTCAGGTATCCGGCAGACGTGTGCAGGATGCCCTTCGGGTTCCCGGTGGTGCCGGACGTGTACAGGATGAACAGCGGGTGCTCCGCCTCCATGCCCTCGGCCACGTGCTCCGGCTCGGCATCCGCCATCGCTTCGTGGTACCAGATGTCACGACCGGCATTCCAGTCGATTTCGTTCTCACCGCGACGGACCACCAGCACGTTCTCGACGTTGTGCCCTTCGGCTTCAAGAGCCGTGTCGACGGTCGGTTTGAGAGCGAAGACCTTGCCCTTGCGGTTGAAGCCGTCGACGGTGATCACGAGTTTCGCGTCGGCGTCGTCGACGCGCATGCGAAGGTTCTGCGGGCTGAAGCCGCCGAAGACCGTCGTGTGCGTTGCGCCGATGCGGGCGCACGCGAGCATGGCCGCAACGGATTCGGGGATCATCGGCATGTAGATCGCGACACGGTCGCCCTTGCGGATGCCCAGGCCCAACATGACGTTGGCGAGCCGCTTCACCTCGGCCGTCATCTCGGCATAGGTGATCTTCCGCTGGTCGCCGGGCTCACCCTCCCAGTGGAACGCGACGCGATCACCGTTGCCCGCTTCCACGTGCCGGTCGAGGCAGTTGTAGGCGACGTTGATCTTCCCGTCGTAGAACCACTTGGCATGCGGGGGCTGCCAGTCGAGCACCTGCGTGAACTCTTCGTGCCAGTGCAACTCGCGCGCACGATCCGCCCAGAACTGCAGGCGATCGGCCTCGGCCGCGTCGTAAATAGAAGCGTCGACGACTGACTCGGCCCGGAACTCCTCGCTCGGAGGAAACCTGCGGACTTCGTTCATCAGGCTGTCGATCGATTCGTTCATGCCACTGCTCCTTTGCGTGTAACCCTGCCCGTGAGAGCATACCTGGTCACGACAGGTCGAAAGCACACAGGAGGCTGTGCAGGGGAGTGCGGCATCGGTGCCCGGAAATCTCCCGGTCGGACTACGCCATCGCAGCGGATTCGAGCGGATGCGCGACTCCTGCGCGAGGCGCCGCCGTAGCCTCAGGGGCCGCGAGCGAACGGGCCGGCAGGGCGTTAGCATGGATTACGGCGGTTTCCGCCAAGATGACGCGAGCTCGGCAGATTCCCCCCGAATTCCGAGTGCGTCTGGCGGCGCCCGACTCCCCCAAACGAGGGCGCCGCCTTTCTTCTTCCCCCACGGCTTGCGCAAACCGCGCTCAACATGCCCATCTCATCCACAGGCTCGGCTTCCCCGCACGACGCGCGCCGCACGAGCCGGGCATGCTCCTCTCCATGTCGAATACCGTGCCGGTGCCCTTCGTTCCTGGCCTGCGCGTCAGCGCGCCCGGTCGTCCCGGGATGGCCGGAGAGTTCGGTGAACTCCTGCCGTTCGTGAGCGACGCCACCGTTACGGATGTCTTCGCAGCAGCGAACGGAGTGTGGGTCGATCGCGGGCGAGGCGCGGAGCTGCAAGCGCTGCGGATGAGCGAAGCGCGCGTTCGCACGTTGGCCGTGCGGCTTATCGCGGCCGGAGGACGTCATGTCGACGAGGCGACCCCCTGCGTCGACGTCAGGATCGGCGACGGCATCAGGGTGCACGCCGTGCTGCAGCCCGTCGCGGTTGCCGGGACGCAGCTCTCCATCCGATTGCCGGCGGGAGCAGCGCTCGATCTCGCCGCCCTGGATAGCGGCGGCACCTTCCGCCACGTCGGTCTGCCCGCGATCCGGCGACTCGTCGACGAGCGAGTCAATACGCTCATCACGGGAGCCGGGGGTTCAGGGAAAACCACCCTGCTGGCAGCGATGCTCGGCGCGGTGCCGGCTGCCGAGCGCATCATCACGATAGAAGACGTTGCGGAGCTGCGCATCCGGCATCCGCACGTTGTTGCCATGCAGTCGCGTCAGGCGAACCTGGAGGGAGCCGGCGAAGTCACGCTCGAGCGTCTCGTTCGCGAGGCTTTGCGGATGCGGCCGGACCGGCTGGTGCTCGGGGAGTGCCGCGGACCGGAGGTGCGGGAAATGCTCATGGCGTTGAACACGGGGCACGATGGCGGCGCCGGAACACTGCACGCGAATTCGCTCGATGATGTCGCAGCACGACTGGAGGCGCTCGGAGCGCTGGCGGGGCTGTCGCAGGAGGCCATGGGGCGGCAGGTCGTCAGCGCGATCGGCGCCGTCGTGCACGTCGAACGCCGTGAGGGATGGCGGGGCATCGTTGCGCTGGGGAGGGTGGTGATGCGGGATGGGCAGCTTGCGGTCGAGCGGCAGTGACCGCGAGGAGGATGTCACGGCACGAGCGATCGAGCGGCTCGCGGCACTCGTTCGGGGCGGGATACCGATCGAACGCGCTCGCGACTACCTCGACGTCGAGCCGTCGGGAGACGACGCAGCACAGGTGCGAGCATCGCTGCGCGTCGCCGAACGCGCCGGCTCGGGCATAGCGAGTGCGCTCGATGCCATCGCCGCATCCGCGAGAGAACGAGCGGGGCTGCAGCGAACGCTCCGCACTGCCATGGCCGGCCCGAGAGCAACAGCGCGCCTCGTCATGCTGTTGCCGCTGCTCGGACCGCTACTGGCACTCGCGATGGGCTTCAACCCGCTGCGTGCCCTGTTGGCGGGGCCGATCGGCATCATCGCGGTCGTCACCGGGGTGGCGCTCATGGTGTGCGCGTGGTGCTGGAGCAGGGCCATCGTTCGAACCGCGTCGAGGACTGATGCGCGAGCGGGCCTCCAGCTCGAACTGCTGGCCATCGCCGTGCGAGGCGGCCTCGCGCTGGATGCCGCGCACGAAACGGTCGTGCAGGCCATGCGACGGGAGGGGCTCGAGGGGTCTGACGACCGTGCCGCCGGCGAGATCGCAGAACTTTCTCGTCGCGCGGGCGTTCCCGTTCGCGGACTCCTCGAGGCGGAGGCCCGTGCGCAGCGGCACACGGCAGTACAGGAAGCGGAGGAGAGGGCCGCGAAGGCCGGTGTCACGCTCACGGTGCCGCTCGGAGTGTGCGTTCTTCCCGCCTTCGTACTGCTGGGCGTCGTGCCGTTCGTGCTGGCGACGGTACAGGGGCTCACGGTGCCCATCCCGTAG
>NZ_CAMEFJ010000113.1 GCF_945915485.1 uncultured Agrococcus sp.
GCTTGCGTCGCGAGATCGATGCGCGCGGCGGTGCTCTGCGGCATGGGCGTCCAGCCGTCGCGCTCGAGACCGCTCGACGTGAAGGCCACGATGCCGTGCTCGTCACGGCGATACGACAGCCGATAGTAATGATCGATGTGATCGCGCGGCAGATCGTCACCGAGATTCGCCGCGTCGAACTCCTTGTCTGGGAGGGGTGCGCCCTCGTTCGCGTGCACTGCGATCAGTTCGTGCTCACTCAGAACGAGCAGGTTGACAGCGGAGTTGGGGAACTCACGACCCACGAACGCAACCGTCTCGGTGACAGCGTCGAACAGCGAACGCCCCGCATCCAGCCTGCGCGTGATGAGAGCGACGAGCACCGACGTATCGCTGTTGCCACCGTGCTGGGCGAGTTCCTCCTCGGCCGCGAGCTGCAGGAACCGCTCGACCGGTCGGATCGACCCGTTGTGCGCGAGCGCGAAACGCGGCGTTATGAAGGGGTGCGCGTTATCGAGCGTCCTCGCGAGCCCTTCCGTTGCGAGGCGAAGGTGCGCGATGCGAGCTCGTGTAGGCTCCTCGGTCAGTGCCGCCGAGAGCACGGGATCGCGCAGCGCCGGCTCGGCCGACCGCATCCGTTCGATTCCGCCCTGTTGCACCCATGCGGTGCCCCAGCCGTCAGCGTGAAGGCGACCCATTCGCTGCCACTCCTGGCAGTTCCGCGATCCGATGACGTCCTGAGCGGTCGCAGCGACCGGCGCCGCGTAGCCGAGCAGTCGACACACAGGGTCCTCCTTTCTACACTGCTGTCTATCTTCGCCCTGTCTCCTCCTTTGCGCAATGCGGGGTGTAACCGAACGTCACACCGGGTTCGGACTACCCTGGTTGGGTGGTCGAACTATCCAGGGAACAGCGGGATCTGTTCGAGCGAATCGAGAAGACCGGTGATCACCTCTTCATCACCGGTCGGGCCGGTACGGGGAAGTCCACGCTGCTCAACCACCTCGCGGCGAACACCGGGAAGAGCATCGTCATCACCGCACCCACGGGCGTCGCAGCGCTCAATGTCGGCGGGCAGACCATCCACTCCCTGCTGAAGCTGCACCTCGGCATCATCGCGACCAGCCCGCTGCGGCAGCCCGAGAAGCTCAAAACGGTGCTGCGCACGATCGACACGCTCATCATCGACGAGATCTCGATGGTGAACGCCGACCTCATGGACGCCGTGGATCGTTCGCTGCGGCAGGCACGCGGCATCCACTCCACTCCGTTCGGTGGCGTGCAGATCGTGATGTTCGGTGACCCCTATCAGCTCTCACCCGTTCCGCCACGGGGTGACGAGAAGCTGTACTTCGACGAGCACTACTCTTCGTTATGGTTCTTCGACGCGAAGGTCTGGCGCGAGGCAGAGCTCGACGTCGTCGAGCTCGTGCACATCCACAGGCAGTCAGATCTCGAGTTCAAGAAGGCGCTGAACGCCGTGCGTCACGGCACGGTCACGGAAGAGCTGGCCGATCTGCTCAACGGATACGGCGCGCGTACACCTCCCGACAACGACGTCTTGACGCTCGCGAGTCGCAACGACACGGTTCGCCGTATCAACAGCCGAGAGCTCGCGCAGCTCGGCGGCAAGGCGAAAACCGCCGTTGCCGACGTCGAAGGAGAGTTCGGACAGTCCAGCTATCCGGCCGATGAGGTGCTCGAGATGAAGATCGGTGCGCAGGTCATGTTCTTGCGCAACGATGCTGAAGGCCGCTGGGTCAACGGAACGATCGGTCGCGTCGTCGACATCTCAGGCACCGTGTGGGTCAACGTCGATGGCGAAGATCACGAAGTCGAACCCACAACCTGGGAGAAGTACCGATACACGTACGCACCGGATTCCAAGGAGCTCAAGCGCGAAGTCGCAGCAGAGTTCACGCAGTTCCCGTTGCGGCTCGCGTGGGCCGTCACGATCCACAAGTCGCAGGGCAAGACGTTCGACAGCGCCATAATCGACCTCGGGTCACGCGCGTTCAGCCCCGGTCAGACGTACGTAGCGCTCTCGAGGCTTACGAGCCTCGAGGGGCTGTACATGACCAGGCCGCTGAAGCCGGCGGACATCATCGTCGATCAGCGTGTTCGGCAGTTCATCACGGATGTGCGGGCTCGGCAGCAGGACGGCCGTTCCGGGTGGGGCGGCGAGGGTACGGCATTCACGCCGAACGCCTCGGATACGCCGTTCTAGCGCTGGAGGATGTCGAAATAGTCGAGAGAAGTACATTTAGGAGTATCCCAAAGGGCATTCTGTCAACTATTCTCACCCGACACCCCGGTGCACGTACCGCCAGGGCACCGCATCGGTGAGGAGGCGGTTGCGCGGGCCGTGCTCCGTTTCGACATCGCCGTCGGCGAGCTCATCGCCCTCCCACACCAGCAGCCCATCGGTCGGGATGCCCTGTGTCAGAAACTCCGCGGGGCCGTCGGCGAGCGAGTGCTGCAGTGCAGCGTCAAACGTGCGGAACTCGGCAAGCCGCGCGAGTGTCACGAAGGTCGGCGGGTGCAGCTCGAAGTCGTCGCCCGCGTGGGCCGCGATCGCATCGGTCGGGCTGATCCAGCGCCACGCCGCGACCTCGTCAGCGCTGGCGACGATCTCACCGTCGGCCGCTTTGGCGAGGAAGAAATCCGTGTCGAACCTGCGGGGGATGCGCGCCGGCGGCATCCAGCGCGACAGCGGCACCAGCGCATCCGCGTCCAGGCGTAATCCCACCTCTTCGAACACCTCACGCGCCGCGGCGACCCGTGCGCGCTCGTGGCGGGGCCGACCCGGTGCATCCGTGTCATCGACGCGTCCGCCGGGGAACGCCCACGCGCCGGCGAACGCTCCGCGCTGGGTCCGCTGCATCATGAGCACTTCGAAGCCGGCGTCCCGCTCGCGACCGAGCACGACGGTTGCGGCAAGGGCAACTTCAGACATGTGATCAGTCTAGGGATTCCGGGTCGGGAACTGGAGCTGTGGCTGGGCCGAGACGGGCTCGGTGCCCGCGTAGCATGGTGCTGTACACCCCGACCAGCAGGAGTCCCACATGGCCGCAGCGCGTTTCACCGCACGTGTTCGCGGAACGGTCGACCTTGTGCGCGCCAAATCGAGGGTCTCCGTTCTGCAGATGGTGAAGACCGGTGTCGCAGCCGTGCTCGCCTGGCTTGTCACGAGCCTCATCTCGGCGCCGGAACCACCGATCTTCGCGGTTATCGCTGCGATTATCGTGGTGCAGCCCAGCGTGAACCAGTCGTTCGCGAAGGCCATCGAGCGGTCGTTCGGTGTTGTTCTGGGTGTCGTCATCGCGATGCTGTTAGGGCTCGCGTTTCCAGAACAGAACTGGGTGATCCTGATTGCCGTCGTCGCGGCGCTCGTGATCGCCTGGCTGCTGCGGCTCTCATCCGTCACGAGCAATCAGGTGCCGATCAGCGCGATGCTCGTACTCGCTCTCGGAGCAGCATCGGTCGAGTACTCCTTCGAACGCATCATCGAAACCGTGATCGGCGCAGGCATCGCGTTCGTCGTCAATGCTCTTGTCGTTCCGCCGGTTCCGCTGAGAGAGGCGAGAGCGTCGATAACCGAGCTCGCCGAGGAGACCGCGAGGGGCTTCGACCGCCTCGCCGACGCGGCGGTCGGCGCGAAACGAGCCGAGCATCCCGAGCTGCTGCTGATAGAAGCCAGGCTGCTGCGCCCCATGCTCGAGCGCGCGTCCGAGCATGTCACGGCGGCGGAGGAGGGACTCGATCTGAACCCGCGCGCGAGACGCTATCGCAAGCGAATCGACGCGATGCGCGAGACGCTGCGAGCGCTGTCGGTCATCACGACGCCGTTGATCGGTATGACGCGGGCCTTCCACGACCACTACGACGACGAACTGACCCGCGAACCGATGATGGTCGAGATCGCGGTCGAGATGCGCAGAATCGCGCACGACATCCGCATGAAGTTCGTCACACCGCACGAAGCGGGAGCCGAAGAGGCCGCGGATACGAAGCCGCTGCTGACCACTCCGCTCGTGATGCAGGCCCCGAGTGGCACGCACTGGATTCTCATCGGCTCGCTGCTCGAGGATCTCCGGCGGGTACACGAGGTCGTCGAGGCAGGGCAGGTCGACTGGGAGGGCAGACCGTAGCGCGGCAGTCCTTCTAGAGTGGATCTGTGACGAACGTGACGTTTCCCGCCGGCGCAGTTTCGGCAACAGCGACCGTGACCGAGGTGCTTCCGAGCCTCAGCGCCGTGATGACCGACTCGACGCCGTTCCACCCTGTCGATCACACCTGGCCGGATCAGCCGGCCGATACCGGCACGATCGAGGGCGAAGCCGTGAGCGACGTCGTGATGGCAGCCAGGTCGCCGGAGGGGGAGTGGCTGCTCGGGGAGAGCATCCCGGTCAAGCGCGGCACGGAAGGCTGGGCGTGGGCCATCGCGCACATCGTGCACGACGCCACGCGCTTCACGGTCGGGCATCGGGCGGATCTCCGCGTCGAGGCTGACCGCAGACAGGCGTTGTCCATCGGTCACACCGCCTGCCACCTCGCTTCGCTCGCGTTGAACGCCGCGCTCGCGGGCTACTGGAGCAAGGATGCGCGCCCCGACGCCCTCGGCCGCCCCGATTTCGACGGCACCGCGAATCAGCGTTCGCGCATCCTCGCATCGGGTGCACGAGACGAGTTCCGGCTGGGAAAGAGCCTTCGTAAGAAAGGCTTCGACACGGCACGGTTACCGGCGTCGTTACCCGAGCTGCAGGGCGCCGTGAATCGGCGGCTCGACGCCTGGATCGCCACGGCGGCCGCTGTTCGGATCACGACTGAGGGCCCGAATATCACCGATCTGCGCAAGTGGGTGTGCGAACTTCCGGAGGGCACAGCATCCATCGCCTGCGGCGGAACGCACGTGACCTCGCTGACCGAACTCGGCGCAGTGTCGGTGACGCTGACGGCCGAAGATCCGCAGCTGCTCGTCATGGAGACCAGCGCGGCCGCGCTCTCGAGTGGCTCGGCAGCGTAAGCGGTCTCTGTCAGCCTTCGACCGGAGGCGGTACCTCTACGGCCTCCTCAGTCTTCGTCGTCGCGGGCTCCCTGTCGAAGAGGTTCATGACGTGGAAGACCACGAGCGTCGCGACCGTGCCGAGCACGATGCCGCCGAACTCCATATCGCCGATGTTGAGCGCGAACGGAGCGATCGCGACGATGAGGCCGATGCCGGCCGTGAACTGATTTTTCGGGCTCGAGAAGTCGACGTTGTTCTCCACGAACATGCGGATGCCGATGATGCCGATCAGCCCGTACAGCGCGGTCGTCACGCCACCCAGCACACCGGCGGGCACCGCCGCTATGACTGCTCCCACCATGGGTGAGAGCCCCAGCAGGATGGCCGTGAACGCGGCGACCCAGTACGCCGCGGTAGATGCGACTCGGGTCGCGCTCATGACGCCGATATTCTCACCGTAGGTCGTGGTCCCGGACCCGCCGCCGGAGCCGGCGACCATGGTGGCCAGACCATCCGCCATCAGCGCCCGCCCCGTGAGTTTGTCGATATCGCGATCGATCAGCTGGCCGACGCCCTTGACGTGCCCGATGTTCTCCGCGAGCAGCGGCAGCACAACGGGCAGGAACATGAGGTAGATCGGAATCGCGGTGGGGTCGAAGACGGGTGTGTGGAACTCCGGCAGCCCGACGAGATCCGCTTCGCCGACGCCGCTCCAGTCGACTTCCCCCATGATGGCGGCGGCGATATAGCCGACGACGACGCCGATCAGGATCGACAGCCTGCGCACCATGCCGCGCCCCAGCACCGTGATCAGGATGATCGCCCCGAGCGTTATGACTGCGATGAGCGGAGAGGCCTCGAAGTTGTCACGCGCAGCGGGTGCGAGGTTGAAGCCGATGAGTGCGACGACGGTGCCGGCCACGACAGGCGGCATGAGCGCATTGATCCAGCGGGTGCCCGCGAAGTGCGCGATGGCACCGATGACCAGCAAGCAGGTGCCGGCGAGCAAGATACCGCCGAGCGCGACGCCTTCGCCGTGCGATGACATCGCGACGCCGATCGGCACGATGAACGCGAACGACGACCCGAGGTAGCTGGGCAGCCGGTTTCCGGTTATGAGGAGGAAGAGAATCGTGCCGATACCGGAGAAGAACAGCGTCGTCGCGGGCGGGAATCCGGTGATGACGGGCACGATGAACGTTGCACCGAACATCGCGATGACGTGCTGGCCGCCGAGGCCGATGGTCTTCGGCCAGCTGAGTCGTTCTTCCGGCATGACGATGCCGCCGTTGTCGTGGCTGAGGGTCCAGGGGAGCTTCACGCCCTTTATCGTAGAGTGCGCCGGCGCTGAAAACTGCACCTCAGCGGGTGCTCGACGGGATAATCCAGTTCGACTCCCGCTCAGCGCACCT
>NZ_CAMEFJ010000114.1 GCF_945915485.1 uncultured Agrococcus sp.
ACGAGGGCGAACTCGTCATGAAGTCGGGTGCGCCGGCCCCGAGCACCGCGTTGCGTGACACCGAGAATGTGCCCTACGACCAAGACGTCCACGACTACCTCGAGCGCGAGGTCAAGCCGTTTGTTCCCGACGCCTGGATCGACGAGTCGAAAACCAAGATCGGCGCCGAAATACCGTTCACACGCCACTTCTACAGGTACGTGCCACCGCGGCCGCTCGAGGAGATCGACCGCGATCTCGACGAAGTGCTCGGCCGTATCCGTGCCCGACTAGAGCAGGTGAAGGCGTGAGCAGTCATATGCGACAGGGCTGGATACCTATCCGGCGAATCGCAGATGTCACAAATGGGGGTACGCCGGGGCCGGCAGAGTTGAACTGGGATGGAGCAATTCCGTGGGCGACTCCGGTGGATCTCGGTAGGTACAACGGGCACACCTTACTCTCGACTGAGCGATCAGTTACGGCCGCGGGCGTCGCAGATGGAACACCAGTCGTGCCAGAGCGCGTGGTTCTTCTGTCGACTCGTGCACCGATCGGGTACTCAGTCATCACTCGTGAGCCAACCGCTTTCAACCAGGGTTGTAAGGGACTGAGGCTTTGTAGCAGCGAACACGACCCAAGATTCTTGCGATACGCCGTCGAATCCAGTTTGGGGGAGCTGAAGTCCCGCGGGAGTGGCACCACATTTCCGGAAGTAAATGCGAACGCTGTAGCCGCGACAGCAATTCCTTGGAAGGAAAGTGAAGAACAACGACAAATCGCAGACTACCTCGACCGCGAAACCGCCGAGATCGATGCGTTCATTCGCGATCAAGAGTTGCTGGAATCCATGGTGAGGGAAAGATACTTAGCTGACCTCGAACATCATGTGACCCTTGGTCCAATACTGCCGATTCGAAGGCTGCGTCCGATCCGTTCTTCTGGTGTCAGTGTGAACGCAGCTGGCCGACCGGCCGTCGGCGAAGAGCCAGGGGTATTGAAAACTGGCGCGGTGTCTAAGGGCTACCTCGACTTGGAAGAAAACAAGGCTGTTCTCGAAGAAGCGGAGGTTCAGCGTCTAGCAACTCCGCTCGTGGAGGACAGGGTGCTCGTGAACCGAGCCAATACACCAGCACTCGTTGGGTCTGCTGCGTACGTGTCAGCTAGTCGTGACGACCGGTTTCTTTCTGACAAGCTATGGCAAATCGACTTCGACGCATCGAACAAGTACATCGCTTACGCGATGCGTTCTCGCATGTACCTTGAGCAAGCCCGACTCCGAAGTGTCGGCGCGAGCGCATCGATGCAGAACCTCAGTTACGAGGACTTTCTGAGTGTTCAATTGCATGTGCCAGGACGACAGGAACAAGAAGAAGCTGTCAGGCACCTCGACGTTGGTGAGGGCATCAATCAGACTCTCTTCGCTGACGTGAACCGCGCAGTAGCCCTCGCAAAAGAACGTCGCGCTGCTCTCATCTCCGCTGCAGTCACGGGGCAGATCGACGTAACCGCACACCACAAGCCCGCTGCCGAACAGCTCGAAGACGACCTTGCGGAGGCACGATGACCGGCATCCACCACGAGCTCCGGCTGCAAGCCGAGATCGCAGAATACCTTGCTGCGCGCGGCTGGCTGAGCTCCGAGAACTCGCAGGGCTACGACAAGGAGCGAGCGCTCTTCCCCGAAGACCTCCTCGGTTGGCTCGAAGAGACAGACGCAGACAATTACGCCAAGATCGTTCCGGAAGCCGCGACCGGCGAGGTGCGCGCAAAGGGCGAACGGCGCATCCTCGACCGTGTCGCAAAGCTCCTTGCAGCAGAGGAAGCCCACGGCGGCGGCACCCTCAACGTCCTGCGCAAGGGGTTCGACCTCCCCGGCGCGAAGAGCCGATTCAGTCTGCTGCAGATGCCCCCAGCTGACGACCGCAACCCGAAACTCATCGAACGGTACAAGAAGAACCGCTTGCGGGTCGTGCAGGAGGTCGTCTACTCGGCGAAGAAGGCGAGCCGCATCGACCTCGTCCTGTTCTGCAACGGCCTCCCGGTCGCAACCATCGAGATCAAGACATCGTTCACGCAGGCGCTCGAAGAAGCCATCGTCCAGTACAGATCCGACCGCAAGCCGCAGGGCGAGCCGCTGCTTATCTCCGGCAGGGGAGCACTCGTGCACTTCGCGCTCTCCGACACCGAGATCGCGATGACCACCCACCTCAAGGGAGAGGAGACGGTCTTCCTGCCGTTCAACAAAGGCCACGACAACGGTAAGGGCAACCCGCCCGTCACCGGTGGGGCGCGCACGTCGTTCTTCTGGCAGGAAATACTCGAACGCGACGCGTGGCTGCACATCCTGGCGAAGTTCATCTACACGAACCACGAGAAGCAGACCGACCCGCTCACCGGCAGGGTAACGGAGCGTTCGCAGATCAGATTCCCCCGCTACCACCAGTGGCGCGCTGTCACACGGCTCACGGCATCCGCGCTCGAACACGGGCCCGGGCGGAACTATCTCATTCAGCACTCCGCGGGCTCGGGCAAGACCGATTCGATCGCCTGGACGGCGCACCGCATGGCCTCCCTGCACGCACCCGACGGCAAGAAAGTGTACGACGGCGTCATCGTCATCGCCGACCGGCAGGTGCTCGACCGTCAACTGCACGATGCCGTCGATCAGCTCGTCAACGCCACAGGCACGTTTCAGCCGATCACGTCGGGAACCGAGGGGTCGAAGACGCAGCAGCTCGTCGAGGCACTCAGCTCCGGTGTTCCGATTGTCGGCGTAACCCTGCAGACCTTCCCGTACGCACTGCGCGAAATCCAGCAGCAAGGCGGCGCGCTCGCCGGCAAACGGTTCGCCGTGATCGCCGACGAGGCTCACTCTTCGCAGTCCGGCGATGCGTCGAAAGCACTCAAAGAGCTGCTCTACTTCGACGCCGATCAACACCGGGATGCAGAAGGGGATGCCGACGCCGACCAGAACGCCCTGGTCGCGATGGCCGCCCACACCGACGAAGACAACCGCATCAGCTTCTTCGCGTTCACGGCGACACCGAAGGAGAAGACACTCAACCTCTTCGGCGACAAGCCCGTTGACGGTGGCAAACCGGTTCCCTTCGACCTGTACTCGATGAAGCAGGCGATCGAAGAGGGCTTCATCCTCGACGTGCTGAAGAACTACACGTCGTACGAGATGGCTGCCCGCATCGCGCAGAAGGGCGCCGAAGGCGGAGATGACGAGGAGGGCATCGACGTCCGTTCGGGCACGCGCGCCTACATCGGCTTCGTCGAACTGCACCCCACGAACGTCGCATCCAAGGTCGACGTCATTCTTGAACACTTCAAGAACACCGTGAGCAAGGAGCTCGGCGGCCGAGCGAAGGCCATGGTCGTGACCTCCTCTCGATCGGCAGCAGTGTCGTACGCGCGAGCCTTCGAGAAGGCCATCGAAGAGAAGAACCTGCCGTTGAAGACCCTCGTCGCCTTCTCGGGCGAAGTACCCGACCCCGACGTCTCCACCCTGCCGGGTGTCGAGGGCCCGAAAGTCACCGAGGCGTCCATGAACCCCGAACTGAAGGGGCGGGATCTCGAGGCAGTGTTCGCGCAGGACGGCCAGCACATCCTGATCGTCGCGAACAAGTACCAGACCGGGTTCGATCAGCCGAAGCTCGTGGCGATGTACGTCGACAAACAGCTCTCGGGCATCACGGCCGTGCAGACACTGTCTCGCCTGAACCGCAGAATGGACGGCAAAGAGAACACGTTCGTGCTCGACTTCGTAAACGAGCCGGCAGAAATCCTCGCCGCGTTCAAGGAGTACTACGAAGACGCGAGGATTCAGGAGGAGTCAGACCCCGACCTCGTTGCCGACCTACTGCTGAAGCTCGACAGCCAGAACATCTACACGCAGGCAGAAGTCAACCTCGTTTACGAAGAGTGGATATCGACGAAGGGCAAGCACACCCGGCTCGCCGGCCACCTCGACCCCGCAGTGCAACGGTTCGCAGTGCGATGGCAGCAGGCGCTGCAGGATGAAGACCAGGAAGCGCGGGGCCGCCTAGAAGACTTCAGGTCGACGCTCGGGCAGTACGTGAAAGCGTACGCGTTCTTCTCGCAGATCCTGCACTTCGGTGACCCCCGCTACGAGAAGCTCTCGGTATTCGCCGACCTGCTGTTCCGCAAGCTGCGCGACTTCGGTGCTAGCGGGAATCCCGGCGCCGTCGATGTTTCCGACATCGTATTGACGCACTTCAAGCTCGAAAAGATCAAGGAGGAAGACCTTGATCTTGGTTCGGGTGAGGCCCAGGGGTTGCGTGGCATGACCGAAGCGGGACTCGCACGCATTCGCGAACGAGATCGTTCCCCGAAGGCCGAGCTGATCGAAAAGGTGAACCAGTACTTCGGTGATCTCGACGCGAGCCCCGACTATCAGGTCAGCTTCATCGAAAACCTCGTCGCGCAGATGATCGACAACAGCGAACTTCGAACGCAGGCTGCGCACAACAGCAGCGCCGACTTCCGAAATTCACCGAGTCTCGAACTTGCGATCGAAGACTCCCTTTGGGGCCAGGAACGCTCGCACAGCGAACTCCAGAACGCCGTCCGGTCGCTGCCGATCGGCAAGATCGTCGACCTTTTCATGGACTTCGGTCTCTACGACAGGCTGCGCGCCACCGGCACCGACGGCTAATGGGGAGGCAATCTACGCTCCGCGAGAATGATTCGCATTTCTCAGAGAAACCGACGCGCTGCGGTGATCACGTCGAGCTGGGGCTGCTAGGTTCGAACGTGGCTCAATCGAGGGGAGTCAGCAATGATGTCGAGCAAGGTCCGAACTCGTCGCAGCGTAGCGCTCGCGGCCATCGCAACAGCGAGTCTTTTCGTGCTCAGCGGGTGTTTTCCCCTTGTGCATTGGGCAGAGCATGCCCAGGGCATCCCGGATGAATCGTCCCCCGATAACGACGCGCCGGATACTGCACCGGATGGCGCGGAAATGCTGGAAGCGAATGGCCAGTCCGCAACGGGCCGGGTGCCGGCAGACGGGGCAGAAACGGTCCACTTCCAGCTGACCGAGCGCAGCGCTGTCGTGCTCGGCGCCTACTCACCGGACGGCGGGGATCTCCAGATGTCGCTCGAGGGCGAAGGGGTTTCGGAGTTCGTCGATGACGCCTTCCCAAACATCGAAGCGTTCTCCTTCAACCAGGAGCTGGGCAGTTTCGACCCCACGATCGCGCACGTGCTGGAAGCGGGCACGTATCAAGTGGACTTAACGACCTACAGCAGCGCTTCGGCCGATTTCGTCCTGGAGCTTCGCACGGGTACGCAGACGATCTCCCCGGGCGATGAACTCTCTGTCGACTGGGAGGCCGATCAAGCCGCCATTCTGATCGTCGACCTGCAGACCGGCAGCGAAGTGCTCGAGACATCGAACGCGAGCGGAGACCCGAAGGTGTGGGTGTCGATCCCCAGCATGGGCCTCCGGGACTACGACGATGACGGGGGCGAGAGCCTGAATGCTCTCGTCGAATTCTCCGACTCCCGTTTCGGTGGCGGCGATGCAACGGAGGCCGTCGTCATCGTGCGTGACTACGATCCTTCATCATCGGGGTCTGCGCAAGTCAGCTTGCGTTAACGGAACATCACCCGTAAGGGGGATGCCTCGGGCTCCTGACAGCGCCATGATCGTTGGTGGTGAACGGAGAATCAATGGCACAGCAGGTCGGAGGGAACGACCGACGCCGCGACGAGACACCGCTGCCCATGCACCCCGTTATGCTGTGGGCATGGCGTCTCGAAGTACTGCGGCTTCGGCGAAACCGATCGGTTTCGGGCACAAGAACGTAAACAGCATGAATATGAAAATTCACAGCAGTTACCTGCCGCAGACAGACCCCGATGCATCGCTCGCCTTCTACCGGGACGTGCTCGACTTCGAGATTCGCAACGACGTCGGCTACCAAGGCATGCGATGGATAACCGTCGGCCCGCTGGGCCAGCCGGACACGAACATCGTGCTCTATCCGCCGGAGGCGACACCGGGTGTCACAGATGATGAGAAGCGCACGATCTTCGAGCTCATCGCGAAGGGCACCTTCTTCGGCGTCAACCTCGCAACAACAGACTTGGACGCCACATTCGCGAAACTCGAGGCCGCCGGCGCCGACATCGTGCAGGAGCCGATCGATCAGCCGTACGGTGTGCGCGACTGCGCCTTCCGAGACCCGGCGGGCAACGAGATACGACTACAAGAAATACAGTGAATTCGGGCTATGCGCCGGCGTGACCGCGCGAAATGCACTCGGCAGAGCACGTCGCTCGCACCGAAAGGGGAAGACCTATGAACGACACCGATTCGGGAGCCGCGCACACGGCG
>NZ_CAMEFJ010000115.1 GCF_945915485.1 uncultured Agrococcus sp.
AGGCTATTGACATTAGCCATGAAGGCTAATTATCGTAGCTTTTATGGAAATCGCTTCCGGACTGCATCGCATCGGCGACGACACGATCGCCTGCTATCTATTCTTCGACGGCGACAAGGCGACGCTCGTGGACGCCGGGCTTCCCGGCCACATCCGCCCCTTGCGCAAGATCCTCAGGCGACTCGAAATACGAGAGCGGGACATCGCCGGTCTGATCCTGACCCACGGCGACGTCGACCACATCGGCTTCGCGGAACGACTGCGCAGCGAGTCCGGAACACCCGTCTACGTGCATCCCGGCGACGCCGCACGGGCTCGCGGAAAGGAGAAGCCGCCGAAGACCGCTGGCCCCGAGTGGCGGCTCGGCGCGGCGCTACGCTTCCTCGGGGTCGGTGCGCGCTTCGGAGGACGCACACGCCACCCTGCCGAGGTTCGCTCTATTCACGACGCCGAGGTGGCTGGCCTACCGGGCAACCCGCGGATCATCGATCTGCCGGGTCACTCCCCCGGCAGCGCAGCTGTGCACTTCCCCGCGGCGAACGCCGTGTGCGTGGGGGACGCCCTCACGACGAGGCACGTGCTCACCGGCAAGCGATCGCCCCAACCGGCTCCGTTCACCGACGAGCCCTCGCAGGCTGACAGCTCACTGGATGCGCTGCGGGAACTCGACGCGACAACCGTGCTGCCCGGGCATGGCCCTCCCTGGCGCGGCAGCACGGCATCCCTCATCGACGCGGTTCGCGCGTTCGAACATTCACGCTAACCGACCTGTGTGCTGGAGTACACCATTTCCGGCCGCCCCGCCTTTCCGTACGCGGGAGTGACGGATGCCCGCCCGTCCTCCACAAGCCGCTCGAGGTGTCGCCGCGCGCTGACACGAGAGAGCCCCAGTTCCTCCCCTATAACCGCCGCGGACGCGCCTTCCGCGCGCTTTTCCAGCGCGTCGGCGACCAGCGCGAGAGTTTTCGGTTCACGCTCGGACCGTACGGGCACGGCGCCCGTCATCAGCTTGTCGACGCTCCCCTGGTCGAGTTCCTGTGCGTCGGCGCTGTGCTGCAGGGCTGCGGCGACCTCGTCCATGCGTTCGTGCAGCGTCTTCATCGTGAACGGTTTGACGAGGTAGTGCCGGATGCCGAGCCGCCTGGCTTCTCGCACCGTGTCGACATCGCGCGCAGCAGTCAGCGCGACGACCTCGCCGCGATACCCCCGCGCGCGCACGGCCCGCAGCACATCCAGCCCGAGTCCGTCCGGTAACTGCATATCCAGCAGGACGAGTTCGACGTGCAGACTCGCGATCGCACCCACCGCACCGGATGCGGTTCCGGCCACTCCGACGACCGAGAATTCGGGATGCCGGTCGACGAAGCCGCGAGTCACCTCGGCAACCTGCCGATCATCTTCGATGATGAGCGTGCGGTGCACGGTCACCCCTCTCCCTTGTCCGTCGCCGGCATCGTAACCCGAAACGCGGCGCCGCCGAGCGTCGAGTCGCCGACGGATACCCATCCTCCTGCCCTCGTGACGAGACGTTTCACCAGTGCGAGCCCGAAGCCGCGAGCGAGCCCGTGCGGTTTACCTGCGTCGTGCGACTTACCGGTCACCCTGAGTTCGAATATGCGATCGCGCATATTCTCCTCGATGCCGGGGCCGGAGTCCTCGACCGCCATTGACACTCGTTCATCATCAGCAGCCAGGCTCACGATGACCGTTCCGCCGACGCCGACCGCCTCGAATGCGTTATCGATCAGATTGCCGAGGATGGTGGGACGTGCCACAGGGTCCTCACCGACGTCGTCAGGCAGGTGCGCGCCGTCCGCTATTTCGAATCGGATGCCGAGCTCCTTCGCTCTCGCACGCTTGCCGAGCAGCATGGCAGCGACCTCCGGGTCCCGGATGCCCGCCTGCCCCGTCAGGTCGCCGAGCGCCCCTCCCGCCCCAGCGCTTTCGATGACCTTCCTGGCGGATTCGCTCTCGCCCAGTTCGATGAGCCCCTGAATCGTGTGCAGCGTATTCGCGAACTCGTGCTGCTGCGCGCGGAGCGAATCGTTCGCGGTCTGCACGCCGTGCAGTTCACGGAGTGCGCCGTCCAGCTCCGTGTGATCGACGAGGATGATCGCGTGGCCGACCCGGGTTCCGCGAACATCGACCTCGTGCGACCGAACGAGCAGGATCCGTTCCCCCACCAGCGCGACCTGTTGTTCTTGCACCCCGACGTCGATATCGAGTGTTTGCCCGAGAAGCTCGCCGACGAGATCGGCTTCATCCTGCACATCGAGCAGCCGAAGCGCTGCGTCGTTCGCGAGCGTTATCGCGTCGTCCTCGTCGGTGACGACGATCCCCTCTGCAATGCCGTGCAGCGTGGCTTCGCGAAGATCGAGCATTTCCTTGATCTCCGCCGGCTCGAGGTCGAAGATCCGCTTGCGCAGGTATCGTGCAAGCCATGCGTTCAGCACGACGCCGAAGACCGCAGCGATGCCGATCGCCGCGAGCAACCACCAGAGCGTCTCGACGAAATCACTGCGCAGCTGCGACTCGAGCGTGCCGACCGAAACCTGCCCTATCACGGTGCCGTCATCCGCGATGATAGGCACCTTCACGCGCCACGACTCTCCCAGTGTGCCGGTCTGCGTACCGACGAACATCTCGCCGGTCACGATGGCGTCCGGCTCGGTTGACACCCGCTCTCCTATCAGCGCTGTGTTCGGATGCGAGAACCGGATTCCGTCGGCGTCGGTCACGACGACGTAGGTAACGTCGGAGGCCTCGCGCACGACCTCGGCG
Source organism: uncultured Agrococcus sp. (assembly GCF_945915485.1). Lineage (GTDB taxonomy): Bacteria > Actinomycetota > Actinomycetes > Actinomycetales > Microbacteriaceae > Agrococcus. The sequence continues at coordinate 2,782 of NZ_CAMEFJ010000115.1, forward strand.
ATCGGCTGGACCGCAAGCGAGGGCTCGTCGTGATCGAGCGCCTCCCGGATCACCGGGAGCTGAGCGACGGACTGCGCGACACCGATCATACGGTCGACGTAGGCGTCGCGAATGACCCGCTCCTGCACCCACGCCGCCGTCGCACCGGCTCCCAGCACGATGATGAGCATGACAACGGTCTGCAGCACCAGCAGTTGCCTGTGAAACGACATCGTCCGCATGGCTGGATTGTAACCAATCGACAACAATCACCGACTCCCGGGTGAACACAAAGAACACAACTCGGCCGCCCGCATGGAATTCGCATAGATTCTCCCCCACGAACGTCGAGGCGACGATCGAATCTCAAGGAGGAGAAATGCGACAACCCGTTCTCAGCTCGGACCGGCGTCCGCGTCGGGCAACAAGGGCAGCGACCATGACAGTGGCCGCGATTTCGGCGCTCTCACTGGCGTTGACCGCCTGCTCATCGAACGGCGACGACGGTGGCGGCGACGCAGCCCTGCAGAGCGTGAATCTCATCGCGCCGGCCGACCCCGGCGGTGGTTGGGACCAGACCGCGAGAGCGCTGTCGCAGGTTGTCACGGCGGAGGACCTGGCCGATTCGGCTCCCGTGACGAACATCGGTGGCGCGGGCGGCACGGTCGGCCTCGCTTCGCTCGCAAACGAGAACGACCCGCACACGCTCATGGTGACGGGCGCCGTCATGGTGGGTGCGGTCGAGACGAATGCGAGCGATGTCCGCATCGAGGACACGACACCCATCGCAAGGCTGACGGAAGAGGCGCTCGTGATCGTCGTGCCCGCTGCCAGCGAGTTCGAATCGGTCGGTGATCTGGTCGACGCGATCATCGCAGAGGGTCAGGGCGTTTCGGTGACAGGAGGCTCTGCGGGCGGCATCGACCACATACTCGCCGGACTGCTGCTCTCCGAATCGGGGGTCTCCGCGGCTGAGATTCCCGGGATGCTCAATTACGTTCCGAACTCGGGCGGCGGTGAAGCCGTCACGATGCTGCTGGGAGAGAACGCGATGGCCGGTATCTCCGGTGTCGGCGAATTCATCGAACAGATCGAAGCGGGCAGTCTCCGACCGCTCGCGGTCTCGAGCGCCGACCGCATCGACATGCTGCCGGACACTCCGACCCTCATCGAATCGGACATCGACGTCGAGCTGACGAACTGGCGCGGCGTCGTCGCTCCCGGCGACGTCTCCGAAGAGGACAGGGCACTGCTGGAAGACCTCGTCGAGCAGCTCCAGGGCTCTGCGACATGGCAGGAATTGCTCGAGACCAACGGCTGGGACGACGCGTTCCTCTCGGGAGCGGAATTCGACGAGTTCCTGACCGAGAACATCGAGACGACACAGGAGACGCTGACCACGATCGGCCTGCTCGAATGACGCAGCACAACCCCGGCACGCCTTCGGGCGTGCCGGGGGCACGCTCCACGGGGCCCTCGCGTGCCCATCGCATCGAGTCGATGGCGTTCGCCGGGCTGTTGCTCGCGATCTCAGTAGGCGTCATCCTGTTCGCCGGCACGATCCGCGAACCGATCGGGTCTTCTAGCGCAATCGGCGCACGTGCGATCCCGTACGCCGTCGGCATCCTCATGCTCGTCTCTTCGCTCGGGATCCTGCTAGCCCAGTTCCGGGGCCGGTACGGGCAGGCGGAAGAGGGCGAGGACGTCGACGCAGAAGCGAAGTCGTCGTGGGGCACGGTCGCAATCGTCGGCGCATCCTTCCTCTCACTCGTTGTGACCATCCCGCACCTTGGCTGGCCCCTTGCGATCACCATCCTGTTCGCGGGCGCCGCAATCGCGCTCGGCGCGAAACGCTGGTGGATGGCGATCATCGTCGGTTTCGTCATCGGCGCGATAACGCAGTTCGCGTTCGGCGCCTGGCTCGGCCTCTCGCTGCCGGCCACGGGCACCCTCACGAATTGGATCGGCATCTGATGGACGCTCTCGAACTGCTCATGCAGGGCTTCGCAACCGCGATGCAGCCCGAATACCTGCTCTACGCCTTCGTCGGCGTCGTGCTCGGCACCGCAGTCGGCGTGCTGCCCGGCATCGGGCCGGCCATGACGGTCGCACTGCTCCTGCCGCTGACCTACTCGCTCGATGTCACCGCTGCGATCATCATCTTCGCCGGCATCTACTACGGCGGCATGTACGGCGGGTCGACGACATCGATTCTGCTGAACACCCCCGGCGAGGCAGCCTCTATCGTCACGGCCCTCGAGGGCAACAAGATGGCCAGGATGGGGCGCGGCGCAGCGGCCCTTGCGACAGCGGCCATCGGCTCGTTCATCGCCGGAACGATCGCAACGGCACTGTTGACGCTCTTGGCTCCTACGATCGCGCAGCTCGCGATCAGGCTCGGGCCCGCCGACTACTTCGCGCTCATGGTCGTTGCATTCCTGACGGTCGGTGCCCTGATGGGATCGAGCGTCTGGCGCGGTCTCGCATCGCTGTCGATGGGCTTGCTGATAGGCCTCGTCGGCACGGATACGCTGACCGGTCAGGCGCGCTTCACGTTCGGTTCCGCACAGCTCGGCGACGGCATCGACGTCGTCCTGGTCGCCGTCGGTCTCTTCGCGTTGGGCGAGGCGCTCTACGTCGCTTCACGCCTGCGCGGCGGGCAGATACCGCTCATCCCGATCACGAAGGGCTGGCGCTCCTGGATGCGGAAGTCCGACTGGCAGCGCAGCTGGAAACCGTGGCTGCGCGGCACTGCGATCGGATTCCCCATCGGTACGATCCCCGCCGGTGGCGCGGACGTCGCCACGTTCCTCTCCTACGCGACCGAGCGCAAGCTCGCGAAAGGAGAGCACAGGAAGCAGTTCGGCAAGGGCGCCATCGAAGGCGTTGCAGGGCCCGAGTCCGCGAACAACGCTGCGGCAGCAGGCGTGCTCGTTCCGCTGCTGACCCTCGGCATCCCGACGTCCGCGACCGCGGCGATCATCATCTCCGCGTTCCAGACGTACGGTATCCGTCCCGGGCCGCAGCTGTTCGACAACCAGCCGACGCTCGTCTGGGCGCTCATCGCGAGCCTGTACATCGGCAACTTCATGCTCATCGTGCTGAACCTGCCGCTGGTCGGCATCTGGGTGAAGCTGCTGCAGATCCCGCGGCCGTACCTCTACTCGGGGATTCTCGTCTTCGCCGGTCTCGGAGCGTACGCCGCGAACTTCACGGTGTTCGATATCGGCGTGCTGTTCGCGCTCGGTGTCGTCGGGTTCCTGCTGCGCAGGCTCGGCTATCCGATCTCTCCTCTCGTCGTCGGCGCGATCCTCGGGCCCATGGCCGAGGAGCGGTTGCGGCAGTCGATGCAGCTGGGCAACTCCGATCCGATGTATCTCGTGCAGTCGCCGTTCTCGATCGTGGTCTACGGCACGATGGTCGTGATCATGGGCCTTGCGCTCTGGCTGGGGCATCGACGCAAGCGATTCGAGGCGAATCTGGCCGCCGAGACAGAAGCGTCGGAGACGTCGGCCATGGCCGCGATGGATGCCGAGGTCGAGGAAC
>NZ_CAMEFJ010000116.1 GCF_945915485.1 uncultured Agrococcus sp.
CTGCAGCGGCAACTGCGCAACATGATGACGGAGCACTGCGGTGTCGTACGAAGCGAAGAAGGTCTGCTTGAGGGTCTTGCGCAGCTCGACGAGATCGAGGAGCGCGCTGGCAAGCTGGGCGTGCATCCCGACATCGCCGGCTACTACGACCTTGCTCACGCGTTCGATCTCAAGGCGTCGATTCTCGCGGCGAGAGCGACCTTGCAGTCGGCGCTCGAGCGACGCGAGACGCGGGGCTGCCACAACCGCTCCGATTACCCCGAGCAGGATGCGGCGCTGCGGGTGAACATGGTGTGGTCGGCCGACGGCTCCGTCACGCAGGAACCGGTCGGTGAGGCTTCGCCCGAGATTGCAGCACTGATCCGCGACGTCTCGCAGGACGGCAAGCTGGTCGAATAGATTGTGCTGTCAATGCATTGAGCGAGAGGGGGAGCGTTCGTTAGCTTTGACGCATGGTCCGCACAGCCCGGATGCTCGTCGCGGCTTTCGCTTGCACGCTCCTCTGCGCTTCACTGTGATGCAGAGGAGCGGCAGCGGTTCTGCAGTCTGTCGGCTGCCTACACCTTGAGTGGGCTGAGCCAAGGGGCTGGAGTGGGGGTGGGCTGCCGAAAGCAGGCAGAATTCTGAAATTCGCACCAATCTGGCGGCCCATGGGTTACAGGGTGATACTTCTGCAGCGTGCCGGTCAATGTGACAGCATCACAGCCCAGGTACCCGCCTGAATTCACAACCCATCGTTCGAGATGACCTCCGACATACCTGGTTCCCAGTCCGCGGGGCTGACGCCCTCCCACAGCACAGCCGTTGGAGCTTGTTGTAAGCATTGACCGTTGAGTTCTTCCACGGCATGATCGGGCAACTGACTCATGGGATAGAACGGAGTAGCCCGCCATTCTTCTACAAAAGTCGCCCGGCTCGGTACATTGCTGATCGAGTAACCGGCATTTTCGATGCAGGGAATGAGCGCCTCAACCGTCCAGTCATACTGGGCGTTGAGCTGTTCTTCTCCCCATTCTCTTAAGTAAGCTGGATGTTGAGGATACTGTGAAAAGCACACGAACTGGTCTCGAAGCACGGCGTCAAGTTGCTCGGGAGGGGCATCCACTCCACTGTTTTCTGTGACCGTGTAACCCAACTCAGTCATGCACGCATCTACTGCGTCATTTTGGTCTTCCAACAGCACCCATCGCACGACATCGCCTCGTTCTGAAGGGTCAACTTCAAAAAACTCAGCCATCGTTTGGATACCTAGCTCGTATAGCTCTGTCTCCGCCGCATTGAGTTCCGACACTAGCGGCCCTCCGGAATTTGATTCGTCAGAAGGGGGCGCGCTTGAATGATCTTGCTGCGAGCATCCTGTAACAATTGCGCCAACCAGTACCGTGGTGCTTACTGCCTTCACCACAGCGCTTGAATGAGTGAAAACGCTTTTGTCACATTGCATCTGTGAACTCGTCAGAGTGCGCAGCTCGCGCTTGCACTATTGATTCCACCATTTGTCTCGACCGTCCAATTCGCAGCGAGTGAACCGCTATTCGTGGAATTATGACCCGCAGTGGTATATCTTCCTATGGCTTGGCCGTTTGCAGTGTGCGTGAGCATGAATAGCCCAGGTATACCTGTTTCGTAAGTGCTTGAAACCACGCGGACAGTTTGTGCTCCAGTGCATTCGCGGTAGCCTTCGGCCTTTGCGGCAAACGCTCCTTGCGGCCAGGCGAATACAAAGCTGAACGTTAGAACGGCGGCGATGGCTGCTCTACCTGGAACTTTTCCATAGTTCGTTTTCTTACCTATAGTGATACTCCTCATTGAGATACGCACGGGTAGCCTAGCCGTAAATGATGAATTATTCAACAGTTCGGTCATCGTGACAGCGTTGCGCCTTGGCCGTTTGGCTCGCCTACATCCGATGCGGCTCCCCGCGGTTGCTGCCGGGGCCCGCATTTGCTGCCGGGGGTTGCAGGCTCAACTGTCGAGTAGTGATTGCTCTGAGGTAGCGGGTCGACCGGCCGCGTCGATGAGCCGCTGCAGAGCGTCGAGATCTCCGGACGCTTCGAGCGTTTCAGCAGCCATGGCCCGTAGCAGCGGCTGCTTGCGCCCGAGCACTTCCTGCCATGCGGTCTTGGATGTGCGTACGAGGACATCGGGATCCTCGGCCGACGAACCTCGAATCAGATCCACCAGCAGACCCTCTTCGATCCGTAGCCAATACTGGTTGCGATCCAGCCAGATCGAGTACGTCGCAGTCCACGACTCTCGCCCTCGATGCTCGCTGTTGAAGAAGGTGCGAAGGCCGAGCATGACAGAGTCGGCGCTGATTTCACCCGCGAGCGGCACCACTGGTGATCTCACACCCCAGCGGGCAAGCGCCTGGAACACCGGTTCCAGCTCCGCACCCCACGAAGTAAGTGCGTACACCTGCACGGATGCCGGCGGCGGTAGCTGACGACGCGACAGAACTCCTGTCTCCTCGAGCGACCGCAAACGCCGCGAAAGCACGGCCGGCGTGATTCCAGGCAGCGCCTCCTCCAGGTCACGATAGCGACGTGACCCCAGGCGTAACTCACGCACGACCAGTAGCGCCCATCGCTCGCCGAGGATATCGAGCGATAAAGCTATCGGGCATCCCTCGCCATAGGATCTAGCCATCGGTCACCTCCATCGCTATTGTAAATATAGTAATCACTATATCTTTGATAGTTTAGAGTGGGGTTATGCGCCTGCGATCCGGTGAACGATTCGTGCCGTCCGATGAAGCGAAGATCTGCGCCGAGTCGTTTGGCAGGCCAACAGATCCCGCTATTCTCCTGATCTGCGGCGCTGCCGGGTCAATGGACTTCTGGGAAGACGAGTTCTGCTCCCGTATCGCCCAAGCCGAACGTTTCGTCATCCGCTACGACCTGCGAGACACCGGACGGTCCACGAACTATCCGGTCGGAGAACCCGGATACACGAGTGCCGACCTGGAAGCAGACGCTCTCGCGGTGCTGGATGGCTTCGGCGTAGACACGGCACACGTTTTCGGGGTCTCGATGGGTGGTGCCATTGCGCAACGACTTGCGCTCGATCATCCCGAACGTGTGGCGGGATTGATCCTGCAGTCGACCTCACCTGCCGTTGCGGGTGGAGAGGATCGTCCCGATTTACCGCCGATGGAGTCGCGGCTCGCAACGGTGTTCGATGGCGATGCTCCCGACCCTGACTGGTCCGACAGAACTGCTGCTATCGGGGCGATGGTCGAGGGGGAGAGGCCATTCACGGGCAGTGTTCCCTTCGACGCCGAGCGCATGCGGCACATCGCTGCCAGCGCCTACGCCCGCACCGCGGATATGGCCGCCATGCAGTCGAACCACTGGATCGCGGAGAGCGGGGAGACGACGAACAAGCGACTCAGCGAGATCTCCGCTCCGACCCTGGTCATGCACGGGACGGAAGACCCGTTGTTCCCCTACGCTCATGCTGCAGTGATTGCGGAGGAGATCCCGAACGCACGATTGGTGCCGTTGCACGGAATGGGGCACCAGTATCCTCCCGAACCGCTCTGGAACGTGATTATCGAAGAGGTCATTGCCCACACCGCTACCGTGGACACATGATCCGTACTACGCGGATGCTGCTGGCTGTCGGTGTCTGCCTCGCGCTGACCGGTTGCGTCGAAACGCCACAGGAGAATCTCCCGCCAGCCACGGACGCCGCCGTCGATGTGATCCGCATGGCGGCAGTCGGTGACTCCATCACGGCGGGAGACAGCCCGGACCTCGCCGGCGGAGTGCCAGGGCTCGAGTCGTGGGTGCACTATGCGATCGGCCCAGATGTCGAGCTCGTCGGCGGATGGGCGGAGCCGGGTGCATCCATCTCGCAGATGGCCGAAGCCGTAACCGTCCCGTTCGAAGCCGACGTCCTGGTGATTCTTGCCGGCACGAATGACGCCGAATGGATATCCCGCGAGGAGATCGATTCCGGTCTCAGATCGATCGTCGACAGGGCAGGGGTGGAGACGATTGTGCTGTCCTCCGTGCCACCGAACGATCTGGCTATAGAGAACACGTTGCAACTGAACGAATCGCTGGAGATCACCGCCAGGCAGAACGGCTGGACCTGGGTGGATTCATCGGCGGGACTGCGTGAAGGCGAGCGATTCGCAGAAGGCATGACGTACGACGGAGTGCACCCGACACAGGACGGCGCACGCGTCATCGGCGAGGCCATTCATGCTGCCGTCCTGGAAGCGGTGAGCGTCGAGTAGCAGTGACACGGCACCCGAGTCCTTGAGTGCCGCCGGGCGAGTTCGTTAGCGTTGATGCATGGTGCGCACGGCCCGGATGCTCTTGGCGGGTGCGGTCTGCCTGCTGCTGGCCGCCTGCACGACCGGAGACCGGCCGGAAGCTCCCGCGACTCCCAGCGTCACCGCGACCGACGGCATCATCCGTATGGCGGCCGTTGGTGATTCGATCACGGCCGCCGACAGCCCCGATATCGACGGGGGTGATCCCGGCCAGGAGTCATGGGTCAGCTACGCCGCTGGGCCGAGCATCGAATACGTCGGCGGTTGGGCCGTGTGGGGCGCGACGACCGGGCAGATGGCAGAGGGGATCACGGAGCCGTTCGACGCGGATGTCCTGGTGATCCTCGCGGGCACGAATGACGGGATGGGGACGCCTCCCGAGCAGATCGCCGAGAATCTCACAGCCATCGTCGACAGCGCAGGTGTCTCGAACGTCGTGCTGTCGTCGGTGCCGCCGATCGACCCGTCGCCCGGAACTGCTGAGCAACTCAACGCGCGGCTCGAGAACATCGCCAGCGAAAACGGCTGGTTCTGGGTCGACTCGACGGTGGATCTGCGCGACGAGGACGGACGATTCGTCGAGGGCATGGCATACGACGGGGTGCATCCGACTGAGGAAGGAGCCCGCATCATCGGCGAGGCGATTCAAGCCGTCATTCTCGAAGCGTTCGACCCCGCGTGAAACTCGTTGCCGTGCCGTAGTCTTGACTGCAGCATGACCGACATCGACCGCAAACTCGAAGCGATTTTCACGATCGCCGACGAGCCGCAATCTCCCACGCACCTCGCTGCCGCACTGCAGGAGCCCGTCGCCGCCGTGAAGGACGCGATTGATCGTCTGCGCGCCGATTACGACGGTGAGGGCGATGGCCCGGAGCGCGGATTCGAGCTGCGCGAAGTCGGCGGCGGATGGCGTCTCTACGTTCGGGAACTCTACGACGACGTCGTGGCAGATTTCGTCTCGACCGTCACGCCTTCGAAACTGTCGCACGCGGCCCTCGAAACGCTCGCGGTCATCGCTTACAAGCAGCCCATCACCAGGAGTCAGGTTGCGGCCATCCGCGCGGTCAACGTCGATTCGGTTGTGCGCACCCTGATGGCACGAGGGCTCGTGGAGGAGGCATTCACCGACCCCGACAGCGGCGCCATCCACTACCGCACGACCGATCAGCTGCTCACGCTGCTGGGCATCAACGACATCACCGAGCTGCCGCTCATCTCGCCGCTGCTGCCCGACTCTCCGGAGGAGGATCAGTGAGCGAGCAGCCGGAGCGACTCCAGAAGGTGCTCGCGGCGGCGGGCGTCGCGAGCCGCCGGGTGGTCGAAGACATGATCGTCGACGGGCGCATAACCGTCGACGGCAAACGCGTCACCGAACTCGGCACGCGCATCACGAAGGATGCCAGGGTCACGGTCGACGGCAAAGCGATCCAGCTGGACGCGTCGAAACGATACGTCATGCTGAACAAGCCCGCCGGTGTCGTCTCGACGATGCGCGACGAACACGGCAAGCCCGACCTGCGGCGCTACTCCAAAGCGTACGATGAGCGTCTATTCAACGTCGGCAGGCTCGATGAGGAGACGCACGGACTGCTGCTGCTGACCAACGACGGCGAAGCCACCCACAGGCTCGCGCATCCATCGTTCGAAGTCCAGAAAACCTACGTCGCGCTCGTGCAGGGGCGAGTCACGGGCGGCACGATCGCGGAGCTGCTGCGCGGTTTCGAACTCGACGACGGGTTCATTCAGGCCGATGCGGCGAGGGTCAAAGGCAACCGCGGCAAGCAGTCGATGGTGGAGCTGACACTGCACTCGGGCCGCAATCGCATCGTGAGGAGGATGCTCGCGCATCTGGGGCATCCCGT
>NZ_CAMEFJ010000117.1 GCF_945915485.1 uncultured Agrococcus sp.
GGCCACTTCGTGAAGATGGTGCACAACGGCATCGAGTACGCCGACATGCAGCTCATCGCCGAGGCGTACGATCTGATTCGCCGGGGCACGGGCAAGAGCCCCGCCGAGATCGCCGACATTTTCGAAGAGTGGAATCGGGGCGAGCTCGAGTCGTACCTCATCGAGATCACGGCTGACGTGTTGCGTCAGGTCGACGCCGAAACCGGCAAGCCGCTCGTCGACCTCATTCTCGACGCCGCGGGTGCCAAGGGAACCGGTGCGTGGACGGTGCAGACCGCCCTCGAACTGGGTGTTCCCGTGTCCGGCATCGCAGAGGCGACGTTCGCTCGTTCGCTCTCCTCGCAGCTGGCACAGCGTGCAGCCGCGACCGATCTGCCCGGACCCGCTCCCGAGTCGGTCTCCGACCCGAATGCGTTCATCGAGGATGTTCGGCTCGCGCTCTACGCTTCGAAGATCATCGCGTACTCGCAGGGCTTCGACGAGATCATCGCCGGTGCAGAGCACTACGACTGGGCCATCGACAAGGGCGCGATCGCCCGCATCTGGCGGGCCGGCTGCATCATCCGCGCGCGCTTCCTCGAGCGCATCACGGAAGCCTACGCTGAGCACCCGGAGCTCGAGGCGCTCGTCGTTGCGCCGTTCTTCACGGATGCCGTCGCAAACGCCCAGGACGCCTGGCGTCGTGTCGTGCAGTACGCGGCAGGATCGGGCATCCCTTCCCCCGCGTTCTCTTCTTCTCTTGCGTATTACGACGGGCTGCGTGCCGACCGCCTGCCTGCGGCGCTGATTCAGGGGCAGCGCGACTTCTTCGGTGCGCACACGTACCGTCGCGTCGACCGCGACGGCAGCTTCCACACCGAATGGTCTGGCGACCGCAGCGAGACGCAGGTCTCGTAAGAGGTGAACCAGTAGGGCGCTGTAGTGGGGATGCGCGGTGCAGCTCTCTGGAAAGCGGCGGAGGAAATTCGATTCGATGAATCGCATTCGTGGAAGATGTGCAGCTGTGTGTGATGGAAAACAATCCGGTGGATTGTTTTCGTGGAAGTAGCCCGGAAGGGCGCAATCCGGTGGATTGTTTTCGTGGCAATAACCCGAAGGTCGCAATCGCTGAGTCGCGCAGGGTCGATCTCGGCTTGCGATAAACATGAGCAATACGTCTGCACCGCTCGTTTCGGCGTATCCTTGTCATTGTGCTTCGCATCGAACGAGCAGCCTTCCGTGCTCTGTGTGCCGTGCGATAACGGTCTGTGCCGTGCTATGGAAAGATGTAGTCTTGCCCCTTATTCGTTGTATCCGCAGCCGCGTTAGCGCTGCCTGCCGGAAGGAACTCGGTCTGCTTTGAGCGATGCAAGTGTGAACGCTGAGGCTGAAGGCAGCGTCCCCTCAGTGCGCCGCCGCGAGCAGCGTGCACTCAGTGCTGCTCGCAGAACGGAGTTCGTGCAGAGAGTTGAGCAGCGCTACGCTCTCGACCACCTGCACGAAGTGAGCGGACGCCCACCCCTCGGCCAATACTTCAAACGGCTGTGGCAACGACGACACTTCATCTGGTGGGAGTCGAAGAGCAAGGTCGAGACCGAGAACATCGGCAACAGGCTTGGCTCGTTCTGGTTCATCCTGCGTCCGTGCCTCGACGCCGCCTTCTACTGGCTGGTCTTCGGGGTGGTGCTCGAAATGAGCAGAGGTGTGGACAATTACACCGCGTTCGTCATCATCGGTGTCTTCATGTTCCAGCTCACCAGCTCGGCAGTCAATAACGGCGTTAACCTGATCAAGTCGTCGAAGTCGACGATTCGGGCCTTCCAGTTCCCGCGCGCCTCCCTCGCGGTCGCATCCCTCGTCCACAACTTCCTCCAGCGCATACCGGCGATCATCGCGATGTTCGTGATCATCGTCGCGTTGCCTCCCCATGCACTCCCGCAGGTGACATGGCTGCTTTTCCCCGCGATTCTGGCGCTGCAGACCATCATGGACTTCGGACTCTACCTCCTGTTCGCACGCCTCGGTCACTTGATGCCCGACCTCGCGAAGGCCATGTCGTTCTTCTCGCGAATTCTGCTGTACGGGTCGGGCGTCATTTTCCCGCTCGTATCGAGACTGGAAGATCGACCGGAGATCCTGGCGATCATCGAGTTCAGCCCCGTCTACCAAGTGCTGATGATGTATAGGACAGCTCTCATCGATGGCGCGGTTCCCTCCGCCTACCAGTGGATTCTCCTGTCGGCTTGGGCCATCGGTCTCCTACTGGTCGGTTTCTTCTTCTTCTGGCGAGGGGAGGAGTCGTATGGCAGAGAACAACAGTGACGACGATCGTTCAAGGGGCGAACTCCCTATTCCGGGCGACGTCACCCTGCTGGCGAGCGATGTCGAACTCGAATACCGAGTTGCAGTCGATCGAGAGGACGGCAAACGACTCCCCTTCGGATTCGGCGTGCAGCACACGGTATTCGAAGCTGTTCGAGGCATTTCGCTGATCGCTCGCGAAGGCGAGTTCATAGGGCTGATCGGCCGTAACGGCTCAGGAAAGAGCACGCTGCTGCGTCTCCTCGCCGGCGTCGAGACGCCGACCTCCGGCACAGTCTTGGCGCGAAGCCGCCCCAACCTCCTGGGTGTTCGTGCAGCGTTGATTCCGAATCTGTCCGGAGTCGAGAACATTCGTCTCGGGCTCTTGGCAATGGGGCTCTCCCCCGCCGACGCGAAGGAGCGCAGAGCTCGTATCGTCGAACTGGCAGACATCGGTGATTCGATCAGGCGACCTATGCGCACCTATTCGGCCGGCATGAAAGCGAGGCTGCGGTTCGCGATCTCCGTTGCCGCTGATCCCGACATTCTCATGATCGATGAGGCGCTTGCGACGGGAGACGCGGCGTTCATCCAACGCTCGAAGAACGCCATGTACGACATGATGGAGCGCGCGGGAACAGGCTTCCTCGTCAGCCACTCGAGCCGCACAGTCGAAGCGATGTGCACTCGGGCCATCTGGCTCGACAGCGGCAAGGTCGTCGCCGACGGCCAGGTCGATGTCGTCACAAAGTCGTACAGGAGATACGCGCTGGCTCTCGCAAAGGGAAAACGCAAACTCGCCGCCAAGATTCTGGAAGAAGAACGGCAGACGCTCGACGAACGGTTCTCGGCGATGATGAAAGTCGGCACGATGCGTCCGCAGTCAAGCGACAGCGACGAGATCGACTAGCGGTCACATCCCAGTGCAGAGCTTCAGCGACTCGCGAACGTACGCCGGAACAGGAGTCCGAGCCCGAGCCAGGCGATCGCTGCAACAACTCCGACCCAGGAGAGCGTCAGCACGATCACAAGACAGCTGATGAGCCCGAACCACGGCAGCCAGCGCGGCAGCCACATCCTCGGCCCGGAACCGGCATCGGCAAGTCGCGCGCGCATCCTGATCGCAGCGAAGTGCGCGACAGCGTAATAGCCGAGCACGAACGTCGAAGAGAAGGCGACAAGACCGCTCGGAGGCAGCGTCACGACGGCGATGATCGCCAAGCACGTGCAGGCGATCTCGGCCACGACCGGTGTTCGCGTCCTCGCATTGATTTTGCCCAGCACACCCGGCAGCTCGCCGTCGCGCGCCATGGCCATCGACGTTCTACTCAAGCCGGCCAGGATGCCCATGAGCGACCCGAGACACGCCACGACCGCGGCCGCCAGCAAGACGATGTGGAGAACGGGATGCCCGACGAGGTCGGCCACGGGCGTCATCGACTCCGGCAGGCGGTCACGGAACGTGCCCGTGACGGCGAACGCGACCAGCCCGTACAGCACCAGCACGATGACGAGCGCTGTGACGATCGCGCGCGGTAGGGTCCTGCGCGGATCGCGGACTTCCTCCCCCAGCGTCGCCATCCTCGCGTATCCGGCGAAGGCGAAGAAGAGGATGCCTGCTGCCTGCAGCACGCCGAGGGCCGGAACGGTTCCGAGCCCGAAAGCGGCCATAAGCGAATCCGAGTCGGCGACGACCGAGGTCGAATCGCTGACCTGCGTCAACGTCGACGCGTTGCCGAACGCATTCCAGACGAGCGCGAAGACGACCGCAGCGAGCACGAGCACGACGATGACGGTCGAAATCGCCGACGTGAGCCTGATGCCGAGGATGTTCACGATCGCAAGCGCCACGAGCGCAATGACCGCCCACGCAGCAGCCCCGTCCTGATCGATGTGCCTGGCTGCGACAAGCGCGATGGCCGCCGCAGAGAAGGTCTTCCCCGTCACGAACATCCAGCCCGCACTGAACCCGATCCAGGGTTTCGCCTCCGCCCGCCCATAGGCGTATGCGCCGCCCGAAACCGGGTGCTCCATCGCGAGCTGCGCTGTCGAGAGCGCATTCACAGTCGCGACGACACCGGCCAGCACGAGTGCCGCGGGCAGCCACGCTCCCGCGATGGCCGAAGCGGGCCCCCACACGAAGAACAACCCCGCGCCGATCATGGCCGCGAGGCCGATCGACACGGCACCCACCGGGCCGATACTGCGGTTCAGTTGAGACACGGGTTCGAAGCGTACGTGATCTCGGTGAACAGCAGGTGACGTACCGTTCAGCCCTTATCGTCGACTTGACGATCGAGCTCGCCGGCAACTTCCTCCGCGTCCTCCACGTTCGACTCAGCCTCCACGATGTCCATGGGTTTCGTGAACTGCTCTCGCCGTGCCTCGGCCTCGTCACTGCCGTAGAAAAGCCCCTGAATGGGTGTCGAACCGGTGGGTTCACGCGGCTTCTTCTTCGACTTCGGCAGCGCTTCCTGCGTTTCGCGAACGCGCTGGTACGGAATTGCGCTCGGGTGGTTCTCCTTGATCCAGACCACCAGGAGCTCGCGAACGTGGTTGACCAGGTCGGCGGTAATCGCTGCATCATCGACACTCACGATGACGCGAATCTCCAGGAGGCCCTCGCGGGCATCCGTGACCTGCAGAATCGCAAGGCGCCCATCCCACAGCTCGCTGCCCTCGACGATACGCTGCAGCTCTTCGCGCATCTCATCGAGCGGCACGGTCCAGTCCACGTGAATGAACATCGTGCCGTATTTCTCGATCGTCGTTCGCGTGTAGTTGGTGAACGGCGTCGTCGTGAAGTAGGTCGAAGGCAGCACGAGGCGTCGGTCGTCCCAGATCCGAACGACGACGTAGGTGAGCGTGATCTCCTCGATGCGCCCCCACTCGTCCTCGACCACCACAATGTCGTGCAGGTTGATCGCACCGGAGAACGCCAGCTGCATACCGGCGAACACGTTCGTCAACGCACTCGTCGCCGCAAGACCAGCGACAACCGAAACAAGACCCGCAGAGGCGAGCAGCGACGTACCGGCGATGCGCAGCTGCTCGAACGTGAACAGCACCGACCCGATCGCCATGACGACGATGAGCGCACTCAGAATGCGGCGCATCAGCTGCACCTGCATCTGCACTCTCCGCGCTCGGCGCTCCGTCGCCTTGTCGGTCTTGAACCGCGCGAGCAGCGCGTCGCTCACCGCTTGCACGAGCGCGATCAGCAGCCACGCCACCGCGACGATCGTCACGATCTGCATCGTGTGATGGATGTTCGCCGTAACTCCCTCATCCCAATAGTGCGGGATGCGCATGATGGTTGCGGAGCTCCACGCGACCGTTACGAACACGAGTGCGAACACCGGCGTACCGAGCCGCTTGACGACCTGCTTGGACCTCGAGCGGCTGCGCGTAACGGCGGCAGAGATGGCTCGCAGGATGATCAGCGCGGCCGCTCCACCGAGCGCGCCCCACATGAGGGTGAGCCCGAACGGGATCACGTAGATCTGCATCAGATCGTCAATTGCGTCTTCAATCACAAGTCCACTCTTGCAAAAGGTGCTGTGCGAGCGCTATTCGAATGCTATTTTGCTTCTCGCTCCAGGGCATTCCATCTGGTCTGGTCAACTTGACCAGACCATGCTAAAGTGCGGCCATGAGTCTGACGGTGAATGTGCAGGAAGCAAAGACGCGACTGTCCGAGTTGCTGCGTCGCGTGGAATCGGGCGAGCAGATCACGATCGC
>NZ_CAMEFJ010000118.1 GCF_945915485.1 uncultured Agrococcus sp.
TCATTCAACGCAACAACACCACGATGCTCACGAAACACAACACCGTCACTGAGCGGAAGCTCGATCTGCTCATCGAGGCCGGCGCTTTCGTCATCGCACAGGCGCACAACGCGAGCGTCACCCGGCCAGGCGGCGTGGACACAGGTGTCCGTCTGGACGGGTGCGACTGCGAGCCCGCCGCTCGCGAAACGTTCGACTCGGGCATCCCCGCCGCTCAACGGCTGACGGATGAGTTCGGATCCGGAAGCGAGCACCACCTCGGAACTCCCGACACCCGCATGCTGGAGCATCGATTCGCTTGGCACATCGACGACAGTTCCCGGCAGGAACAGTGTTCCTGCCGCGGCGTCCAGGGCGATCGGCGTCTCGCCAACGGCCGTGACACTCAACCGGTCGGCGTCGGCAAAGCCGTCGCGCTGCCGTTCGGACACCAGCTCGTAACCGACCTCGCCGCTTACCCACTGATATTCGGCCCCATACTCTACGGAGACGGCATGCACGTTGCCCTCTTCGTCAGTGGTTACCGCCGCTCCTGCCCCGAGCACGTAGAGCGGATCTTGCTCGACAAGATCGAGGGAAGCCACGGAGTCGGCCTCGACGGCCCACAGGCGACCGTCGAGCTCATCGAGCACAGTGAGCGTGCCGCCTCGCAGCGTGACCGAGACGGTACCGGGCAATGGAATATCGCCCCGGAAGCTCGCCTGACCCGTATGCACGGGGTTCAAGCTCATGTTCGTGTTGTCGATCAGGATGACCGTGCCGTCGTCCTGCACGACATCGAAACTCTCAGAAGGAACCGACAGCCCCGCGTCGAGCTCCTGCGCCTGATAGTTCAGGTGCCCCAACTGGCTCAACTCAAGATTCGTAACCCAGACACCACCATCGTGCATATCCACATCGGTCGTCGTAAACCCGGGATGCGAGAACGCCACGATGCCCAACGCGACAGCCGCCGCCGTCACGACAGCGACCGACGCCGAGGCACGCTTCCTCTGCTTCACGAAGCGCAGCACTTAGGAGCCCCCGCCCTCTCAGTAGCCCACGATGATGAGCGCTCACTGGTTCCGTCAGAGCCGGTAAACGCTAGCGCTTAGAGTATCCGAAACCGGGTGCAACAGTGAAGGTCCTCTTCCTTATCTGCTCACTGTGCGACGCCGATCGTCGCGTCATGCCGCCGAGGGCCAGTTGCGACGAGGCGCATCCAGTGCGCCGTGATGATCGTTGCTGGGACCGTTCGTTAAGACCACCCAGAGCTGGCCGCCCTGCGAGTTCACGCAAAGCTGCTGGTCGTCCCGGTTCACCGAGTCACCCACCTGCCCGTTCTCGTCGAGCTGTACTGTGCCCTCTCTGAAGGGCACGTTGGTTCCCGTGTCGGAGTTCGTGCTGTAGCAGGCGTAGTCGTAGGTACCGGGGATCAGGTCTTCATAGTGAAGGATCACTTCGTAAGCAGTCGTGCTGGGGTCGACCGTGCTCGGCGCCAGCTCACCGGGCTCGACGGTGAGCGTCGGTGACGGCCCTCCGAGGGTATGGCTGACCTGGTTCGACGCTGGGCTCGTCGAACCTTCCTCCGGAATTGACCGGATGCGGATGGTGATGGTGTCCCCGGGATCACCGGTCTCGGAGACCTGATCGTTCGGGGCCGCCCGCTGCCAACCTCCTCCGTTGATCTGGTACTCGACCGCCTCGATCGCTCTGCCGTTCGTGGCTTGGCGGGCATCCCAGCTGAACGTCACCGTCTGCCCATTCCCCGATTCGCTCGCGTTCGGCGACGGGGGCGCGGGAGGCGTGCCGTACGGCGACACCCTCGTGTTGCTGGATGCCTCGCTCTCATACGTGTGATCGCCGGCGGTCGCGACGACGCGCACCTGCAGCTGATAGCCACCGACCTTGGGGCTCGGGTCGACGCTCTGCTGTCCCGACCCCGACAGGTTCTGCCAAGAACCGCCGTCGAGACGGTACTGGTACGTCATCTCGTCGTCCGAGTAGCCGTTCGAGTCGCCCGGCGTGATGTCGATCGTCGACGTCTCGTTCGAGTTGTCGCTCACGAGCGACACCGACGGTGTGCCAGGCCGGCCCACCGATCGCACCTCGTTGCTGACCGCGGGGGGAGAGTCACCGACGTCGTTCTCGGCGATGACGTGGAACGTGTACGGCGACGAGGACGTCGGCAGGTTTTCGAACGCCGTCGACAGCGTTTGCCCCCCGACCGGCTGCGAGTCGACCTCCTCGCCGTCGTTCATCGCGATCACGGTGTAATTCTCAATCGGCGCTCCGTTGTCGTCGGAGGCGGTCCAGTTGACATTGATCTGCGTTCTGCTCGGCCCCTGCGTCGAACTCGCAACGACCTCCTCGGATTCGAAGGGAATACCGGCCGGCACTTCGGCGCTCGAATATCTCGACCACTCGCTCGGCTCGTCGGCATTGTTGTGCGCCTGCACCCTGAACTCGTAACTTGCACCGTTCTGGAGCTCGTCCCAGGTATAGCTCGTGCCCTCCACCTGCACCTGCGTTTCTCCTGAACCCGGGCCCGAGATCTCCAGCAAGTAGTATTCGATCGTCGAGCCGCGATTCTCGGGCTCATCCCACGTCACGTGGAGTTCCCGGTCCCCGCGATCGGCTGTTGGTGCTTCCGGCTGTTCGGGTCGTACGTCGGGGCGCGCGTCGATCGAAGCCGGCGACGGGTCGGACTCGCCGACCTCGTTCACTGCGAGGATCTCGAAGTTGTAGACGTTGTCATTAGCGAGACCCGTCACGGTGCACGATGTCGAGTCGCACTCCTGAGAGCCGCCATCCCACTGCACGATGTACCCGGAGATCGGCGCACCGTTCGACGAAGGAGCAGCCCACGACAGGGTGACTTCGCTATCCCCTATCGAATTCACGTTCGGACGCAACGGCGCATCCGGACGACCACGCACACTGATCTCGACATTGCCGACCGCTGTTCTGGCATCGGTAGCCGTGGCGTCCTCGATCGTGTACTGCAACGTCAGCACCCCCGAGAAGTCATCCCCCGGGGTCACCGTCACGTTCGTACCGTCGGTCGTCGGGCCGGAAGATGCGTCGCCCCTGAGCACCCGAACATCACGCACGTTCAAAGGCTCGCCGATGTTTTCGAACGGATTGAAATCGTTCTCGAGCACGTTGATGCTGATCTCGACGCCCTGATCGGTTGTTCCGCTGTCATCCGCCGCCCGCGGCATCTGGCGGTTCGAGGGAACCACCTCGACGGTGACGGTTCCCGGCTCGACATTACCGGCCGGATCACGCAACTCGATCTGGTACGAACCACGGGTCCCGGGCGTCGTGTCATGCTCGGCGCTGGCGAGGAACGTTTGACCACTGATGTCGACCGTGACGCCGTCGGCCTCGCCTCCGACGATGTCGTACTCCATGCCTTCTATATCACCGTCGTCCGGATCCCAGGTAGCGCTGGTCAGATCGAATTCCGTCGGAGCCTCCCCCGGCTCCACCTGTATCTCGGCCCCGTGGAACTCCGGCGGCACCTGGCTCGAAGGCGTCACCACGATCGGCACGGTGAGTCGTGCGGTCAGCGCATCCGGGTCATTCGGCCCGGTGCCATCGGTGATCTCGAAACTGATAGCAGCGTCCCCGACGTAACCGAGCTCCGACGTGTAGGCAAGGGTGTCTTCGCTCACGACAAGGGGTTCGCCGTTGTCGTTCGTAGCCGACACCATGTCGTTCGTCGTGATTCTCGGGGTTCCGCCCTCGGGCATCACGACCACTTCGTTCAGGTCGATCTCCAGCAGTTCACCCGACCCGACCACCAGCTGCGTGTCGGCGGCGATGTAGGGCAGACGCTCACCGACGCCGGGCACGAAGATGAATGCCTCGCCGTGGCCGCCATCCTGGTCTGTTGCTCGATACGTTATGACTTGGAACTCGTCGCCCGGTTCGATCTGCACGCCATCGTCGACCACCGTCCCCTCGCCCGTGAGCACTTCGACCGAGAGTTCGGACGGATCGCCGTCGACGTCCCGATCGTTCTCCAGAACGGGAACGACGAAAGGTTCGCCGACTGTCAGATCTTCCACATCGACGATGTCATCGACCGCCTGCGGCGGCTCGAGAGGCGCTTCCTCATCGACGATCACGTGCACAGCACCGATCGCACTGGCACCGCGGACGTCTCGGATCGTGTACTCGAGCATGTAGTCGCCGGGCTCCGAGGGGGCAGTGAAATTCACCGTCGGAGCCTCTGAACCCAGTCGCAGGTCGGTGAGCTCGGCAGGAGCATCCTCGGTATTGACGTCAACGAGCCGAAGTTCGTCACCATCGGGATCGGAGTCGTTGTCGAGTACCGAAACTGCGACCGCTCTGTCGGGGCGAACATGCACGGTATCGAGCGCAGCGTGCGGTGCCTGATTCACGTCGCTCGGCTGCGCGATGCCGACCGTGATCGAACTCACCGATTCGGCTCCCCATCTGTCCCGCACACGATACTGGAACGTCGTCGTGCCGCCATCGTCCGCGAACGCTTCGAAATCGATGTAGTCCGCCCCGACTTCCGTGATCCGGCCCTGGTCGGGCGCGGTCTCCCATCCGACGAGCGTTACGCCGTCGCCGTCCGGATCGATTCCGTCCAGCGGAACCGGGATGCGCACTTCGTTTCCGGCGAGCACGCGGCTCGTGACTTCGCGCGCGTGGGGCGGACTGTTCGTGTCGGGGTCACGGGGTTCGACATCGACTCTGAGCGTGCCGGTTGCGGTATTGTCCTGGCCGTCGCGGATCTCATAGATCACCTCCACGAACGAGGGCCCGCCGACCCCGACGTGCACACGAATGTCGTCACCATCGACGAATACATGACCCTCGTCCGGCTCGAGCGACGACTCCACGAGCTCCGGTTCGACGGAGAATGGAATGTTGTCAGGGCTGAAATCATTCTCGGTGACGTCGATCGTGGCGTAATCGCCTTCTCGCAGGGCCGCTGTGTCGTCGACCGCCACGGGGTTTCGCGGACGATCGGGCGGCTCTACCGGGATGATGACAACCTCACCGACGGCCGTCTCACTGCCGTTCGAAACCTGATACTGCATCGTGGTTCGTTCCGTGAGACCTTGCTGGTCGTCGATGCGCAGCATGTGGCGCTGCATGAGCTGTACATTGATCGGTTCCGAATCCGTGTCCACCGACTGCACGACCAGCACGCCGCCCGAAGGGTCGACGTCATTCTCCGTCAGGTCAACGAGCGCTTCGCCTCCCATCGGCAGCAGCGCTACGTCGCGCACCGCCACCGGTGTCGCATCCTCTACCGGCTCAACAACATCTACCCGAACATGACCCTGCGATTGATTCGGCCCCGCCGCAACCGTGTAATCGATGAAGTGCGTACCGATGACATCGCCGCTGATGTGCACCGTGTCTGTCGAACGGTCGACGTCGATCGTGATACCCGCGTCGTCTCGCACGCTCGCGCTCGCGAGCCTCGCGTTCTCGCCGGCCGGGAGGAAGTCGTTCGCGAGCGGGTTCACGGAGACGTGCCCGCCTTCTCCGACGCTCACGTAATCGGCGTTGGCGATCGGACTCGACGTGCCGCGTTCCAGCACGTCGACCTCGATCGTTCCTTCGCTCTCATCGACACCATCGCTGACGACGACCGTCATCGTGGTGGGCCCCGGCTCTCCCGTTGCCGTATAGATGATGCGGCCGTTCGGATTGAAGCGAACGGTGTCTCCCGAGTCGCTGTACGCATCCACCAGAAACAGGTCGTCACCGTCCGGGTCGAACCAGCCCTCCAGCACGCTGTGATCGTACTGCGCACGCTGCTCGACCTCGAAGCCCTGCTCGTCGCGCAGTTCAGCGGGTGCAGTGTTCTCAGTCTCATCGCGGATGGCGAGGGTCACGGTTGCCTCGTCGGTGCCACCTCGGCCGTCATCAACCCGATACCCGAACACGACCGAATTGGCGCTAAAATCCTCCGGAA
>NZ_CAMEFJ010000119.1 GCF_945915485.1 uncultured Agrococcus sp.
GACTTCAACGCCTTCGTCCGCGGTTCTGCGCCAGATCACCGCTCCCGCGGCGAGGACGGTCACCGGCTTCTGCCTCTCGTCCGTCGCTGAATCTCGATCATGCGATCCCTGTGCAGATCATTGAGCGGTTCGCCGTCCTCGCGGTAGGCGTGGCGTTTCCAGGTGCCGTC
Source organism: uncultured Agrococcus sp. (assembly GCF_945915485.1). GTDB lineage: Bacteria > Actinomycetota > Actinomycetes > Actinomycetales > Microbacteriaceae > Agrococcus. Next base: position 171 of record NZ_CAMEFJ010000119.1, read on the forward strand.
GGGCATGGCGTGCCAGCTCGCGGTCTCGTCACTCATAGCACGGTCGAACATACCGGAGATGTCTTGCATGTGCTGGGTCGAGGTGAGCTGGATGAGTGCCTCGACGCGGCGGTCCAGGTTGCGGTGCATCATGTCGGCCGAGCCGATGAAGATCTCCTCGTCGCCATCGTTGAGGAACGCGAAGACACGCGAGTGCTCAAGATATCGCCCCAGTATGGACCGGATCTTGATGTTCTCGCTGAGCTCGGGAACACCCGCCTTGACCGAGCAGATCCCGCGCACCCAGATCTCGACTTCGACGCCGGCGCGGGATGCCCTATAGAGCTCGTCGATAATGCGCTCGTCGACGATGGAATTGACCTTGATGCGAACGCGGGCGCGTTTGCCTGCCTCCGCGTGCTCGATCTCACGATTGATTCTGGCGAGCAGACCTTTGCGTAGGAACCTCGGAGCTACCAGCAGGCGTTTGAAGTTCTGCGGGATCGCGTAGCCGCTCAGCTCGTTGAACAGGCTCGTGATGTCGCGGCCGACCTCGGCATTGTCGGTGAAGAGGCCGAAATCCTCGTAGAGTCGACTCGTCTTCGGGTGGTAGTTCCCCGTGCCGATGTGGCAGTAGTTCTTCAGCTTGCCGTGTTCACGGCGCACGACCATGAGCAGCTTGCAGTGCGTTTTAAGCCCAACGAGGCCGTAGACGACGTGCACCCCCGCACGCTCCAGTTTGCGCGCCCAGTTGATGTTGTTCGTCTCGTCGAACCTCGCCTTGATCTCGACGAGGGCGAGCACTTGCTTGCCCTGAGCCGCCGCGCGGATGAGCGCTGCGACAACGGGGGAGTCTCCGCTCGTGCGATACAGCGTCTGCTTGATGGCGAGCACGTTCGGGTCGTCCGCAGCCTGTTCGAGGAGCGCCTGGACGCTCGTTGCAAACGATTCGAACGGGTGATGGACGAGCACGTCCTTCCTGGTGATGGCTGAAAAGATGTCGTCGCTCTCGTCCGAATCGTTCGGGAGCAGCGGCGCGGCCGTCACGGGCACTCGCTTCGTGAAGTGCAGTTCGGGGCGATCGAGCCCTGAGATCTGGAACATACCGGTCAGGTCCAGTTCGCCCTCGAGCAGATACACCTCCTGCTCGCTGATGCCGAGTTCGCGAATCAGGAGATCCAGCACGCTGTCGTCGACGTCCGCTTCGATCTCGAGGCGGATAGGTGGCCCGAATTTTCTACGCGAGAGTTCCTTCTCGAGCTGTTGGATGAGGTTCTCTGTCTCGTCCTCGTCGATCGTGACGTCTTCGTTCCTGGTCACTCTGAAGATGTGGTGCCCCAGGACGTCCATGCCGGGGAACAGCACGTCGAGGTTGTTCGCGATGAGATCCTCGAGGGGGAGGAACCTCGCGGATGCGCTGCTGGTATCCACGGGCACGAAACGGGGCAGAATGGGCGGCACCTTCAGGCGCGCGAACTCCTCGGTACCGGACTTCGGGCTGAAAACGCGAACGGCGATGTTGAGCGACAGCCCCGAGATGTACGGGAACGGGTGAGCGGTGTCTACCGCCAACGGCATGAGCACGGGGAACATGTCGTCGTAGAAACGCTGCGTCAGATCCGAACGCTCTTCGTCGCTCAGCGAATCCCAGGATGCGATCTCGATGCCCTCTGCCTCGAGCGCGGGTCGGATCGATTGCGAATAGCACTTCGCGTGACGTTCTTGCAGCTCCCTCGCGCGCGTGACGAGCCGCTGATACTGGTCGTGCGGCGAAACGCCCACGTTGGTCGGCACGGCCAGCCCGGTGACGATGCGACGCTTCAGCCCGGCCACTCGCACCATGAAGAACTCGTCGAGGTTCGATGCGAAGATCGCGAGGAAGTTTACGCGCTCCAGGAGTGGCAGTTGCTCGTCCTCCGCCATTTCGAGCACTCGCTGGTTGAAGTCGAGCCAACTGAGCTCGCGATCCGAGAACCTGTCCATCGGCAGGCCGTCCTCCGTCGCGGACGCACGGTACTCCAGTTCGGCGTCTTCTTCGTCAACGTCGTGAAGCAAGTCGATCTCTTGCGTCATCACATGGTCGTCCGTCATGATCCAATCTTGCCAGGCGCGTATGAACAGACGGTGCCATCAACGCCCGGCGAGGCACGTCTGCGCGAGATGCTCGGCGTCGGCTCGAGCGTCGAGACCGGCAACCCCGCGCGGAGACTCAGTCGTCGGGCGGCGTGACGAACTCCTGGATGATGGCCGGAGAAGCGTGAATGCACAGCATCTCCAACTCCTCCTCGCCGATACTTCGAAATCGATGGACGGTCTCGGCGGGGACCGTAATGATGTTGCCGCCCTTCGCGACGAACTGCTCACCGCCGGCCTCGATCCGCACTTCGCCATGGAGTACAACCCATGTCTCGGTGTAAGGGTGCCAGTGGTAATCGGGGCCCTGACCGTGAGGTGTTCGGACCCAGAACATCGATACCTCTGCGCTGTGCTTGGTTCCTTCGAAGCGCGCGGTGCGTGAACCAGAGAGTTGCAGGACGCTTCGGTCGGTAACTGTTAACATTCTGTTTCCTTCGCCTTCTCGTCGAGCCGGGGGCTATCGGACAGGGGTCCTGCTGCGGTCAGTGAGAGTCCGCCGACGTTGGGCGCGGAGGAGCTGCGTAGGTGTGCAGCACCGCACCGGAGTCGAACTCCTCTGTCGATGCAAGTGTGAAGCCGAGGCTTCCGGACCAGGGGGACACGCCGGCCCTCAGCGTCACGGGGTGGATGATGACCCGGATCTCATCGATCAATCCGTCTCGCAGCATGGTTCGGAAGAGCCGGGCACCTCCGCTGACTCCGATTCGCTTTCCGGGAGCGCTTCGGATCGCTTCGATTTCGGCTGCTGGGCTGCGACTTGCTCGGCTGCCCGGCCAGTTCGTGAGTACGAGTGTTTCCGGGTGGCTCGTGAATACGATCTTCTCGTGGTTGTTGACAGCGTCAGCCAGCTCACCGGTTTGGTTCGGCCAGTGAGCGGCCTGCGCGAGGTACGTATGACGCCCGAGGAACATCGTGTCGATACCCCGCATCGTGTCGGCGGCGTGCTCGATGACGTCCGGTCCGAAGCGCAACCAGTCGAGTTCGCCTCCGGGCCGGGCGATGAAGCCGTCAAGGCTCATATGGAAACCCGCGGTGACGATTCTGGCTTCCGTGGGCACGGCAGTCACACGTGACCCTCCGAGTTCGTGCGCAGCGAGGAGAAATAGCTGCCGATGGAGTCCGCAAGGATCACGGGGTCGACATCGTGCGTCTGGCCGGGAAGTTCTTCGAGGGTTCCATTCCGCAGGGTCTCCGCGAGACCGGACGCAGCCGATCGCAGCCAGGGCTCGCTCGCCGATCCATGCATCACGAGCGTAGGAAGTTCCACGCTGGAGAAGGCACTGATCGCCTCGGGTCGTCCCTGCATGGTGTCGCCCATGACGTGTGCATCATAGACGAGGGTCTGGGCAAGCTGTTCGAGCAGGGACCAGAACGGTTGCCCGGCCATCCCCTCGACCATTGCAACGGGCATTCCCACTGCTTCGGTCATGAAGAGTTTCACTGCTTCGCCGGGTCTACCCGCCGTGACTTCTTCCTGCAATCGCATCGCATAGTCCGGAGTCACCGGTGGGCGATCCTGCGAGACGACGAAGGGCGGTTCGTAGCACGCCAGTGCGTCGATGCCGAGGCCGGCGGCAGCACAGCGCAGTGCGAGCGCCGCGCCGGAAGACAACCCCACGACGAAGCCGCGTTCGCCGAAGGCGTCGAGCACAGCGGCGACATCCTCGATCTCGCGGTCGACTGCGTAACCGTCTTGATCTTCACTCGCCCCACGTCCTCGACGGTCGTAGGAGACCACCCGGAATCGTTCCGTAAGCCGTTGCGTGAATGCCGCGCGCCCTGGATCCAGTCTCCGGTAGGTGGCAGCGCCGTCTATGCGGAGCAGCAAGGGCCGATCGTCGTTTCCTGCTACGTCATACGCGATCGTGGTTCCGTCGTTGCTCAAGACCGTATCGTTTCGCATTGCGGTCATCCTTTCGGGTTGGGTACCGGCCAACACGCTGAGTGGGCGGTACAGTTCAGTGCAATTGTCAAGTGGTGTACGTCAGTGTCGAATGTGTTCTCGGCGATCGGGTCATTTCATCCCGATTCGCCAAGCGGCAGCAGACAGCCAGGTAAACGAGACGACTCCCGCAGCGAAATAGAAGATTCCTGAGGTGCCGGTGAACAGTGTCGTCCCGAAGATGATGAGCAGCGGGGTGGCTGCTCCCGCGATGAGAGAGAGGTTTCGCCAGCCGGGAATCGCCCTGCCGAAGTGTCGTGCAAGAACAAAGCAGCACGCGATCAGGGCAATGAATGCGACGAAGAATCCGAGGCTGTGAAGACCTCCTGTCACGCTCATCCCCGCTGGCGCACCTTCTGGCGTACCGGCCGGAAAGCCGAACGCGGCGTCGGGAGGAAAGAGCCCGGCTATGACCATTCCGATTCCGAAGGCGCCGATCAGCACCGGCGCCCAGGTGCCGCCCCGCGATCCACGGAGTCGCCGTCGAAATCCGAGTGCGGACAGCAGCGCCAGTAGTCCGCAAACCGCGAAGTTCATCGACTGCACCCATCCGAAATCCCCATTCTGCAGGGAGCTGACCGCGTGTCGTGCAATGTCGAAACCGGGCCTGGTGATCATCTGCACGACAGCGACTACGAGAAACACCGGGGCGATCGCGGCACCGCACCAAAGCAATCCTGCTACGCCTGTACGCCGCGCAGCGACGGTCAGATGCTGAGTGCTGTTCATCGGGATCCTCGATTCAAAACTGTTCGTTGAAGTCAGATGCGCATCAAAGTAGGGCCGGTGGGGCTCGTCCTTCACAACGCTTGCTTAATGAGTACGGTACTGTTCAGTACTATCACTGTCAAGTGGAGAGGTGGATTCACTCATGAGCGGAACAATGGGTAACGGGTTGGCGGTCGCGTTCATCGTGGCGAGGTGTGCCGCCGCGGCTGCTGCGCTGCTGGCGGCCACAGCAGCTGTCGGCGCGGCCGGTGCGCTCGCGTCGGTGGACTCAGCAGCCTTGATGGTCGAGGTGTGGCGTGCTTTGGGGATCGCGACCTTCTGCGCGCTGTTCGTCCTCTTGGCGGTGCGGCCGCGGTCCATAACTCTGTGGAGCATCGTGCTGGGCAACAAGCTTGTCCTCTTCTGCGTCGCACTGACTTTCGGGTCGGCTGTGCCCGGCGCGGTCACCGCAGCCGTGTGGGATGGTGTTCTGGTTGCGCTCTTGTCCGTCGGTCTTGTCGGTTCAATAGCCGCGCGACGAAAACATCATGAGGTTCCCGAGTCTGCGCCGAAACCTGCTGTCTTCGACCATCTCGGCATTACGGTCCGTGACCTGCCCCGCGCAACTACGCAGTTCGACGCGCTGATGCGCGCAATGGGATTCACACGCGAGGATGCCGAAGGCGGCGTTTCCTGGTGGAAGGATGGCGAAACAGAGTTGATTCTCTTGCCGACCAGCGAAGCAGCAGCAGAACCTCATCGGCACGGTCGGGTTGGCTGGCAGCACCTTGCGTTCGCTGCGAAGTCTCGGGCGGACGTTGATCGCCTCTACGGGGTCGCGCTGGATGCTGGGTGGACGATAGTCCGTGCGCCCAAGATCTTTCCGCAATTCAATGATCGCTACTATGCCTCATTCGTCGAGGACGACAGCGGAATCCGGATCGAGTTCATGCACAACCCGGGCGCAGCCTAGG
>NZ_CAMEFJ010000120.1 GCF_945915485.1 uncultured Agrococcus sp.
AATTGATCGAGTGATCAATATGCAATCTACCTACACTGGAAGCACGATGTCAACGACTCACCACCGCACCCGCACTCGCAAGAGCCCGGGGCAGCGTTCCGCAGAGATCCATGAAGCCGCAGTCGCGATCGCCCGCGAGCAAGGGCTGTCGGCGCTCACCCTGCGCTCCGTCGCCACTCGTGCCGGGGTGGCCCCCGGGCTGGTAGCTCATTACACCGAGAGCATGGACGAACTCGTCGCCACGACGTTCCGTGAGCTGACGGCCTCCGAACTGGAAGACGTTCGACAGCACGTCGACGGATCCGCTGACCCCGGTGAGCGGATGGGCCGGATGCTCGCAACCGTGCTCGCCCATGATCACGAGAACATCACGCTCGTGTGGGTGGATTCCTGGTCGCTGGGTCGCGGTAATGCGCCGCTGTCGGTCGCGATCGATGAGCAGATGGGGGCCTGGCAGGAGTTCATCGCGGGTATTGCGCGCGATGGGGAAGACGCGGGTGTCTTCGAAACCGATGATGCCGATGCCGTTGCCTGGCAGATTCTCGCCATGATCGATGGCATCTCGGCTCACGCGTTGACTCGCAGGACAGACCCGACCCCGTTCGTCTCGCGTCTTGCGCGTGCTTGCGAGACGCTGCTCGGCGCCCGACAGGACACCATCGGCGGCCACGTCGCGAAGGCGTGACGAGCATCCCGCGGCACTGCAGCGCGGCACTGTGCCCGAAGCGTCGCGAGTATCGCCGTTTTCCAGTGCAGAATCTCGCTGTCGCCGGTGTGCGAACTGTGGCACGGCGATACGTCAGCTGAGCCCGCACTGCCTGATCAATCGGCTTCCTCTCCGAGCATGTCGTTACTGTTCGGCGAGCAGGTCGAGAGCCTCCTCAATCTGTTCTGACGTTGGGAGAGTGTCTGGGGCGATGAGCGATTGCACCGCCAGGCCGACGGTGATTGCGTAGGTCAACGTACCCAGCGCGTCCTGAGCCTGCGTCAGCTCGGCATCGGTCTGCTCATCCTCACCTGCCAGCAGCGCTGCGAAGGCACGGCGACCTTCGACAGTTCCCGCTGCGATCTGCTCCCGCAACTCGTCATCGAACTGCGCCTGCGCGAACGCTTGCAGGCTCGCTGATTGCACTTCACGCGACTCGGGCAGCGAATCCACCACGCCGATCAGCGCGGCCAGGACCCGCTCACGTTCAGTCTCCCCCTGTGCCTCAGCAAGTGCGCGATTGATCGTATCGCCCCATTCGTCGCTGAGCTCGAGAGCGGCCATGTTCATCAATCGGTCCTTGCCCCGGTAGTGGTATCCGATCGATCCGAGATGAGCCCCGGAAGCCTCGGCGATGTCGCGGGCAGTGGTCTGCCCATATCCCTTCTCCACCAAGCACCGCTTGGCCCCGGCGAGAAGCGCACTCTTCTGATCCATGGCACGATGCTAGCAGAAGCATGAACGATCGTTTTGCACGTACGTACTTGACTCGGGGTCGCATCGCCCGTAGGCTCGCGGCATGAACGTACGTACAAACATGCCCTCGAAATCCGCAAATAGCGTTCGTGGCCGAGGTCGCAGGCTGGCCGGGCTCATCGTTCTCCTGCTGCCCGCACTTCTGATCTCGATGGACGTCTCCATCCTGTTCGTCGCAAGCCCTTCGATCGCCCAGAGCCTGGCACCCACTGGCACGGAGTGGCTGTGGATGCTCGACAGCTACAGTTTCGTTGTCGCCGCGTTGCTGGTCACAATGGGCAGCCTTGCCGATCGGATCGGCCGACGCCGGCTGCTCTTGATAGGCGCGCTGGCCTTCGGTGTCGCCTCGACTGTGCTCGCGATGGCTCCAACGCCAACCCTCTTCATCGTCGGTAGGGTACTGCTGGGGGTTGCTGCGGCCACCCTCGCGCCATCCACGCTGGCCATTGTGCGCGACCTCTTCGACGACCTTGATGCCCGGCGCAAAGCCGTCGCAGCCTGGACTGTCGCCTACACCGGTGGCGCGGTCGCCGGACCCGTGCTCGGCGGTGTCCTGCTGACGGCATTCGAGTGGCCGTCGGTGTTCCTGATCAATCTGCCGGTTATGGCATTGCTGCTGATAGCCGGACCCTTCGTGCTGCCCGAGTCCAAAGACCCCCGCGGAGCAACCTTCGACCTGCCGGGAGCCGCACTCTCGCTGCTCTCGCTGTTCGGCATCGTGTTCGCCATAAAACGCTTCGCAGAGTACGGCAACGACTTCCTGGCCTGGGCAACTCTGATCGGCGGCGCGTTGGTGGTAGTGGGTTTCATCGTGCGTCAGCGCATGGCCACTCACCCTCTGATTGATCTAACGCTGTTCCGCAGCGGAGCCTTTTCGGGTGCCGCGGTTGCCAACCTGCTAGCCGCCTTCGTGATGGTCGGGCTCGGTGCTCTCGCCTTCACCTATCTGCAGTCTGTCCATGGGCTCAGCGCGCTCGAAGCTGCGCTGTACGCGCTGCCGACGTTCATCGGGACGGCCGTCGGCGCGGGAGTTTCCGCTGGACTTGCGAAGCGCGTCCGACCGGGGGCGATCATCTTACTGGGGTTCGTCATCGCCACCGTCGGATTCTGCGTCGTCGGCGCCACGGCAGGGGCTGATTCGCCCTGGTGGTTCGTCGCCGGATACATCCCCCTGACACTGGGCGCGGGTGGCCTCGTCAGCGCCCTGTCGAACTCGCTGATCATCTCCACTGCACCCGCTCATCGGACGGGTGCCGCAGCCAGCATCTCGGAGACCGGCGTGCAGCTCGGTGGGGCCTTCGGTATTGCCCTCTTCGGGCTTCTCTCTACTGTCTTCTATCGCCGCGATATGCAGGTCGACGGCCCAGCGGGTGACTCCCTCGCAGGTGCAGAGGCGTTAGCAGCTCAGATGTCCGGCCCCGAGGCTGCCCTCCTCAGGGAACAGGCGGCCACCGCCTTCGCGTCCTCGCTGAGCACCGTGGCATTCGTGATCGCCGGGGTCTGCCTAGCAGCCGCCATAGTCACCGGTCTCCTCTTGCGCCGTGTGCCCATCGCCACGGCGGATCAGAGCGACGGCTGAGGGAACCGGGCGAGATCGTGACGGTGTCCCGACGGTGGCGGGATTCCGAAGGCTTCGTTGGTGGAAAGGATGGCGACTCGGTTGGACCGAGGGCGGGTGCGGCCGTGCCTCGGCCGGGTGTTCCCGTGTCGGTCTGTGCCGAATGTATGGATTTGCCCCAATGTATGGAAATCGGCCCGACATTCGGTCACGCGGAACGATTCTCCCGACGTTCGGGACGCTCGGCGCACTGATACGCGTCGAACGTCTTGACATCAAGTGAACTTGAAGTTCTTAACTGGCTTTCAAGCGAGTTTCACGAGAAAGAGAGCGGGACATGATCGAAGTCGACATGCGGATACAGCAGCCGGGCACGAGTGCGCGTGAGGTTGAGCATCTTCGCGAGGCCGCAGTCGCGAGTTTCGCGGCGACAGCGAGGGTGCCGCTGACCGCTGTTCCCCCTCTTGCTGCCGCACGCGGTCAGCCGCATGCCGACAGGGGCAGGGCTGACGGAGCCCGCCGGGGGTCGTCTAGGAGAGCCGGATTCGCGGCCGGATCGCCGTGACGCTTCGAACCACACGCGAGCGGCTGCGGACACGTGCAAAGCACGCACGAATCTATCGAAAGCAGGAAATGGAACATGATCGAAGTGGATGTGTGGGCGGACGTGCGCTGTCCCTGGTGCTGGATCGGCATGCGACGACTGCGAAGGGCCAGTGCCCTTGCCGATCAGCCGGTGCGAGTCCGGCGGCGCAGCTTCTTACTCGAGCCCGAGGGGCCCTTCAGTCCTGGCCGCTCGACCGCGATCGTAGCCACGAACGAGTGGGGGCTTTCGCCGTCGCAGTGGGTGGCCAAAAGCACACTGATCCGCGAAGCGGGCAGCGCCGAAGGGCTGAATGTTCATGCGGATGAGGCGCTCATGTTCGACTCGCGACCGCTACACCGGCTGCTCAAACTCGCCGGTGAATCGATGAAAGACGACCAGCTGTATGAGGCGTGGGACGATGCATTCCGTTCGCACTTCGAGCGCGTCGAGAACCTCGGTGATCTCGCTGTTCTCCGAGGGCTGGCCTCTCGATGGGGTCTGCCTCATGAAGAGGTCGAGCGGACGCTGACGGGGTCGCGGTTCGAGACAGATGTCGCGAACGACATCGCCGAGGCTCGGCGTCTCTCGTTCTCGTCGGTGCCCACGGTGATCACCAAGACCGGAGGCCGGGTGTCGGGCAGCGCGTCCGTCGATGAACTTTCGCGATTCCTGAGCGAGAGTGCGGTAGTCAAGTGAGCGAGATGATGCGGGCGGTTGCAATCGATGCCTTTGGACCTCCGGAAGCACTCGGTGTCAGGATGCTCGCCCGCCCAGACGTACCGCCAGACGGCGTGTTGGTGCGCGTCATCGCTGCGGGCGTGCAGCTGACCGATGCGGCGATTCGTTCAGGATGGACTCCGCCGGGAGCGCAGATCCGGTTCCCCCAGGTGCTCGGCAATGAGTTCTCCGGTGTTGTTGAACACGTGGGAGCAAGCGTTACGGAGTTCCGTGCGGGCGACGAAGTCGCCGGATTCAACCTTCTAGAATGCTACGCCGAGTACGTGGTCGCGCCGCAGTCGCAACTTGCCGCCAAGGGCCCGAGCGTGCCCTGGCGAGTTGCTGGAGCTCTGTCGGCGTCGGGTCAGACCGCACACACCGCGTTCGAGGATCTCGTGCCGGGAGCGGGCGATGTGGTGCTGGTCCACGGTGCAGCCGGAGGTGTCGGAACAGTGTTCACCCAGCTCGCCGTCGCAGCCGGTGCGACCGTGATCGGCACGGCGAGCGAGGCGAATCACGACTATCTCAGGGGTCTTGGAGCTATCCCCATTGCCTACGGGGAAGGGCAGGCCGACAGGATCCGTGACGTCGGCGCACTCGTGGATGTCGCCTTCGACGCGGCCGGGCACGGCAATCTGCGCACAGCGGTGGATCTCGTCGACGACCGTGACCGGGTCGCCACCATCGTCGATATGCAGTTGGCGCAGGAGTTGGACTGCCGAGTTGTGAGGAGCCGTCGATCGGCCGCCCGATTGGCGGACCTGATGGGGCGAGTGGAACGGGGCGAGCTGCTCATACACATCCGCGACAGCTACCGCCTCGAGGATGCCGCGGATGCGCATCGCGATGTTGAATCGGGGCACGGGCGGGGCAAGATCGTGCTCGACGTCGGCGACGCTGCATGACCAGGAACCAGTCGCCGGAGAGCGCGCGATTGTGGACGCGCGTGAGCCGTGCATTCATCGTGAGCGTGCTCGTGCTGATCACCTTTATCGCGTTCGAGTCGTTCGCGATTACGACGGTGCTGCCCGTTGCGATGGCGGAACTCGGCGCGCGGTGGTACTCGCTGGCGTACGCCGCCTCGATCGTTGCGGCGATGGTCGGCATGGTGATCGGTGGCAACTGGGCCGATCGGTCCGGGCCGAGAGCGCCCCTCACCGTCGGTGGAGCGCTGTTCCTCGTTGGGCTGGCGTTGAGTGCGCTCGCCCCGGATGTCACGACGTTCATCCTCGCCCGCATCATCAAGGGCATCGGCGGCGGCATCGACTCGGTCATCATGTACGTGCTGATCGCGCGTCGCATCTCGGAACCGCAGCGACCGCGGATGTTCGGCCTGTTGTCTGCCGCCTGGATACTGCCCTCGCTTGCGGGCCCCGTCGTTGCGGGAGCGCTCACCGAGTTCACGAGTTGGCGCACCGTGTTCCTGCTCGTGCTTGCAGGGTCGGCGGTCGCACTCGTGAGTCTGCTGCTCAGCACGCGCAGCCTCGCGCCTCACGAACGAACCGAGAAGCGCATAGTGGGGCGAACGGGGGCACTCTCGGTCGTTGCGGCCCTC
>NZ_CAMEFJ010000121.1 GCF_945915485.1 uncultured Agrococcus sp.
ACGAGCGCGCTCATCGCCGTGGCTCCCCCGCCCACGATCCCTGCCGTGCTGGAGTCGGTGAGCCCGGCAAGTCGGAACGCAGCAACGATGCCGGTAACGTCCGTGTTGAAGCCCCGCCTGGACTGGACGAGCACGGTGTTGGCTGCTCCTGTGAGCTGCGCATTCTCATCGAGTTCTCGCGCCCACGCGTGAGCTTGCTCCTTCAGCGGCGCCGTTACCGAGACTCCGCGCCACTGTCCGCGGAGCGCATCCATGAACGTCTCGAACGAATCGCGCGTCACGTCGTGCGGCTCATAGCTCCATCGGAGACCAAGGGTGCGATACGCCGCAAGGTGCATGACCGGTGACTTCGAGTGAGCGATGGGGCTTCCGATGACTCCGAGCTTCACTGCGAATCACGATCCCCACTCGGGGTTGTCGCGCAGCCACTGCTGGAAGATCTCCACGTTCTGCTGATGCTCCTCGTATGTTTCCGCAAAGAGAGTCTCCCCCGTTTCCGGATTCACGGTGACGAAGAAGAGCCACGGGCCGTCCGCCGGATTGAGAGCGGCATTGATGGCGTCGTCTCCGGGAGCTCCGATGGGGCCCGGCGGCAGACCTTCGTGCACGTAGGTGTTGTACGGGTTGTCGGCGTCCTCACGCTCCTCGGGAGTCGTCGTGACGACGTGCAGGTGCCCCGTGCCGTAGGCGACCGTCGCGTCGGACTGCAGCAGCATGCCCTGCTCGACGCGGTTGAAGAAGACGCGACTCATGCGCGTGAAGTCGTCGTGGCTCCGACCTTCGCGTTGTACGAGGGCAGCCATGGTCAGTACTTCGTGTCGTTCGTCCTCGGCAACACCGTGCTGATCGAGGGACTGCACCATACGGTCCACCATGACCTGCAGGATGCTTTCCGGCGTCGATTCGGGGCTGAATTCGTACGTCGCCGGGAACAACCAGCCCTCGAGACTCGTGGAGTCTTCCGAAACACCCTCGTATGCGCTCGGATCCTCCGCTGCGGCTTCGTACTCCTCAGCCGTGAAATCGGTGTGCTCCGCCAGCCGTTCGAAGAGCTGTGTGATCACGAAGCCCTCCGGGATCGTCACCGTCCAGATCTGCAGCGATGCGGGATCTGTCAGGACATCGAGGGCTGCTTGAGCGCTCATCTGCGTCCGCAACTCGAATGTTCCGGGCTGCAAGCGTTGTGCGATCGAGTCGTCCTCCATCACGATTTCGATGAGCGCCTCCGGTGAGGCGATGACGTCATCCTCCGCGAGGATGTTCGCCGCATCCGTCCAGTTCGCTCCTTCCGGGATCGTCACGCTGACGGGGTCGACCCCGTCGCCCTCGTAGTCTTCGGGTCCGGCGTTCCAACCGTTCAGAAAACGCTCGACGCCGAACGCTCCTCCGATAACCAGCACGAGGATGACACCGAGCGTGATGAGCAGCGGTGCGAGCCCGCGCTTCTTCGTCTCGACGTACGTTGAACGCTTCAGTTCGTCCTTGGCCATCAGTCCTCCTCGCCCTGCGCGTTCTCAACGACGCTACCGGCAGGTCGACCGGATCCGCGCTCCGCATCCAGCGCGTGCTGCAGAATGACGACTGCAGCAGCCTGGTCGATCACGGACCGCTGGCGCTTCGCTTTCCGCCCCGCCGCACGCATGCCGGCCTGTGCGGTCACGGTACTCATCCGCTCGTCCACCAGCCGCACCGGCGTTCTCCCCTGCGCGAGGAGAGTCGCGAAATCACGTGCGTCCTGCGTGCTCGGCGTATCGGCGCCGCTGAGGGAAAGCGGTAGGCCAACCACGATTTCCACGGCGGCGTATTCGTCCGCGAGCTCCCGTACGCGCTCGAGCGCTCGGGGTGCGTCGCTCGCTCGCTGTACCGTTTCCACCGGCATGGCCAGTGAACCGGCGGCGTCCGAGGCTGCTACCCCGACCCGGGCCCTGCCCACATCGACGCCCAACCGGACACCTCGCCTCACGCGTGGATACCGTCGCGGACGGCGTCGAGCGCCGCTGGAATCTTATCCGGGTCGCTGCCGCCGCCCTGCGCCATGTCCGGCTTGCCGCCGCCGCCGCCGCCGAGCACGGTTGCCGCGGTCTTCGCAAGCGGCCCTGCCTTGACACCGACTTCGCGTGCGGGTTCGTTCGTGCCGACGACGACCATCGGCTTGCCGTTGACCTCCCCGGCAAGGGCCACGACAGCCGCATCCGACCCGAACTGCGTCCTTACCTGACCGACCAGCGCGCGCAGATCGTCAACGGAATTCACGATGCCCACGCTCGTGGCTGCAAGCAAGACGTCGCCAACACGCGATGCGCTGCCGGCGATCTCCGGGACACGCTTCGCAAGCGATGCCGCCTCGAACTCCTGGATTCGCCTTTGTGCCTGTTTGAGATCGGCGGTGAGCTCCTGAATGCGAGGAACGAGCAACTCACGCGGGGTCTTCAGGTTCGTGGTGAGTTCGTTCACGAGTGCCCGTTCCGCGGCGAGCTGACGGAAAGCATCCGTTCCCACAAGCGCCTCGACCCGCCGAGACGACGCGGAAACACTCGATTCACCCGTCACGGAGATGAGGCCGATCTTGGCCGATGACGAGACGTGGGTGCCTGCGCAGAGTTCGCGCGACCACGGCCCGCCGATGTCCACCATACGAACGGTATCGCCGTATTTCTCACCGAAGAGCGCCGTAGCGCCCATGGAACGCGCTTCATCCAGCGGTAGCGTGCGGCTCACGACTTCGAGATCGGCGGCCACCGCCTGGTTCGACACTTCTTCCAGCTCGGTACGCGTCTCGTGAGAGAGCGCCTGCGACCACGAGAAGTCCAGCCGCATGTAGCCGGCCTTATTGAAGGAGCCCGACTGGCTCGCGTCCTTGCCGAGCAGCTGGTGAACGGCTGCATGAACGATGTGCGTTGCCGAGTGTGCCTGTGTGGCTCCGAAACGATAGACGGGGTCGACCTGCGTGCGCAGTGTCTGACCGACTTCCAGCGAGCCGTCGGCGACGCGTACGGTGTGGCTGACAAGGCCCGGAACCGGGCGCTGAACGTCGAGAACATCCGCCTCTCCCGTCGGGCCCACGATGCGGCCCTGATCGCTGTCCTGACCGCCGGCCTCCGCGTACAGCGCCGTTGCGGTCAAAACGACCTCGACTTCTTCGCCGACGGAAGCGGCGAGTACCTGCTGTCCGTTATGCAGGATGCCGATGACTTCGCCGTCCGCCTCGAGCTCGTCGTAGCCGAGGAAGGCGGTTTCGCCCTTCGCACGCAGGTCGGAGTACACCGAGAGATCCGCGATCTGGGAGCGCTTGGACTTCGCATCGGCTTTCGCCCGCTGCCGCTGTTCGCTCATGAGGGAGTCGAAGGCGGCACGATCGACGCTCAGTCCGGACTCTTCCGCGATCTCCAACGTCAGGTCGACGGGGAAACCGTAGCTGTCGTGCAGCAGGAACGCCGTGTCGCCGCCAAGCTGCTTCGCACCGTCGGAACGGACCCTGTCGATCGCGAGGTCCAGCACCGACGAGCCGGCCTCGAGAGTCTTGAGGAACGTGCCCTCCTCGGCGAGCGCAACACGCTCGATGCGGCCGTATTCGGACGAGATCTCCGGGTACGTCGGTGACATTGCATCACGGGAGGCCGCGAACAGCTCGCGGAACGTCGGCTCTTCCACGCCGAGCAATCGCATCTGCCGCACGGCCCGTCGCATAAGGCGACGCAGCACGTACCCGCGGCCCTCATTGCCGGGGGTGACGCCGTCCCCCACCAGCATGAGCGACGATCGCACGTGATCCGCCACGATGCGGAGCCGCACATCGTCTTCTCCGCTGGCCCCGTAGCGGCGACCAGACATGTCGGAGGCGAGGTCCAGGACGGGGCGGACCTGATCGATCTCGTACATGTTGCGCACGCCCTGTTTCAGGAAGGCCATGCGTTCGACCCCGAACCCCGTGTCGATGTTCTTGCTCGGGAGCTCACCAACGATGTCGAATTCGGTTTGCGACTCCACGTTCGTGATTTCGTCCTGCATGAAGACGAGATTCCAGAGCTCGAGGTACCGATCGCTGCCCGTTGCGGGGCCGCCCTCAGGACCATAGTCGGGGCCGAGGTCGAAGAAGATCTCGGAATCGGGGCCGGCCGGGCCGGGCTGCCCGGTCATCCAGTAGTTGTCCTCGAGCCCGAGTCGTTGAATGCGCGATGCGGGGATGTCCGTGAGCTCTCGCCACAGACGCTCGGCTTCGTCGTCGGTCTGGTAGACCGTGACCCACAGATCTTTCGCATCGAATCCGTAGCCGCCGTCCGCTTCGGAGGACGTCAGGAGCTCCCACGCGTACTGAATCGCTTCGCGCTTGAAGTAGTCGCCGAACGACCAGCTGCCGGCCATCTGGAAGAACGTGCCGTGCCGCGGAGTCTTGCCGACCTCTTCTATGTCGTTGGTTCTGATGCACTTCTGCACGTTCGCAGCTCGAGGATACGGAGCAGGCACGCGACCCGTCAGGTACGGGATGAACGGGACCATGCCCGCGACGGTGAACATGATGCCCGGGTCGTCGCTGATGAGCGAGAAGCTCGGGACGATGGTGTGGTCCTTCGACTCAAAGAACTTGAGCCAGCGGTCACGGATCTCGGAAGTCTGCATGAAGGCTTTCTGACGCTTGCGACCCTATCCCGTTCTGGAAGGGCAGCGGTTGGGTGCTGGTTGCGTGGCGTATCGGCTAGTCGCCGCGGAGCTCTGTCTCGCGGGACACGTAGCCGTCACGCACCGCCTGCGCGAATTCACCGATGCGCAGCTCCACATCGTCGACGATCTCACGACCGCGCGGGGTCTGCTGAATCAATCGAATGGCGACGACACCCGCGGCTATGCCGAGGGCCAGGTACAACACTTTCTTCACGGTCGACTCCTTGCGGGATTGAAAAGCTGCAAGCGCAGCACCGTCCATCCTAGCGATTGAGGGTCCCCGCCGAACAAGCGGAGACCCTCAAAAAACTGTCGTTGTGACCTAGCGGCCCGAGTAGTACTCGACGACGAGCTGAACGTCACAGGTGACTGGCACCTCGGCGCGCTTCGGGCGACGCAAGAGCCGCGCCTGCAGCTTGTCGAGTTCGACGTCCAAGTAACCCGGGAGGTCCGGCAGCACCTGAGCGTGACCGCCCGCTGCTGCGACCTGGAAGGGCTCGAGTGCCTCGGAGCGCTCCTTCACGTGAACGAGCTGATCCGGCTTCACACGGAACGAGGGGCGGTCGACGATCTTGCCGTCCACGAGGATGTGGCGGTGCACGACGAGCTGACGAGCCTGCGCCGTGGTGCGGGCGAACCCTGCACGGAGCACGAGCGAGTCGAGACGCATCTCCAGCAGCTCGACGAGGTTCTCACCCGTCAGACCCGGCTGACGGCGAGCCTCGTTGAACGTGATGACGAGCTGCTTCTCACGGAGGCCGTACTGTGCGCGAAGACGCTGCTTCTCGCGCAGACGGACCGCGTAGTCGCTGTCGCTCTTGCGCTTCGTGCGGCCGTGCTGGCCGGGCGCGTAGGGGCGCTTCTCGAGGTGGCGGGCCGCCTTCGGGGTGAGGGCGACGCCGAGCGCGCGCGAAAGGCGAACCTTCGAACGCGTACGTGACTTGCTTGACATTAGACTTCCTTCGCTAAAGCAGTCTGCCGCGTGAGCGGCTGGCCTAAGTAGGCCAAAGGAGACATGATGAACGACACGCGGGTTGCGAGCCGTCTGCCAGCTTATCAGAACCGGCACACTCTCGCGTTTCGTGTCCCGGAACCCACAACTCACCCCAAAATATGCGAAAAACTTCGAAACATGACCGTCATGTTTCGAAGTTTTTCGCACCCTAGGGGTGGTCTA
>NZ_CAMEFJ010000122.1 GCF_945915485.1 uncultured Agrococcus sp.
TCGGTGCGAGTGAAGAGGATCGTCGGCTGTCACACTCCTCACCGTGGCACGGCGCATTGCTTCGCGTCCAATACCCAATAACCCCAGATTGATACTCGAGGAGCGATAATGTCGGTGTGGAACTGCGCCAACTCGAAATCTTCCTCGCCGTCGCCGACGAATTGCACTTCGGCCGCGCAGCCGAAACGCTGCACATGGCACAGCCACCCGTCAGCCGAGCGGTGCAGCAGCTGGAACGCAGCCTCGGGCATCCGCTCTTCGAACGGTCAACCAGGCGTGTGACGCTCACGAGCGCTGGGGAAGCGCTCGTCGCACCCGCTCGTGCAATCCTCGAAACGGCGGATGCTGCCGGCAAGCGCGTCGAGAGCGCAGCGTTGGGCCGCAGCGGCACGGTACGGCTCGCCTTTCCAGGCGTCTCCACGAGTCACCGCGTCGGGCAACTCGCGAGAGCGGTCCGGCGCGAGGCCCCCGACATCGACCTCGTGCTGGCAGGGCAGCACTTCGCCTCCGGAGCCATCTCGGCGCTCACGGAGGGCAGGGCCGATCTCGCGTTCGTGCGCTGGGACAGCATCCCGGCGGGCATTCGCACGACGAGGGTCTTCCGCGACCGTCTCGTCGTCGCAGTGCCGGCCCGGCATCCGCTCGCGAAACTCGACACGGTCACGATGCAGCGCCTCCGCGACGAACACTGGGTGACCCTGCCGGGGAGCGTCGAGTCGGTTCTCGTGGCGCGCCTCTTCTCACTCGCACGCGCTGCGGGGTTCGAACCCGCCGTGGTGCAGGAGGCGCCGGACACCGCGACCGCCGTCGCCCTGGTCACCGCCGAACTCGGGATTTCGCTGACGCTGCAGTCCGTCGCCAACACGATGGCATCGCAGCACGTGCGCTACGTGCCGCTCGCCGACGAAGCACCCAGTGTCGACCTGCTCATGGCATGGCACACGCCGGAACGGAACCCTGCGCTCAGCACTGTGCTGGAGATCGCCGCGAAGACGTTCTCGGGTACGGAGAACGACGAGCTGACAGCAGCACAGTAGCGCCGCCCGCTCACTCGCAGGTACCTCTCACCACGACCGAGGTTCATCCTTCAGGATGACGCCGACCATACGCTTGGCGGATGTGAGGCGACCCTCCCGCTTCGTAGCGTCGTAGTAGACGCAAACCCAGCGGGAGGAAATCGTGGCCGACAACATCAACCAGATGCTCGAACTGATCAACATCGGCGTTGCCGTCGCGGCGCTGTTCGCCGGCGCATGGCTGGTCCTCCTGCTCGCCGCCATCACAGTACGCGCGGTAGTGCGTCGGCTCGGGCTCGCGGAAGACGACGACCGCGGCACCGGGAGCGCACTCACGCGCCGCTCGCGGATCCGCGCTTCGTCGCAGCAGAGGAACAACGTCGTAAGCGAGGTCGCATCATGATCACCGTTCTCCTGAAGGACTCCGACCAGACCGTCACGGGCTCCGCCGGGATGGTCTCGCGCATGATCCCCCAGCCGGACACCGTCATCGGCGAAGTGACAGAGGGCGACAGGATGCGCGCAAGGGAATCCGGCGGACATCCGTGGACCGTGCGCTCATCCGCGCTGCCCGCGGCCGCCTGAACCGCACGCGAGTGTCACGATCTCATCACGTTTGCGAGATTGTGGTCGAGAAAGCCACTGCTACGATCAAGAATTGAATATCTGACCGATCGTTCGGTCAGATGGAAGATTGATCCCGTGCACTGGCACGAACTCGAAGGAGAGTTCCATGGTTCGACCCCGTCGACGCATAATGCCCATCGCGCTCGCTGCTGCGGCCGCGATCACCCTGTCCGCCTGCGGCGGCGGCAACTTCGGTGACGACAACGGCACCGACGACAACGGCGGCTCCGAAGAGGGCCCCATCATCATCGGCGCGGTGCTCGACATCACGGGCGTCGGCGCCAACCTCGGCGTACCCGAGCAGAATACCCTCAACATGCTCGCGGCCCAGCTGAACGAAGCGGGCGGAATCAACGGTCGCGAGGTCGAGCTCGTCATCAAGGACAACCAGTCCAACGAGGACGGAGCCGCACGCGCTACGACCGAGCTCATCGAGCAGGAGGGGGCGCACATCATCATCGGCGCATCCCGCACCGGCCCTAGCCTGGCGATGCGCCCCATCGTCGAATCCGCTGAGATTCCCAACATCTCCGTCGCTGCGAACGCCGCGATCGTCGAAGGCTCCGATTGGGTCTTCAAGACGGCGCAGAACGACGAGGTGGTCATCGAGATGATTCTCGACCACGTGCAGTCAGAGGGCCATGAGACCGTCGCCCTCGCTCGCGATGCGTCGGGCTTCGGAGAAGGCATCGCCGACATGATCACCGAGCTGGGCGAAGAGCGCGGCATCGAGCTCGTCGCAACCGAGGCCTTCGAGCCGAGTGCGACCGACTTCACGGCGCAGATGACGAACATCCGCAACGCCGGCGCAGACGCGAACATCATCTGGGGCATTACGCCATCGGCGGGGCTCGCGCAGGCCTCCTATTCGCAGATCGTCGGTGACGTACCCGTCTACCAGTCGCACGGTGTCGCGAACGAAGCCTTCTTCGAGAGCGCCGGCGACGCCGCCGAGGGTGTCATAGCACCCATGGGTCGCCTGCTCGTCGCTGACCAGCTGAGCGACGACGACCCGCAGGCCGAGGTCATCAACCAGTTCATCGAGGACTACTCCGATCAGTTCGGCGAATCGCCCTCCGCGTTCGCCGGGCACGCCTACGATGCATGGCAGATCGCCGTGCTCGCGCTCGAGGAGGCGGGCACCGACCCGCACGACCTGCGCGATGCGGTCGAGAGCATCTCGGGCTTCGTCGGCATCTCCGGCGTCTTCGAGATGTCGCCGGAGAACCACTCGGGTCTCGACACGAGCGCGTTGATCATCGCTGAGGCCAGGGACGGCCGCTGGAACCTGGCCGACAGCCAGTAACTCACCTTTCACGGAGGCTGTTCGATGCTCGTCGACTTCCTGCAGCTGACGGTGGCGGGGCTCTCACAGGGATCTGTGTACGCCCTGCTCGCCGTCGGCCTCATCGCCACCTACACGGTCCGTCACGTCGTGAACATCGCCCAGGGCGATTACGCGATGCTGGCGGGTCTGGGCGCGGTCTCCATGATCGCTGCCGGTGTTCCGATGCTGCCGGCCATTGTGCTCGCGATCATCACCGTGACGCTCGCGTCGGTGATCATCGAGCGCCTCATCATCGCCCGCGTCAAGAATCTGACGACGCTGGTGTCGATCATCCTGACCCTCGGCGTCTCCACGCTCATGCAGGCCTGCATGCTGCTCGCGTGGGGCGCCGAGGGGCGCAGGCTCCCGTTCTTCCCCGGTATCGATCTGAATCTCGGCGGCGTCTCGATTCGCTCGCAGGAGGTCTGGATGCTCGCCGCGCTCGTGATCGTCGGTGGCGGAACACTTCTCTTCTACGAGAAGACGAAGTACGGGAAGGCGCTTCGCGCGGTCGCGGAGCAACCGGTCGCCGCGCGCATCGTCGGCATCTCACCGGCGGTCGCCTCGATGGTCGCCTTCGGCATTGCGGGGCTCGTCGGCGCGGTCGCAGGAGTGGTCTCCGCGCCGCTGTACCTCGCGACCTGGAGCGCCGGACTGCTGCTCGGGCTCAAGGGCTTCGTCGCGGCAGTGCTGGGAGGGCTGACATCCTTCCGCGCCGCCATCATCGGCGCGCTGCTGCTGGGCGTCCTCGAACAGTACGTCGCGGGATACGTCGCGAGCGGGCTCAAGGACGGCGTCGCCTTCCTCGTCCTGATCCTGGTGCTCGTCATCCGACCGGCCGGCCTCGTGCTGCGCCAGAGTGCAGCGAGGGTGTGACATGACCGCAACCAAGCCACAGCTCCCGGCAGCTCAGAAGCGCACACCGGGTATTCTCCAGAGCAAGTGGGGTCAGTGGGCCGGCATCGGCGCCCTGATCGTCGTGCTCGTCCTCTTCCCGTTCGTGGCCGACTCGACGATGATGAACATCGGCGTCTTCGCCCTCATCTACGCGCTGCCGGCAATTGGCCTCTCGCTGCTCATGGGGCTCGCGGGGCAGGTGAGCCTCGGGCACGCCTCGTTCTTCGCCATCAGCGCCTACGCGCACGCGATCCTGATCACCAGGACGCCGATTCCCGAGACCGTCGCTGCGGTGCTCGCGGTGGGCGTCTCGATGCTGATCGCGCTGCTGGTGGGATGGCCGCTGCTGCGTCTGCGGGGCCACTTCCTCGCGCTCGCTACGCTCGGCCTCGGCTTCATCGTCTTCATCGTCGCGAGAGAGTCGAACTTCACCAACAGGACGCTCGGCATCTCCGGCATCCAGCGCCCGGAGATCTTCGGCATCGAGATCTCGAACAACGGGCTCTTCTTCTACTTCGTCGCACCCTTCGTGGTGCTTGCGCTGATCCTCGCGCTCAATCTGACGAGGTCGCGTGCCGGTCGAGCGCTGTCGGCCGTGAACGATTCCGAACTGGCGGCGGAAAGCCTCGGCGTTGGCACCTACCGGCTGCGGCTGCAGGTGTTCGTCCTGTCCGCTGCGTTCGCCGGGCTCGGCGGCGTCTTCTACGCCTATCACGTGCGCATCGTCACCCCCGAGATCGCGGAGTTCCACCACTCGGTGGAGTTCCTGCTCATGGTCGTGCTCGGCGGCCTCGGTTCCGTCTGGGGCGCCGTTGCGGGTTCGTTCATCGTCGAACTGCTGAAAGACGGGCTGCGCGCCGTCATTCCCTCGATCATCCCCGGCGCGACGGGCGAGGTGCAGCTGATCGGTTACGGCCTCGTACTGATCCTCGTCATCGTTCTGCTGCCCGGAGGCTTCGTCGGAGTCGTGCAGGCGATCACCGGATTCGTGCGACGTCGCTTCGGCGGCTCGAGCCCCGATAGGAAGACCAAGGGTCTCGGCGACGATCCGACGCCGACCCGCGCGTTCAGCGCGGCGATCTCGGAGGAGGAGGCCGAGCGCATCGATGCCGCCGTCGACGAGGCGACGACACGACTGCCCGCGATGTCGACGCCGGTTGCAACTGGCGACACGATTCTGCAACTGCAGGGTCTGACGAAGCGCTACGGCGGTGTCGTCGCAGTGGGCGACGTATCCTTCGACGTTCCCGCGGGCAAGATCACGGGTCTCATAGGGCCCAACGGCGCTGGAAAGACGACGTGCTTCAACATGATCTCCGGCGCGATAGCACCGACCTCGGGAACCGTCACCTTCCTGGGCCGGGAGATCCAGGGCAGGAAGCCGAACGTCGCAGCGACGGCAGGTCTCACTCGTACCTTCCAGAACCTGCAGGTCTTCGGGTCGACCGACGTGCTCGGCAATGTCTACATGGGCCGCTACCGCAACGGGCGCGCGGGCATCATCCGCGGGATGCTGGGCCTCCAGGGTGCAGAGCAGCGCGGGCACCGGGACATCGCCCGCGAGATCCTCGATGCGCTGCACCTCGGTGATGTCGCGACGACCAGGGCCGTCGATCTGCCCTTCGGACGCCAGCGCATGATGGAGGTGTGCCGAGCCCTCGCCCTCGAGCCGGCGCTCCTGCTGCTGGACGAACCCATGGCGGGGCTCTCCGGTGCCGAGCGGGAGGTGCTCGCTGAGCTGTTGCGCAAACTGCGGGATGCGGGGCTGACGGTGCTGCTGGTCGAGCACGACGTCGCCCAGGTCATGGCGCTCGCCGATCAGGTCGCGGTGCTCGATGACGGAGATCTCATCGCACTCGGCACGCCGGAGGACGTGCAGGCGAACCCCAAGGTGATCGCCGCCTACCTGGGAACGGAAGAGGACGAAGCGGAGCAG
>NZ_CAMEFJ010000123.1 GCF_945915485.1 uncultured Agrococcus sp.
CTCGCCGCCATCGAAGCCGCGGGCATCCCGTTCACGGCGAGTAAGCACGAGCCGAGCGCCTCGCTCGAGGAAGCCGCTCGGATGAGGGGCGTCACGCCCGGCGAGATCGTGAAGTCGATGGTCGTCCGACTCGGGGAGGGGCGCTACGCGATCGCGCTCGTGCCCGGCGATCGCAAGATCTCGTGGCCCAAGCTGCGGCATGCGTGCGGGGTCAACCGGGCTTCCATGCCGCCGGCGGATGAGGCCTTCGATGTGACGGGGTACGAGCGGGGCACGATAACGCCGTTCGGCGCGGACGGCGAGCTTCCGGTGCTGACCGATGTGACGGTGCCGGACGGCCCGATATCGATGGGCGGTGGCGCCCATCGAGTGGCCGCCTACCTCCTCGGCAGCGATCTCAAGGATCACTTCGACGCGCAGGTGCTCGACATCACAGAACCGGTGGCGTAAGCCAAGGCAGCCGTTCATGCGCCGGACACGACCAATTCACCCGCATGCGGTCGAATCGTTGCATGAGCCGGACACGCATCCTCGTCTCCTCCAGTCTCGGTGTCGCGAGTGTCGCAGCCCTCGCCGTCGGCGGTCGGCTATTGCTGACACGACAAGCCGAGATAGCGCGTCGCCGTATAGGAAAACCGCTCGGGGAACTGGCCGTCGATGCCGATCGAGTCTGGCGCAGATCGCTGGGCGGCAAACCCGTCGAACTTCTACTCCTGGGCGACTCGCTCGCCGCAGGGCTCGGAGCGGAACGGCGCAAGGACACACTGGGAGGCCGGCTTTCGAAACGCCTCGCGCGACGATTGGAGCGGCCCGTCAGGTTGCGCACGATTGCGAGGGTGGGCTCCGAGTCCTCTGCGCTGGCCACGCAATTGGACTCGCTGCCGCCCGGCTATCGCCCCGATGCAGCGGTGATCGTGGTCGGCGGCAACGATGTCACGCATCGCGTACCGATCACGGAGGCGGTCGGGCACCTGACCGTCGCAATCGAACGACTGCATCGCCTAGGAGCCTCCGTCGTTGTCGGCACCTGCCCCGACCTCGGAGCGTTGCGACCCGTTCCGCAGCCGCTCAGGACGCTCGGAGCCCGGCTGTCTCGGCAGTTGGCAGCGGCCCAGGCCGTGGCGGTAACCGACGCGGGAGCCACGAGCGTCGATCTGCGCAGCGCGGTCGGGCCCGTGTTTCTCGACGACCCGGACGGGATGTTCAGTCTGGATCGCTTCCATCCGAGCGCCCTCGGCTACCGGCGCACCGCCGAGGCGCTGCTGCCCTCCGTGGTCGAGGCCGTTTGCCCACCTTGATGACCCACTTCCGCTGCGGCGTCGCAAACGGTGATGGGCATGCGAACAGTGTACGAGGCTCTTCGAGATGCACGAGATCTGCTTCGCTGCAATCTCGTCAGACCGGAGAATGGCAGCGGTGATCAGACTTGGACACCGGTCGGGTGGGACGATGGACTCATGATCAAGATCCGACCAGCGCGCCCAACCGATGCCGAGGACATGACCGAAGTGCAGAACGCCATCTATCGCGCGGGGCTCAGGGCGACCGCGGTCGACGTCGCGCTGGTCCGGGAGCGCTACCTCGACGAGGAGCACACGGTGGCGTGCTCCGTCGCCGAGTTGGAGAACCGGGTTATCGGCTTCCAGTCGCTCAAGCGGGCGTGGACCGGCAACCCGTATTCCGTGCCCGAAGGGTGGGGGATCATCGGCACGCACATCCACCCTGACGCGGGCCGCAGCGGATTGGGGCGCCGCCTCTTCGCCGCATCGCTGGCAGCGGCGAAAACCGCCGGACTGCAGCACATCGATGCGAGCATCGGCGCCGACAACGCGCCGGCCCTGGCCTATTACTCGGCCATGGGCTTCAGTCCGTATCGGGATGGCGGGGACACCATCCCGCACCGCTTCGATGTGTAGGCTCGCTGGCTCTGCTCCTGCCGTGACCCGCTAGTCGCGTTCGAAGACCGTCTTGCCTCCGACGACCGTCCGTACGACGCTCGTCTCGAGCAGTTCGTCGACGGCGACGGCGAAGATGTCGCGATCGAGCACAATGAAGTCCGCGAACAGGCCAGCGGCGAGCCGGCCGTAACGATCGTCTGCTCCGCAGGCCCAGGCCGCATCACGTGTTGCGTGCACGATAGCGTCGGCGAGCGGAACCGCGTAGCGGGGCAGATTGGGTTCGAGCTGCGGGTTCAGCGCCGAACGTCTCGTGGCGGCGACGAACACATTGGGCAGAGGCGCATGCGGGGAGGTCGGCGAGTCGCTGCCGAACGCGAGGCGAGCTCCCTGCTCGGTCATCTCGGGCCACGGGTAGCCGCGCTCGATACGTTCGTCACCGAGCATTGCGCGCCAGTTCTCCTGGATCGCCGGATCGGAGTGCACGGGCTGCATCGAAGCCGTGATCCCCAGCGCGGCGAGCCTCGCGATGTCATCAGGGTCGACGACTTCGAGGTGCTCGATCCTGTGGCGACGCTGTGCCGGGCCGTTCGCAGCCACCGCTCGCTCGATGGCCGTGATGGCGATGTTCACGGTTTCATCGCCGATCGCGTGGATGGCGATGCTGAGGCCGGCCGCGTCGGCGGCGGCTACAACCGGCTCCAGGTCTTCGAGCGGCCAGATCGGGCCAGGGAGCTCGCCGTTCGCGTACGGCTGTCGCACGGCGGCCGTGCAGCCGTCGACCGTGCCGTCCGCAATGATTTTGATGCCGATCACGCGCAGCCGATCGCTGTGCTCCTCGGCGGCCAGCTCTGCGACGCGCGCAACCTGCTCGAGGTCGCGCTGCCGATCCCCGGTCCGGTGAACGATCACGTGCGCAGCGATGCGCGCTGTCAACTGGCCCGCGTCGCTCGCGCGGCGCATGCCGGCGAGATCGGCTTCATCGAGCGCCATCTCAGTCGTCGCCGTGATGCCCGATTCGCGGTAGGCGCGAAGCGCCGCGGCGAGTGAGTCGTCGATGTCGTCGTCGGTCTTGAATCGGTCGAGCGTCGACCAGACGAGCTGCTCCATCGCCGTTTCGTCGATGAGGCCGGTCGCGTGTCCGTGCTCGTCACGGTGGATGCTGCCCCCGGGAGGCGATGGCGTGCTGTCGTCGACCCCGATCTCGGCCAGGGCCGCGGAGTTCAGCCAGATGGAGTGCAGATCGTGTGCGAGTACGTAGACGGGTACGTCGGGAACCGCTTCGTCGAGCATTTCGCGGCGGGGTGTTCCCGTGGCCGAGCGCTGCCAGCCCTGCGCCCGGATGCGCGGCCCGCTCTGGTCGGCGGCCGCGGCAGCAAGCCGGCGCTGCAGTTCCGGTAGATCTCCCGCGCTCCAGAGATCGACGTGACCGGCTGCTTCACCCGTGTGCACGACATGCGCGTGGCCGTCGACGAAGCCCGGCAGCACGAGCGCGCCCGCGAGATCCGTTTCCGCCGCGTTCGGAGCGAGTCTCCTTGCCGTGTCGTCGTCGCCGACGTATAGAACGCGATCGCCCCGCACGGCGATGGCGGTTGCCCACGGCCTCCTGTCGGCGGTGAAGACTTTGCCGCCGGTGAATACTTGCTGCTCTGCCATGTCTCTAGCTCCCGAATCTCGTCTCGTACTGTTCAAGTCTGCTGCGTGCATGTCGCTCACGGGCGCCCTTTGCCTGCCAGCGGACTGCGCAGCAGCAACGCGTAAGCGACGGAGGAGACGATGATGCCGACGGGCACCGAGAGGTCGATGTAACCGATCGCTGCGGAGATCGGCCCGGTCCAGATCACTGTCGAAAGGCAGAGCGCGCTCGCGGTGCCACCGAGCACGAATGCCGTGAGCCCGGGAACACCCCAGCCTCCCGTGTACCAGTAGCGACCGTGCCGGGTGTCGTCGAACAGGTCGGTTCCCTCGTACGCGTTGCGGCGCAGCAGCTGGTCGGTGACGAAGATGGCCATGACCGGCGCGGCAACGATGATCAGGAACTGCAGGAGCAGATTCACGGCGTCGAGGAACGTAGTCGAGAGCGTAAGATAGATCGTCAGGCCGATGCCGATGATGCCGACGATGATCGCGGCCGGGATGCGGCGCAGCGGCACTCCGATGGCCTGCAACGCCATGCTCGAGGTATAGGTGGTCATGCCGTTGAGCGCGATGCAGTTCACGATCACGCCCAGCACCAGCAGCGGCGCGAGGGCCGTCGGCAGCATGCCGAGCATGACCTGCTCCGCCCCTGAGTGAATCGCGTCGGTCGAGACGGCCGTGGCCATGAGTGCCCCGACGATCGTGAAGAACATCATCGGGATCGCGCCGCCGAAACCGGTCGCCGCAGCGATGTGCGAAGGCTTCGACGAGCGGGGCAGGTAGCGAGCCATGTCCGGGCTGTTGATGAACGACAGCGGGGAGGACGCCAGAATCGTGAAGCCGACCGTGATCGCCGACCACAGCGCGACACCCTGGAGCGGCTCGGCCGGCTGATAGCCCCAGTCGACCTGCGGCAGGATGAAGCCCGTCAATACCAGGAAGATGGCGACGAGCCCGACGGCGACGAAGGAGTATACGCGCAGGATGAGCGCGTGGCCGTAGACGGCGACGAGCACGGTGATCGATGCGACGACCAGCGCGACGACGATGGGCGCGGCGACCGGGGCATCCCAGCCGAGCCGAGCGAGCATCCCGGCTCCGAGGAAGGCTGCGGCGAGCCAGTTGAGCGCCAGGTACACGGCGGCGACGAGCCAGCCGATGAACGCGACGATGATCTTGTTGCCGATGATGCCGTACATCGCCCGCATGATCACCGAGCCCGATGTGCCGGCACGCGGACCGCTGGCCGCGATCATACCGGGGAAGACCCAGAGCACCGATGCGGCGACGATGACCAGAATCGCCTGCCACAGCTGCATGCCGAGGACGATCATGGTGGCGCCGACCGTGAAGTTCAGAATGGAGACGCTCGGCGCGGCCCACACCGCCACCAGGTCGCGAGGCCTGCCGCGTCTGTCGGCGTCGGCGATGAGTTCGATGCCGCGGGTCTCCGGTTGCGTCGGCGCATCGACGAAGCCGTCACTCGAGAGCGCTGGATCGGCCGAAGTCGGCTGTTCTACGTGCTTGGACATGAGGTGCCTCTCCGTGGTTGCGTACGTCGTTGTCGCTGCCGTGACCCTTATTGATCACATAGCTAATAAGCTATTGATCACCCAATCAATCAGGAATTCTCTGCTGTGTCAAGCGCTCGTGCTCGCTCGTACGCAGCCTCGGAGTACGGGGCGGCACGGTTCGCCGGTCGCCTGTTGCTTCGAATGCGAGCGCCAGCGAGAGCAACGCGGTGTCGTCGTAGGCGCGGCCTGCGAATGTCAGACCGACCGGCATCCCCGTGTCGTGCATCGCGCCCATCGGCACCGTGACCGTCGGGAT
>NZ_CAMEFJ010000124.1 GCF_945915485.1 uncultured Agrococcus sp.
TGCTGCTGCTGCCGCAGGCGCAGTTCCTGCTCATGAGCGCGACACTCGGCGACACGGAACGCATTCGCGAAGATCTCAGTGAACGCACCGGGCGAGCCACCGAGCTGGTCGCGGGTGCCGTCAGACCAGTCCCCCTCGAGTTCGAATGGGTGACGTCACCCGTGCACGAGACCGTCGAACGGCTCGTGGAAGAACACGAGTCTCCCGTCTACATCGTCCATTTCTCGCAGGCCCAGGCCGTCGAACGGGCACAGGCGCTCACGAGCCTCCGTGTGGCCACGAAAGAGCAGAAGGACGACATAGCGCGCGCGATCGGCGACTTCCGCTTCACGACGACCTTCGGCAGAGCCCTATCTCGCTACGTGCGAGCGGGCATAGGAGTGCATCACGCCGGGATGCTCCCCCGCTACCGCAGGCTCGTGGAAGTGCTCGCGCAGCGGGGTCTGCTGCGCGTCATCTGCGGCACCGACACGCTCGGCGTCGGCATCAACGTCCCCATCCGCTCCGTCTTGTTCACCGCACTCTCGAAGTTCGACGGCACCAGGATGCGGCACCTGAGCGCTCGCGAGTATCATCAGATCGCCGGCCGGGCAGGACGAGCGGGATACGACGATCACGGACTCATCGTCGTGCAAGCGCCCGATCACGTGACCGAGTACGAGCAGGCGGTGAAGAAGGCAGAGGGAGACGCGAAAAAGCAGAAGAAGATCAAGAGGAAGTCGCCGCCCCAGGGCTTCGTCAACTGGACGGAAGCGACGTTTCAACGCTTGAACGAAGCAGAGCCCGAGCCGCTGGAGAGTCACTTCGCAATCACTTCCGCCATGCTCATCAACCTCATCGCCCGCGGAGGCGACGTGGTGAAGAACACACGTGAGCTGATCTTCGACAGCTACGAAACGCCGACACGGAAGTTCGCGCTGGCACGCCGCGCGATCGGCATCTTCCGTACGCTCGTGCACGGTGAAATCGTGGTGATCGATCGCCAGCATCCACTCCCCGGCACCGACCGCCCTAGCATTCGTCTCGCAGTCGAACTGCAGCCCGATTTCGCGCTCAATCAACCGCTGTCGCCCTTCGCGCTCGCTGCGATCACCGTGTTCGACCCTGAGGGAGGTTCGGACTCGGTCGGCAGCGGAGACTATGCTCTCGATGTGCTCAGCGTGATAGAAGCCACGCTGGATGACCCCAGGCCGGTGCTGTTCCAGCAGCAGAACAAGGCTCGCGGTGACGCCATCGCCGAGATGAAGGCCGATGGTGTCGAATACGAGGAGCGCATGGAGCGGCTTGAGTCGATAACGCACCCGAAACCGCTCGCGGAGCTGCTCGACCAGCTCTTCGACGATTTCGCCGAGCACCAGCCGTGGGTGCGTGATTGGGAGCTGCGGCCGAAGTCCGTTGTGCGGGACATGATCGAACGCGGGCTGAACTTCGCCGACTACGTGTCCTTCAACGAGCTCGCCAGGAGTGAGGGGGTCCTCCTCCGCTACCTTTCGGACGCGTATCGCGCCCTGGACCGTACCGTCACAACAGAGCTGAAGACAGAAGAGCTGGAGTCGCTCATCGAGTGGCTCGGCGTGACCGTGCGACAGGTGGACTCGAGCCTTGTCGACGAATGGGAGTCACTGATCGCGCCGACCGGCGATGACGGTGAACCGTCGCTCCCCGAGATTCCGCGAGGCATCACGGAGCAGCCGAAGGCGTTCACGGTGCTGGTTCGCAACGCGCTCTGGCGTCGTGTGCAGCTGGCGGCACTGCAGCGGGATGCCGAACTCGAGGCTCTGGACCCTGACGTACGCTGGCCGGATGCGCTCGATCAGTACTACGACGAGCACGATTCCATCGGCGTCGATGCCGATGCCCGAAGTCCGCGATTGTGCCTTATCGACAGCAGCGACGCAGCCGTTGCAGAGGGTGTGTGGCGGGTCGAGCAGATCATCGCCGACCCTGACGGCAATCACGACTGGCGCATCCGGGCAACGGTCGATCTGGCGGCCTCCGACGAAACCGGGGATGCCGTGCTGCGCGTCCACGACGTCGTGCGGCTGTAGTGCCTCGATTCGAACCGCTCAAGCCTTGCCTGCATTTTCGCTCATGCGCTCGCGGTGCGTTGGTACCATCGGACTGATTCCGGCGAACGGGCGAACCGCATCTCAAAGAGGAGTGCACCAGTGAGTGATCGGAAGCAAACTGCGGAACAGTGGGCGCATACGGTAGAACTATCGGAGCCGATTCACTGGGGTGCGATCGAGGATGAAGTTCTGAACAGGCGACCACCCCGGTCGGCGGATGACACCGCCAATGACAAGCTCATTCGCGGTATCGGGTTCGTCCTCATCGCGCTCCTTGCGATACCTACTTTCGGGGCCTCTGTAGTGGGTCTCCTGCTCTCCAATATCGGAGCCGATCCACGTCTTCTGCGATTGTGCTTTGTTCTTGCGGCAGGTGTACCCATACCCATGCTCATGATCTGGTGGGAAGAAAAACGCCGAAGAGGGGCCATGAAAATCATCTTCAGTGCTGCATCGGGCGCGATTTCTCTGACCGCGTACATTTTGATGCGTGGTGGCCCGATTGCCGAGCGAGACGGATGGACAGCGTTGCTGATGCTCGCCGCAGCCGTGACCGGACTCGGCGCAGCCGTAGTGTTCCTGGTCGCTTCCAAAGGGACCGACCCGACCCATCGAAAGGTACGGTGGAGTTTGAATCCAGCCAAGGAAAAAGCCTACTGGCATGCCCGGAGGCGGGTGTTGGAAGTTCTCGTCGAACGAGGCGTAGTCGGCGTGCAACCGGATATGCAGAAGAGGATGCTCGAGATGCAGCTGGGTACGTGGTCGAAGCTCGACGAACCGACCACTGGATGAGATACATTGCCTACCGCACTGGCCGAGATCGCACCTCACGCACTGCGGATCGGACCACACCATGACGCGCACTCGAGGTGCGCTCATGCCATTCTATTTGTCTCATTGCATGTTCTAACTCAGCTTTCGTTCTGGGAAGCGATGGCTTCGACAGCGACCTCTGTTCGCTCATCGGATCCGGAAGTGCGGTGGCTTTTCGGCCCGCGCACCAGGATGAACAGCACGAGCACGGCCATGACCGCGACTCCGACCCACATCGCCTGCTGCCACCCCAGCACGAACGCCTCCTGTGCCGCGGCGACGATCTGTTCAGCATGCTCGCCAGCGTGCTCGCTGACCTCGAAGGCGTTGGCGATGCCCTCGCCCGCCGTCGCGGCGAGATCGGCCGGGACTCCCGCCAAGCGGCTGCCGATCGCGTGCTGGTATCCGGCTGCGAGCAGACCGCCGAGCAGCGCGATGCCGAGCGCTGCGCCGAATTCGCGGGTGAGATCGTTGAGCGCGGATGCGACACCCTGCTGTTCGCGCGGCAGCGACGACGTGATGGCCTCCGTCGACGGCGTCATCGCCAGGCCGGCACCGAGCCCCATCGCGATCAGTCCCGGCAGCACCGTCAAGTAACCGCCGTCCGCTGAAACGAACACTGCCATGAGCGCAAGTCCGCCACCGGCGATCGTCAATCCCGTGGCCATGGATGCGCGCGTCCCGATGCGGGCAGCGAGCCTCGGCGCGAGCCCTGACGCGAGCATCATGAGCACCGCCATCGGCATCATGCCGAGGGTTGCGAGGAGGCCGCTCCAACCGAGCACGACCTGGAAGAAGGGATACAGCACGAGCGAGACTCCGCCCTGCACGCCGAACAGCACGAGGAGCAGCGTCGCCCCGGATGAGAGCCCACGGGTGCGGAAGTACCGCAGATTGAGCAGCGGATGCGGTGTTCGCAGTTCCCAGACGACGAATCCGACCGCCGCGAGCACTGCGACACCGAGCGTCACGAGAATGAGGGGATCTGCCCATCCCAGCGCGGGTGCCTCATGCAGCGCGAATGTGAAGCCGACTGCCGCGATGACCGACGTCAGCGCACCGATCACGTCGAAGCGACCCCTGACCTCGCCGCGGGAATTCGGCACGGCGGGCACGCTGATGAGTGCCGATAGCAGGGTCAGCACGATCGGCAGAGCGAACAGCCACCGCCAATTCGCAACGTCTACGAGCAGCGCGGAGAGATACATGCCGATGATGCCACCGCCGCCGGCGACCGCCGTCCACATCCCGATCGCCTTCGAGCGATCCCCATCCGGGAACGATGCCGTGATGACCGACAGCGTGACGGGCATGATCATGGCGGCCCCGACTCCGCTCAGGAGTCGGGCACCGAGCATGAGCTCGAACGTGGGCACGACCGCAGCAGCGATGTTGGCGACGCCGAACAACGCAAGTCCCGCGAGCAGCACGGGCTTGCGCCCGATCCTGTCCCCCATCGCGCCGAGCGGCAACAGCAACGCTGCGAGGGTGAGCGTGTAGGTGTTGATGATCCAGAGCACCTGCCCGTGCGAGGCGCCGAACGTCAGCGCCAGTTGCGGCTGAGCGACGTTCAACCCGGACACGGACGCGACAACCGCCATAAGCGCGATGCAGACGGCCCAGAGGATCGCTCGCCGACGCCGCGGGTCGTCGATGACGGGCGCCGTCAACTCGGCACGGGAAGTAGCTGTTGCAGGCATGGCTCGGTGGCCCTTTCTCGAGTGGATGGCACGTTCGCGGGCTCGCGAAGGCGCGGTGATACAGAGCCGGGCTGCACGCCGCGGCAGAGGAGTTGTTGGGGAACGTCAGCCGTTGCGGCGGGCTCGCACGACGACGTCGCGCAGTGGCACCGACCGCGTGCCCGTGTCGACGAGGCGGTCGTGCTCGTAGCCGGCGTCGATGGTCCACTCCGGCACGTCGAAGATCTGCGTGATCGCAGCACGGGTGACGGTCGCGGTCTCCGGATGCGCGCCTGCGTGGCCGTGTGGTTCGGTATCGTGCAGATGGCCGATGATCAGGATGGTGCCGCCGGGGGCCACGAGGGATGCGAGCTTTCGGTACAGCGCGAACTGCCCGTGCTCGGAGTGGGCGTAACTGGTGACGACAAGATCCCAGCTGCGGTCGGGCTCCCAGCGGGTGAGATCTCGCTCCAGCCATTCGATTCGGTCGCTGACGCCTGCGCGCTCGGCGCGATGTTGTGCGGCCGCGATCGCGGCGTGCGAGATGTCGACGCCGGTGACCCGCCATCCCCGCTCGGCCAGCAACACCGCTTCTGCGCCCGTTCCGCATCCGGCATCCAGCGCCGTTGCCGGCGGCAGATGGGCGGTTTCACCGGCCAGATAGGGGTTCGCGGGAAGCTCTCGATCGCCGCCAGAGGGTGCCCAGTGGTCTTCCCAGTACGCCTTGTCGAACTCGGGCATCACACACTCGCCTTCGCTGCGTCGACGT
>NZ_CAMEFJ010000125.1 GCF_945915485.1 uncultured Agrococcus sp.
CCCCCCGAGCGCTGAGCCCGAAGGGGGGACTCCGCAGTATCCGCACCGAACGCGGGTCAGCGGTGCCAGAATAGAGGCAGCCATGAGTAGTGAAGAGCGCAGTTTCGAATCCTTCGACGTCGCAGTGCTCGGCGGTTCCCTCGCCGGGCTCGTCGCCGCGCGTGATCTCGCGCGCCGCGGGTACCGCGTTCTCGTCATCGAGGAGTCGGATGCGATCGGCGGCTCAGCAGCCGGCCTTGCGCTCGGTGGTTTCGCTGTGAGTGCCAGGGCAGAGGGTTTCGTCGACGAGACCGGTGCCCTTCGTGAACTCGGTGCCGAACTCGGATTCAGCACCACGGCGCCCCGGTCGGCAATGACTGCGATCCGGCTGCCGGGGCGTACGGTGCCGATGCCGGAGAACACCGTGCTCGGCATCCCCGGCGCACCCCTTGCAAAGGACGTCATCGACCTGCTCGGCTGGAGCGGCGCCCTGCGCGCCTACGGCGACCGTCTTCGGCCGGTTCTGAAGATCGGCCGCTACAGCGAACTCGGCTCGCTCGTGCGTGGCCGGATGGGTCGCCAGGTCGTCGACCGGATGCTCGAGCCCGTCACACGTGCGGTCTTCGGCGCCCGAGTGGATTCGATCAGCGTCGCTGACGCCCTGCCAGAGCTCAACGGGGCGATCACGCGCTCGGGGTCGCTCTCCGGCGCGATTTCGATGCTGCGCGCTGACCGCGATGCCGACGACGCCTACGCAACTCGCGACTTCGATGGTGGGATGCATGCATTCGTCGACGCGCTCGCGGCCGATGCAGAGGATTACCACGCGACCGTGCGCCTCGGCGAGAGCGTCGACCTCGCTGCTCGCGACGACGAGGGCTGGTTGCTGACGCTGAACAGCGGAGAAGAGGTGCGAACGCAGGCGATCGTGGTCGCGGATACCGATAGCGCGGCCCCTGCTCGTGTTGCCCTGCTCGCTCCGGTCGCAGCACGTACGGGATCGAATGCACGGAAGTTCTCGCGCCTGTTCGTCGCACCTGCCGAACAGAATGTGCGGTGTGTCGAGCTCATCGATGCGACCTCGATGTGGGGCGTAGGGCCCGATTCTGCCGCAGTGCTCGTGCTCAGTTACCGTGACGAACCGACGAAACGCGATACCCGTGCCGCAGCGGATGAAGCGCTTGTCGAATGGGCCGTTGCCGACGCGGAGACGCTGTTGGGCATCCGAATCGGCACACCGGAAGCTGCCGTTCACACAGGGCCGGCCTCGTCTCGTGCTGCTCCCGAGGCGGGTGACGGTGTTCACTCGATCGCGGGCAGCGCGTCCCTGAGCGAGGTTGTCAAGAATGCCCGTGCCACCGCTGCCGCGGTGCGTCGAGAGGATTTTGCGGTAGCCGGTGTCTCGTGGACGGAACGCATCAACGCGGATGCCGCAGAGCACACGGATATTGCGACGACGGACAGCAAGGAGACGCCATGAGCAAGAAGACAGGCGAAGCAGCAACGAACAAGGCACAGGACCTCGTGCGGGCACAGCTGGCGGACGCGAAGACAGAAGCCTTTGTCGACGACGGGATGCTCTTCCTGACTGCAACGATCGAGCACGACGGTGAGAAGCTGGTGGCTTCGCACGCGTACACGCTCGATTCCATGCGGCCGGAGGAGCTCGATGCGGCTGCGCGGGATGTTGCGGACCGCGTTCTGCAGCAGTTGCAGGGCAGGGATCGGTAATACGTGAACGAACGAGATGGAATTCAATCCTGTGGATTGAATTCATGCAAGAGAGGGATCAGTAAATAGATGACTGATCGAGATGAGTCCATCGAGAACCTCATAGCCTCCATCGACGCCGAGTTCGAGCTCGGCGACGCGGAACACATTTGGCTGCGCCCCGACTCGACGGTGGCGGAGCTGCAGGAGCGGCTGGATGGCCTGGGGATGCGCCGCGTCGGGCTGAAGGCCGTTCGCATCGCCTCCTATACGGGCTCGGATCTGTTCTTCGTGGTCACGGTGGAGGGCGAGCAGGTCTTCGAGGACTCGGATCCGAATCTGGCATGGACGACGGACTCGGCGCGGAATCACGAGCGCGAGGGTGCGAGCGCGATGGTGTCGGCACGCTACGACGATCGGGGGCTCTATGCGGGCTTCGTCGACTTCGTGCTCGACTCGAACGAGCTGAACTCGCGAGGGCTGCTCTCGAGCGATGACGGGCAGGGCGTTCTCGGCATCCTCGTGCCGGAGCTGGAGGCGGTTGTTCCGCTCACGTACGCGTCTGTGATCTCGTGGCGTTCGCGATTCGACGGTACGGACAACGAGCTCATCGTGCGCGACGGCCCCGCCTATCGCGAACTGATGGCGCGGTTCGGTGATTACTATTCGAGCCGGCCCCTCGACCCTGCCAGAGTTGAGGCTGACATCGAGCGCATCCACGCGTTCATGACGAGGCTTGCGGCCGGTGAACGAATCGAACCGGGAGAGTGGCATGGCGGGTAAACCGACACTGGATCACGGCAGCACGGACATCGACGAGCTGTGGGATGGCGGTGGCAATGACCACTGCGACTGGCAGGATGCCGTGTGCACGGAGACGCCCACGCACAGTTACGTGTCTTTCTGCGACGACCCGAACTGCCCCGACAGGCACACTGCGAGCCTGTGCGCGAGGCACTACGTGGTCGAGATGAGTCGCCACATCGAGCACATTCTGCAGTGCCCCGAGTACACGGATGCGCCGGATACGGAAGAGCGGAAGCAGGCGGTCTTCGCGCACGTGTCCGCCTGGGGAGCGATCGGCGGAAAGTGACGACGCCGCGGCTGCACGACGTGCTTTCGTCCATTGCTGACGGCAGAGAGGTGGACGCCGCATCCCTGCAACGTCTGCGGGACGACGATGCTGCGACGGCAGCGCTCGTGGAGCAGGTCGCCGACCGATTCTCGCGATTGCGTCGCCGCGATTCACAGTTCGCCGCCGTCGTCGCCATGACGCACGATCTTGTCGTGCAGCGCGACGGTGCGCTTCTGGATCGCATCGTCGACCGGGCGCACGAGCTACTCGGCTCCGACATGACGTATATTTCGGCGTACGACGCCGACAGCGAGACGTTCGAGGTGCGTGCCGTTCGGGGTGCCTCCAGCTCCGACTTCCTCGGCATGGTCGTGCCCCGCGGTGTGGGGATCGCCACGCGCGTCGTGAAGAAGATGGGCCCGGTCTGGGTCGACAACTACCCGGACGCGGCCGAGTTTCCGCACGACACGGTCATCGACAGCGTGGTTGCGGCGGAAGAGATCTCGTCGATTCTGGGAGTTCCGCTCATCGCCGACAGGACCATCCTCGGGGTGCTGTTCGTCGCGGATCGTCGCGCCAGACGGTACACGCCCGACGAGATCGGTCTTGCACGCTCGTTCGCAGATCACGCGGCCATCGTGTTCGAGCAGGGGAAACTCGTCGCGGAGCTCCACAGCGCTTCGAAACGTGCCGACCGCGATCGGCGCCTGGCCGAGTCGCGTGCGAGTGAGATTCGCCGGGCGGCCACGCTGCACGAAGAACTGACGCGCCTTGTCACCGCGGGCTCCGACCCGGACACGGTCGCGCAGGCTCTCGGTGATACGTTGCGCAGGCGCATCGTCGTCATCGATGCCGACGGCGATGTCATAGCGGGGGCGGAGGACCTTGTTCCCGACGAGGTGTTGCCGAAGCGATTCTGGTCGGATATCGCGGAGGGCCGCGGCACCGAGATCGCTTCGGGACCCGTGGAATTCGTCGCTCCCGTCGTCGCGCAGCAGAGCGCGGCAGGCGCCGTACTGGTCGAACGCACGGAGGAAGAGTTGACGCTCGCCGATCGAAGGTCGGTCGAGAGATCCGGGATCGCGTTCGCGCTGTTGTGGATGCAGCGCAAGGCGAGCGAT
This sequence comes from uncultured Agrococcus sp., assembly GCF_945915485.1. GTDB lineage: Bacteria > Actinomycetota > Actinomycetes > Actinomycetales > Microbacteriaceae > Agrococcus. The sequence goes on from NZ_CAMEFJ010000125.1 coordinate 3,886, forward strand.
CTCGCCGAGGAGCGCATCCGCGGAGAGCTGGCGAAAGAGCTCATCGATACGGCAGCCAATCGCGAGAACGCGATCGATCGCGTTCGTTCTCGCGGACTGAGCCCGACGAAGCCGTGGGTCGCCGTGCACTTCGGTGTCGAGGCCGCTGCCGCCGATCGCGTTCGGCAGACGCTTCGGGCCGGCACCGACCTCCTGGTCACGGAAACGGGAGGGCTGTTCTGGGTGCTCGCGCAGGAGGGCGCCGTGCAGCAACGCGTCGAGTCCGCGCTTCGCGTCGCGGGAGCCGGCGCACCCTTGACGGCCGTGCACAGGGCAGAAGACCTCGCGTCGCTGCTGGAGGTGCTGCCGTCTGTTCGGGGCGCTCGCGACTTCCTCCTGGCCATGGGGGAGCGATCCGGCACGTTCGACGCCGACGCCTTCGCTCCCTACACCGTGCTTTTCGATGGCAAGGGTGAACGGGCGGTGGCGTTCATCACTGAGGCGCTGCAGCCGCTGCTCAAGTGGGATGCACGCCGCGGCACCGAGCTGTTCGAAACCCTTGTCGTCTCGATGGACGAACAGGGCTCGACGGCGGGCGTTGCTCGCAGGCTCGGGCTGCATCCGAACACTGTTCGGCAGCGGCTGGATCGCATCGCCTCGTTGATTCCGGGCGGCTGGACGGTTCCGGATGCCCGCTTCCGGCTCGAGGCCGCCGTGCGGTTGGAAGCCGCTCGCCGCGCACTGCAGCGGTAGAGCAATCGTCGCTCAGGAGTACATATCCAGTCGCAAAACTGTGTGAGCGGCGCACATAGTGCCGATGCCTGCAAGTTGCTTGAATGAATTCGCGGCGCAACGACGCGAGAAGAGGAGCAACGTGGCTGGAACATCCCGACTGAGCGGACTTCGCAACGAGGACCCCGCGACCAGACTGCAGAAGGTCGCCGAACAGGTACCGTCGCTCGATCCGCATCTCGACGCACTGCGAAGCGGTGGGCTCGATGCAGATCGTTCCGATCGCATGATCGAGCACGCTGTCGGTCAGATCGGTGTACCGGTCGGCGTCGCGACGAACTTCATCGTGAACGGACGCGACGTGCTCGTACCCATGGCGACGGAGGAGCCCTCCGTCGTCGCGGCCGCCAGCAATATCGCTCGCATGACCCGCTCGAGCGGCGGATTCTTCACGTCATCGACGC
>NZ_CAMEFJ010000126.1 GCF_945915485.1 uncultured Agrococcus sp.
GTCGGCGGCTGGGTCGACGAGATTCTCGGCCGCCTGACCGACCTGTTCATGGCGTTCCCGACCGTCATCCTGGCGATGGTCATCGCCGCGTCGCTCGGCCCTTCATTGTTCAATGCGGTGCTCGCCGGCATTATCGTGACCTGGCCGATCTACGCCCGTGTAACGCGGTCGCTCGTGCTCAGCCTGCGTTCGCAGAACTACGTGATCGCCTCACGAATGCTGGGCTACTCGTCGTGGCGCTCGCTCGGCACCGACATCCTGCCGAACGTCATGGGCCCTGTGCTCGTGCTCGCATCGCTCGAGATCGGTACGGCGATTCTGCTTTTGACCGGCCTGTCCTTCCTCGGTCTCGGTGCGCAACCGCCGACACCCGAATGGGGTTCGATGATCTCGGGGGCAATGCAGAACATCGACGCCTGGTGGCTCGGCGTCTTCCCCGGCCTCGCGATCCTGACGATCGTCATGGCGTTCAACTTCGTCGGCGATTCGCTGCGAGACGTGCTGGATCCACTCTCGTCCGCAGAGCGTCAGGGGGCCGGAGCCGCTGCCCCCGTCGTCGGCTCGGAGGATTCGGCAGCCGACCCGGTTCCGACACTCACGGAAGGCACCGAAGACCAGGAGGCAGCCCGATGAGCGCCGTGCTCACCATCGACGACCTCAGCGTCGAACTCGGCCCGAAGCACGCTCGCCGCGAGGTCGTCCGTGGTGTTTCGCTCGAGCTGACGGCGGGCAAGATCCAGGGCCTGGCCGGTGAATCAGGCTCCGGCAAGACCGTGACCGCGATGGCGGTGCTCGGGCTGCTGCCGCAATCGGCGGAGGCAACGGGCTCCGTCAAGCTCGGCGACCAGGAGCTCATCGGGCTCGGGCAGCGGGAGCTGAACCGGATTCGCGGGATGCGCGTTGCGATGATCTTCCAGGACCCTTCGGCAAGCCTGCACCCACAGATCACGATCGGCTCGCAGCTGACCGACCACGTGCGGCATCACATGAAGCTGAAGCGCAAGGAGGCACGCGAACGGGCGGTCGAGCTCCTCACGCGAGTGAGAGTGCCGGACCCGGAACACGCTCTGCGCCGCTATCCCCACCAGTTCTCGGGTGGGCAACGGCAGCGCATCGCGATCGCCATGGCACTCGCCTGCGACCCAGAGGTGCTGCTAGCCGACGAACCGACGACAGCACTGGACGTCACGGTGCAGGCGGGCATCCTCCATCTGCTGCGCGACCTCGTGCAGGAGCGCGACCTCGCAGTGCTGCTGGTGACCCACGACCTCGGCGTCATGAGCTCGATCGCCGACGACGTCGCCGTCATGCGGCACGGGCAGATCGTCGAGTCGGGCACGCGCCAGCAAATGTTCACGGCGCCCCAGCACCCGTACACGCGTGAGCTGCTGGAAGCCATGCCCGACGCCCAGGAGAGTGATGTTCTGTGAGCGAGCTGCTGCAAGTCGACGACCTCGTTGTTCGTTACGGCCACCTGACCGCAGTCGATGGCGTCTCGATGACCATTCGACCCGGCGAGGTGCTCGCGCTGGTCGGCGAGTCCGGCTGCGGAAAGTCATCGACCGCGAGAGCGATCGTCGGTATGGATCGCCCAGCCGACGGCACGGTGCGGTTCCGCGGCGACGAAATTCCCACGCTCGGTCTACGTCGTCGCAGGCCCGAGTTCACGGCCGTCCAGATGGTCTTCCAAGATCCGAACTCGTCGCTCAACCCGCGCAAGCGGGTGGGCGAGCAGATCCTCGACGGCGTGCGAGCAGCGCGCGCCCGTGGCCTCGAATCGGACGAGCCGGGAGCATGGCTGGAAGCCGTCGGGCTGCAAGCAGACATGGTCTCGCGATACCCGCACCAGTTCTCCGGCGGCCAACGGCAGCGCGTCGCCATCGCTCGCGCACTGGCGGCAAAGCCCGACCTCATCGTGGCTGACGAGCCCATCTCCGCGCTGGACGCCTCCAGCCAGGCATCGGTCGCGGGCATGATGCGGCAGCTGTGCCTCGAAGCGGGCGCCGGGATGCTCTTCATCAGCCACGACCTGTCGGTCGTGCGTCTCATGGCCGACCGCGTGATGGTCATGTACCGGGGCGCGGTCGTGGAATCGGGCCCGACATCCCTCGTGTGGGGCGACCCCGTGCACCCGTACACGCGTGCGCTGCTGGCCGCGATTCCGCATCCGGACGGCAAGGGCGTGCTGCCCGAGGCTCCCACGGCAGATGCACCCGAAGAGTGGGCGAGTCGCGTAGAAGAGGCATTGAACAGGCAAATCGCCGCATAGTAAGGAGAGCACCGTGAGTGAGCAAAGAACATCCGACAGCCCGTTCCAGGCACGCATCGCGAACGTGGTCGAGGCACTCGCCGACGCAGACGCCGACGCGATGATCTTGACACCGTCGACGGACTTCGCATACCTCACGGGTGCCGAGCCCGCCCTCCGTGAGCGGCTCCTCGCTCTCGGCATCACCGCGACCGGCACGGTGCGGGCGATCGCCCCGGGGTTCGAGACCGACGCAATGGTGCCCGTCACCGAAGCCGGTATCGAACTGATCACGTGGTCGGATGGTGAAGACGCCGCCAAGCTATTGCTCGACGGTCTCGGGCTCGGCGCGAAGCCTCGCATCGCTGTCGGTGCGGGAACACCGATGCGGTTCCCGCTCGAGTTCATGCGGCATCGCGATATCTCCTGGACGGCGGGCGACGACATTCTCGTACCGCTGCGGATGCGCAAATCACCCGAGGAGCTGGCGCTGCTGAAGGCGGCAGCGCTCGCCGACGACGAGACGTATCGACGCTTTCTGACGTCGACCGAGTTCCGTGGCCGCACAGAGTTCGAGGTGCAGCAGGATCTTCGCGCGCACCTCGAAGCGACCGGTCACGATCTCGCCGGCTCGTTCAGCATCGTCGCAGCGGGCGCGAACGCGGCGATGCCGCACCACCATTCGGGCGATACGGTGCTCGAGGACGGGATGGGCGTGCTCACCGACTTCGGCGGCCCGCGCGACGGCTACTGCTCGGATATGACGCGCACCTGGAGCCTCGGGCCGGCATCCGCTCGTCTGAAGGAGATCCATGCGATCGTGCTGGAGGCGAATCGAGCGGGTCTGGCCGCCGTGCGTCCGGGTGTGACCGCCTCCTCGATCGACGCCATCGTGCGGGGTGTCATCGAATCGGCCGGGTTCGGTGAGTACTTCATTCACCGCACCGGCCACGGCATCGGCCTCGATGTGCACGAGCCGCCGTACCTCGTCGCGGGAGATGAGACCGTGCTCGAAGAGGGTATGGCGTTCAGCATCGAACCCGGCATCTATATCGAGGGCGAACTGGGCGTGCGCATCGAGGACATCGTCGCCGTCACCGCAACCGGCGGAGAGTCATTGAACGAAGCGGACCGCTCACTGCTCGAACTCTAGGGCCGGTTTGGCGTAGCTGCGTTTGTGCCGGCGGCGACTTCCTCGCTCTGTAATCCGACAACAGCGAATGTCACTTTCACGTCGAAGCAGCCCTAGCGCTGCCCATCGCCGCGACTAGCTACATCTAAAGGGAGAGCCGCAGAATCGGGTCTGGTGCAGGAACTGGTGACAGTTCTGGTTAGGCCGCGAGGGCCAGTTCTTCATTCATGATGGTCTCGAACTCGATGGGCGTCAAACGGCCCAGGCGGATTTGGCGGCGCCTGCGGTGGTAGGTGCGCTCGATCCAGGTCACGATTGCGATCCGCAGGTCATCTCGTGATGCCCAGGCGCGTCGGTTCAGGACGTTCTTCTGCAGCAGGCTGAAGAACGATTCCATGGCTGCGTTGTCGCCGCAGGACGCGACTCTCCCCATCGAGCCGACGAGGTTGTGCTGGGCGAGTTCGCGGCGGAGTTTCCGGCTTCGAAATTGCGATCCACGATCCGAATGGACGATGCAACCGTTGATCCTCCCGCGCATTCTGACAGCGTTGCGAATGGCGCGGACCGCGAGCGATGCCTTCATGCGCGAATCGATGGAGTAGCCCACGATCCGGCCGCTGAACGCGTCCTTGACAGCGCAGAGGTAGAGCTTGCCGTCACCGGTGTTGTGTTCCGTGATGTCGGTCAGCCAGAGCTGGTTCGGCCGGGAAGCTGTGAACTGGTGACGCTCACGCCCGTGCTCGTCGATGACGACGCAGAGATCGTCATGCACGGCGGGGCCTGGCTTCTTGCCGTTCTTGCTGCGTTTCTTCCCGAACACGCTCCACCAGCCGTTCGAGGACGTGATCCGCCATGCCGTGCGATCAGCCATAGGTTCGCCCTCATTGCGGGCTTCGTCGGCGAGGAGTCGATACCCGAACTCAGGGTCGTCACGGTGAGCGTCGAACAATGCGTTCGCGCGATACGCCTCCTTCAACTCCCGCCTGGTGACGGGGTTCCGCAACCACCGGTAGTAAGGCTGGCGAGCGAGCTGCAGCACCCGGCACGACACCACGACGGGGATGCCGTCCGCGGCGAGCTCGCTCACGAGCGGGTAGAGCCTTTTCCCGGCAGATGCGCCTGCGATAGATACGCGGTCGCACGACGCAGGATCTCGACTTCCTGCTCAAGGAGGCGATTGCGCTTACGGAGCTCACGCAACTCAGCCGACTCCTGCTCCGTCTCGCCAGGCTGCTCACCAGCCTCGATACGGGCTTGCCGCATCCACTTATCGAGCGTGCCGACATGGACACCGAAGTCTTTCGCGATCTGCGCGAGCGTCACGTCCGGATCACGGTTCTCCGCGACGCGAATCACGTCGTCGCGGAACTCCTTGGGAAACGGCTTGGGCATGATGACATCCTTCCAGGCCAGCACTCTCAACTAGCCACATTTGATGTCACCTCTTCCTGCACCAGACCC
>NZ_CAMEFJ010000127.1 GCF_945915485.1 uncultured Agrococcus sp.
GCTCTGGCTCTGGTTCTGGTTCCGGCTCTGGCTCGGGCTGTTCAGCCACGGGATCGGGGCTCGAGGTCGTCGAGTCCTGCGGGTCCGGGGCTGATTCAGGTGGAGGTGCGGATGTCGGTGAGTGCGATGGTGCGGACTCGTACGACACGACAGCCGGTAGGAAGACGCAACCGGATGTGCCGATCGCGAGCAGTGCCGTGAACGCTATCGCGATCGACGCTCGGATACCGGTGGAGGAGCGTATCAACTGAAATTTATTCTGGTGCTGGGACATAGTGATAACGCTAGTGGCTGCATCCGACATCAGTGCATCGGGCGTGGAATGAGTAAACAGCATCGAATTGACGGAGCAGAGTGACATCATGAATTGTTCTTGATCAGGCCTGGCCAGACTAGATATACTGGTGATATGGAGACGGTGAATGTATACGAGGCGAAGTCCTCGTTCAGCAAACTGCTTGCTCGGGCTGAGGCGGGCGAAGCCGTGGTGATTGCCCGAAACGGCAGACCGGTGGCCCAGCTGGGGCCGGTGCAATCTCAAGAACGCGTTGTCGTGTTCGGAGATTTGAAGGGACGCGTCGATATCTCCGATGACTTCGATGAGTGGAGCGATGCTGATGAACGCGATTGGTACGGCTCATGAGGCTGCTGCTCGACACTCACGTATATCTGTGGGTTAGAACGGACAGTGACAGGCTGCCGTTACGGTTTCGGGAAGCCATAGCCGATCCGAGAAACATGAAGTTCGTCTCCTCCCTGAGTGCGGCAGAAATCGCCGTAAAACGAGCTGTAGGCAAGCTCGACTTCCAAGGAGCTATGCACAGACCCATCGCTGAGCTGGGCTTCGACGAATTGTCGTTCTCGCACGAGCACGCTCGAATCCTCGATTCGCTGCCGCTGAAGCACCGCGATCCATTCGACCGCATGTTGATCGCTCAAGCGATCGCCGAGGGCCTGACACTGATTACGGTCGACGCGAAGTTCTCGCAATACGACGTTTCGTTGCTGCCGAGCTCGTGAGTTGCAATTCGGCGGGAGTCGATCAGGCGTTATGTCGACGGCCGGCCAGCGGTGCCGGATTGCTGGAAAATCGACATCCGTGCCCGAAACGCTGTCATTGAGCCAGAGATTCGGCACAAGCCAGAGATCCGGCACGAGCCTGTCGTCGGAAGCAACCTCAGGCAACGCACCCGGGCATCCCGAATGTCAGTGACCTAGCACTCGACGTAGGCGACGGCGAGGCCGCCCATCGCGGTCTCCTTGTACTTGTGGCTCATATCGGCGCCCGTCGCGCGCATCGTCTCGACCGCGGTGTCGAGCGAAATGTGGTGCGAGCCGTCGCCGTGCTTGGCCATCCGTGCGGCGTTGATCGCCTTCACAGCAGCCATCGCGTTGCGCTCGATGCACGGGATCTGCACGAGCCCTCCGACGGGGTCGCAGGTGAGGCCGAGGTTGTGCTCGAGCCCGATTTCCGCCGCGTTCTCGATCTGTTCCGTGTCGGCATCGATGACCGCAGCGAACCCGGCAGCCGCCATGGCGCAGGCAGAGCCGACCTCTCCCTGGCAGCCGACCTCGGCGCCCGAGATCGATGCGTTCGACTTGATCACGATGCCGATAGCCCCGGCCGCGAGCAGGAATCGCACGCTCCAGGGCATGCTCGCCGAGTCCGATTCGCCGCTACCGAACCGGTCGAAGTAGTGCATGACCGCCGGAATGATGCCGGCCGCGCCGTTCGTGGGAGCCGTGACAACTCGATTGCCGGCGGCGTTCTCTTCGTTCACGGCGAGGGCGAAGAGGTTGACCCACTCCATGCCGTCGAGCCGGTCGCGCTCTGCGCTCGTCTCCGCCGCGTTCTCGCGCTCGATCAGTCGCTCGTGCCACTGCTTCGCGCGACGTCGAACCTTGAGGCCGCCGGGAAGGACTCCACCCGTTGCGATGCCGGCATCCACGCATTCCTGCATGACCTGCCAGATGTGCACCAGCCGCGCTATGGTCTCGTCGCGCTCGCGCCATGCGGTTTCGTTCTCCAGCATGAGGTCGGGAATCGAGAGCCCTGTCGACCTGCAGTGCTCGAGCAGCCCGTCGGCCGTCGTGAACGGGTAGGGGACATCCTGCACGTTCTCGGTCGGGGCCGGAACCGGCGTCAGCACGTCATCGTCATCGTGCCGCATGACGAACCCGCCGCCGATCGAGTAGTAACCGGCCGTCGAGATCACGTCGCCGCTCTCGTCGGTGACGGTCAGGCGCATCGCGTTGGGATGCTCGGGTCGCATCGTGAGAGGGCGGAAGATCGTGTCGCGGCCCGCATTGAATGGAATCGTGTGCTCACCCGCGAGCGTGATCGATTCGGTGCGATGGATGGTGTCGATCGTCTTGCCGATCTCGGCGGTCACGACGGTGTCGGGTTCGAGCCCGGAGAGCCCGAGCATGACCGCGGAGTCGGTTGCGTGCCCCGACCCGGTAGCAGCGAGCGACCCGAACAGGTCGATCTGTACACGCTGCGCCTGACGCAGGCGACCGGATGCCCGGAGCGCTTCCGCGAAGTCCGCGGCGGCACGCATGGGGCCGACAGTGTGCGATGAGGAAGGTCCTATGCCGACCTTGAACAGGTCGAGAACGGACAGATGCTCGAACACCGGGGCCGGCGAGGTTGCGTGCGCTCCGAGAGATTCCTGGGTCGTCATCGACATGCTCCTGACTGGCGGGAAGGGGCTTGTGGCCGTTGCTTCCGCTCGACTGAGATGGGCGTTATGCCATGCTAACGCGCGGCACCGCCAGCATGACGGGTCTGGCGTGCCATGAAGACATTTCGAGGGCATGCCGAGCGCGACTCGCCCACCGAGAGATGGAGCGAGTCGTCTACGACGCGGTCGTTAGAACAGAGCCCTATGCGGATTCCTCTGCCGATTCTTCGTCGGCGGACTCGTATTCTGAGTAGTCGTTCCACTTGTCGAATTCGTCGTCGTAGGAACCTTCGGTCTTGTTCCCGAGCTCACGCTCGAGGGACGCGAAGTTAACATCGGGGCTGAATGATTTCAGCTCGCGTGCGAGTTTTGTGTGTTTTGCCTTCTGACGGCCGCGACCCATGGTCGAACCCCCCTGAACCATTAATCCTTGGCTTGAGCGTCTGGCACCCTTGCACCGGAGCGACGTCGCCAGGACGCCGACCCAATACGGGAAATGCAACCTTAAGGTTACCATGCCGTCTGCGTTACGTACGCCGAATGACCCTCACCCGTGGTAATCGGATGCGGCGCTGCTGCCTGTCGGGCGGTGTCTTGCGTCAGGGGTTCAGCAGGGTCAGCATCCCTTCTCCGCTGGCGATACCGGCGGCGGCGAACGCAACTGTTGCGAGCACGGTTGCGAGCGTGAGCGTGAGGGCCCGCATCCCTCGTTTTCTGCGCAGCAGTGAGGCCGAATCGTTCGCGAAAGTCGAGAACGTCGTGAAGCCGCCGCAGAAGCCCACGACGACCGCATACCCCCACACGGGGTCGGCGCCGAGCCCGTTGATCATGACGGCGGCGAAGCCCGCGATGAACGAACCCACCGTGTTGACGATGATGATGGTGATGGGCCGCCAGTGCTCCCCGACGAGCAGAATGCAGCCGTATCTAGCAGCACCCCCGAGCCCGCCGCAGACCGCAACTGCGAGTATCGCCAGGGTCGTCATCGTCGACGCCTCCTGAACCGGATCCGCAGACTTCGCTCTGGCACAGTACCCTCGGTCGTCGGCTCGGCCGCCTCTTCCTGCTCGGCGTCGGTGTCGTCTCCGGCAGGGGCTATCCAGCCGTGGGACTCCTCTTGCACGGGGTGCCGGGCCATTCGGCCGCTCATTCGTTCCCCCAGCAGGATGCCGGCAAGCGCGGTGAGGATGCCGGCGACGGCCGCAGACGCTCCGATGATCAGCGACCAGTGGTCGAGATCGTCTGCCGTCAACCACAGGGCGAATGCCGAGTACGTCGTGAATCCGCCCAGGAATCCCGTTGTGGCGCCCTGCTGCAGCCACTTCGGCCACGCGTGCTGGAGACCGCCGGACAGGAGGCCGATCACGAGTGAACCGACGGTGTTGACCAGCAGGGTGCCCCACGGGAGGGGGTCCGTAGGCAGTGCCTGGTCGATGGCCGCTCGCGCAACACTGCCGGCAGCGCCACCGAGTGCGACAGCGAGGAACACGTAAGGCACGGCCACACGATACATCGAGAGGAGTAATTCGCCGCAAACCGCGAGTGCAACAATGGTGTTCGTGCACCTACTGGCAGTTGCGAGTCTCAAGAACCGGGCCCTGATAGCCCTCGTCACGATCTGCGCAGTCCTGTTCGGCGGCATTGCGATGCAGAGCCTGAGGACCGAGCTGGCCCCCGACATCGAATTTCCGCAGCTTGCGGTCGTCACGGAGTACGAGGGAGCGAGCCCCGAGGTTGTCGCCAACGATGTGACGGACGTCGTCGAACGAGCGCTGCAGACCGTGCCCGGCCTGAAAGAGACGATCGGGACATCCAGCCAGGGCAGGTCGACCGTCAGTGCCGAATTCGAGTACGGCACCGACCTCGCGACGACGGAACAGAAGGTGCAGCAAGCACTCAGTCGTGTAACGGGTGCCCTCCCAGACGGGGTCGAGACGACGGTTGTCGCCGGCTCCATAACGGACTTTCCGATCATCCAACTCTCCGTTGCGATCGGGGATGAACGTGTCGAGTCGCTAGCCGATCGCATCGAGCTCGACGCGATACCTCGGCTCGAGCGCTTGGAGGGCGTGCGTTCTGTCGACCTCGAGGGAGTCGCGGGCCAGCGCGTCACGATCGTTGCCGACGAGGAGGAGCTTGCACTCGC
>NZ_CAMEFJ010000128.1 GCF_945915485.1 uncultured Agrococcus sp.
TCGCCCAACCAGACCCTCACGCTCGCGGACGTACCCGTGCAGTACGCGGGAGCGGCGGGCGGGATCCTGCAGACGGGCCAGCGGCTCGGCACATCCATCGGCATCGTGGCGATAACGGGGCTCGCGTTCAGCGTCGTGGCCAGCCGGGGCTGGGACGAAGCGTTCATCTACGGATTCATCGCCATCAGCGCCATCGGTCTTGTCGCGGCGGCCATCGCCGTCTTCGATCTCCTGCAGACTCGCAGGAAGCGGATACGCGCTTCTGCCGCCCGGTAGCGGGTAGCGCTTCACTGCAGCACGGATGCGGATGATCCGAAGACCACTTCGCTCGCTTCGCGCGCGCCGGAGGGAAGCACGCTCGGGCTTTCCACGTGCACCGCTCCGCTCGGCAGAATCCCCGCTCCTCCGAAGCGCTCCATGACGAGCCACTGGGCGACACGATCTTCGCCGATGTGATCGGGGTCGAGTAGCGGCCAGAAGGTGAATCCCCCTGCGTCGAGCAGGGCTGCCCTGTCGAATAGCACGCAACCGCCGACCCAGGCGACGCGGTACGGGAAAGCACTGTCATCGAGCAACTCGAGCCGTTCCGCCAGGTGCGCGACGTTGGCGGCGTTGTGCAGAATCCAGCGCCCGACGGCAGCGTCGCCGGGCCGGATGCGCTCCGACAGCACGGTCGCGTCCGGCCACGGCTCGAAGACGCCGAAATCGCGAGGGCACGGGCGAGGCAAATGAGACAGCCCCTGCGGTGCGTACCCCACGAAGCCGCAGTCGTGTCGCGTCAGAGCATCCGTGAGGCGTTCGAAGGCGCCGGGCTCGAGCCACACGTCATCGTCGAGGAAGAGCACGCGAGGCGCGGTCGCGAGATCGAGCAGGAACTGCCGGTGTTCGGCCATGCCGGCCCGTGGGAGGTGTCGGTGCAGTTCGACCGGGCGCCCCTGCGCACGCAGCACGCGCACCATCGCACGCACGGCCGGCGACCGGGTTACGCCGCTGCCGGACTGGTCACCGATGATGACGGAAAAGCGCGGTTCGTCTTGCGCCGCGAGACCCGCGAGCGTGACGGCGAGCTCTTCGCCGTTCCTCGCGGTCGGGATGAGAACGTCGACGTCCGCTTCGGTCACGGATGCGCTGGACGCCCACTGCGCGCTGCCTCGCCTGCTCGCGCTCATGGCCGCCGCTCCCGGAGTCGCTCATGCGAACCTGCGATCCTCATCTGCTTCCTCACAGCGCTGTTTCGAAGCCGCGCCCTCGGCAGGCGCTCCTCGCTCCGTACCGGCGGGTGTCGACAATATGGCGACACCCGGGCTCAGCAGACTACGCCCTCGCAGCCGCTCCGTCTACCCCCTCGACGAATCACCTACTTCCCGGGAGATTGAAAGACATATCGGTCGATGAGGCGCGTACTTTGCCGCTGCAGTCGACCGATACAACCAGGAGGGAGTGTATATGGCTATCTGCGATACCTGCGGAAATGACTACGACAAGACTTTCACGGTGACGCGAAACTCCGAGTCGGGCGTTTTCGACAGTTTCGAGTGCGCAGCGCAGTTCATGGCACCCGTGTGCGAACGCTGCGGCTGCCGGATCCTGGGCCACGGTGTGGAGGCCGAGGGGTCCATCTTCTGCTGCGCTCACTGCGCCCGCGCACGTGGCGAGCACGAGCTCGTCGACAGAGCTTGAATCGACATTTCCGGCCGGGTTTCGCGTGCGAAACGCGCCGGACGCCTCGGATGCCCGGGCGGTTATCGGGAAGGAAGCTCGATGCCCCGTTCGAAACCGTATGGAAGGGGACGCCTGGGCGTTGCCGCCCTCGCCGCGGTCGTTGTCGCCCTCGCCGGGTGCGGCATACAGATTCCCGCAGACCCCGACGGTACGCTCGACAGCGTTGAAAACGGAACACTGCGGGTCGGCGTCGCCGCCGAACCGGGATTGGCGGAGTATCACGACGGCGAGGCTGCCGGGACGCTTGTGGACGTCGCCCACCGTTTCGCTCAGGAATTGAACGCTGACATCGAATGGTCATCGCACAGTGAAGAGCGCCTTGTCGCAATGCTCGAGGGTGATGATCTTGATCTCGCCCTGGGCGGCTTCACCGACAGCAGTCCGTGGAGCGACCGGGTCGGGATGACGCGGCCGGTCACGGGCATTCCCGGTACCGATGATCCGATCGTGATGCTCGTGCCTATGGGTGAAAACGCGTTCCTCGACGCGCTCGAACGCCACCTCGACGCTGAAACGACGTCATGAACCTCGCCGGCTACTGTCAGGGGACGCACGAGCACCTCCCGGAGGAGCAGCGGAAGGCTCAGAGAAGCGCTATCCGTTTGCAGATCGTCACCGTCGTCTATACGGTCGTCACGATCGTGCTCGTCGTTCTCGTGATGGGCAGTTCTCAGGCGATGAAGACGGCCTGGATCGAGGATATGCTCTCGCTTCTACCGCAACTGGCGTTCTTCATCGCGCTGTTCTTCATTCGCAAACCGTCGAGCGTCCGTCATCCATACGGTCAGCACCGGGCGATGGGCATCGGTCATCTCGTAGCGGGCGTCGCACTGCTTACCGTGGGCGCGAGCCTCGTGGTGCAGTCCTCGATCAGCCTGATCACTGCAGAGCACCCGACGATCGGGACCGTCACGCTGTTCGGCGAGGCCGTGTGGCTGGGGTGGTTGATGATCGCCGTCATGGCGGTGACCGCGGTCGGCCCGCCGATTCTGGGACGCATGAAGGCGAAGGTGGCGGCGAAGCTGCACAACAAAGTGCTGTTCGCGGACGCCGACATGATGAAGGCCGACTGGCACACGAACATCGCCACGATCCTCGGTGTTTTCGGCGTCGGCATCGGGCTGTGGTGGCTCGATGCGACGGCCGCTATCGTCATTTCGGTGGGCATCATCGCGGACGGCCTGCGCAATACGAAATCGGCCCTGGCCGATCTCATGGACCGTCGAGCACGCACGTACGATGGCGAGGAACCGCATCCGGTGACGCGCAGCGTGCTACGGGTCGCTCGCGATGCGACCTGGGCCCAGGAGGCGGGAGTCAGGGTCAGAGATCAGGGGCAGGTGCTGCACATCGAGCTTTTCGTGGTTCCGGCTCTGAATCACGTGGAACTCGAATGGTTCGGTCCCTTGATCGACGCGGTGCGCGATATCGACTGGAAGATCCACGACGTCGTCATCGTGCCAACCGATCCGTTGCCGCCGTACGCCGACACCGATAAGCAGGTATCGAGAGGTCGTCCGTGAAATGCGCCGGAAGAGTCTGTCAGCCCAGAGACCTCGACGGTCCCGAGACCGCAACAGTTCAGGGGATTCGTGTCAAGGCCCCTGACAAACGGACTTTGCCGTGACGATCCTTGACTACGCACACGAACCGAGAGGAGATGAGACCGATGGCAGACATCTGGAACCAGAACGAGGAGCTGGAGCAGGACGATGAGCTGGTGGTGACCGATCATCGAGACGAGCCCGTTCCTCCTGACGAGTCGCTCGATGAAGTGGCTCCCGAAGAGGAGATCCCGCTCGAGGAGGCCAGGGCCCTCGAAGACTCCGATCAGCAGAACGCCACGACTTCCCCGGAGGAACGTCGCGGCGAGGGAGAGGAGACGGAACGATAGCAGTGAGCCGTGAAGGGTACCGTCGATTCGGCGTCGAAGAGGAGTACCTGCTTCTCAAAGACGCTGACGGCAGACCCGCTGACCGTGCTGCGGATGTCATCCATGGTATGCGAGAACGCCGGGAGCAGGCCGATCAGGAGTATTTCCTGAGCCAGCTCGAAGCGGCCACGCCTATCTGCCGGACAGCAGGAGAAGCAGCGGAGTCACTCGAGCGGTTCCGCGGCGAAGCGGCGTCGGCTGCGCGCGAGCGCGGGCTCGTCCTCGCGGGTTCGGGTATGCCTCCGGCCGGAGGAGAAACGGAGGGTACCCGGACCCCGGGACGACGCTATCGACGCATCGCTGACGCGCTCGGGGCCACGGCGAAACACCAATTCGCGACCGGGACGCACGTGCACGTCGAGATCCCGTCGCGGGATGCGGGAGTACGGGTGCTGCGACGACTCGCCCGCTGGGCGCCCGCACTGCTGGCGATGACCGCGAACTCCCCTGTGTGGTGCGAGGAACGGTCAGGCTTCATGACCTGGCGCTATGTCTCGTACCTCACGTGGCCGATTTCGGGCTGGCCACCCGACTTCACCGACGGAAGCGAGTACGACGGGACCATCGCGCAGCTCGTTCGCGCAGGGATACTGCTCGACTCAGGAGTGGGGACGTGGGCTGCGAGGCTCTCCGACGACTATCCCACGCTCGAATTGCGCATCGCGGACGCACAGCTGAGGGCCAGTGACGCGGTCGTCTTCGGAGCTCTTGTGCGTGCGCTCGTGGAGCGCTGCATACGCGATGACGAGCGGGGGGCTCCGCCGCCGAGCGCGGCTCCCGCTCTCGTCAACGCCAGCCTCTGGCTGGCGGCTCGCGACGGACTCGAGGGAGAGCTCATGGATCCGTCCGAGGGTGATCTTCTGCCGGGCATAGACCTCCTCGAGCGCGCGGTTGAGACGGCCGCGGACGAGCTGGAGCGTTTCGGCGACTTGGCACTCGTGGAGCGGCGCGTCGAGGCTTTGCGACGGGACGGCAGTCCGGCGGCGCAGCAGTCGGGAGTGTTCGAGCGCGAGGGTATCCGGGGGCTTCTCGCGCTCTATCGTGAGACCTGGAGCCCGGCGCGAAGCATGATCTAG
>NZ_CAMEFJ010000129.1 GCF_945915485.1 uncultured Agrococcus sp.
GTGCCGAGCGGCGCAAGCGCCGTCCGTGCCGAATGTATGGATTTTCCCGAATGTCGGGCCGGTTTCCATACATTCGGGACCAAAGGGCGAAATTCCATACGTTGGGGCCACTCGCCGAGACCAGGATGCTCGCGAGGCTCCAGCCAACTTGTGCAGCGGGCCCGTCGACCAGCCGACTCGCGGCGGCGGGCGAGCATTCGCACAGGTTGCGCCGATACCGTACAAGGCGTGACTGAAATGAGGAAGACGGGCTCCGAGAACGATCAGCGGGCACCACGCAGTGGGATGCGCGGGTCAACGCGTCTGGGCGCGCTCCTGGTAACCGTGTGCTCCATGGGGCTTCTGGCTGCGTGTTTCGCAACTCCCCCCGGCATCCCCTCGGACCCGGATATTCCAGGAGCTGAAGAGAGCGCGCCACCGGCCTTCAGCAACCTCGACGACCCGCCTTCGACACCCGGGCCCTCGACTCCCCCGGTTCCGACCGATGACCCCGACACATATCAGCTCGGCGACACCGTCGTCCTGCACACCTCCCAGGGGTCGACGTGGGAGGTCACAGTCACGGGAGTTATCGACGACGACAATCAGGAAGTGGCGTCCTACGGCAACGACATCCCGAGCGACAAGCGCGCGGTCACGATCGAGCTCACGATCGAGAATGTCGGCGAGACGACAACGCATCCCTACTACGACATGATGATCGCGTACCAGCCCGACAACGGCCCTGTGTTCGATCAGAACTCGGGTCCGCTCTACGGCGACTACGACAACAATCTCGGCTACGTGCGATCCTTCGCACCGGGCGACACGTTCACGGGCCACCTGTCGGTCTACGTTCCTGTCAACGTTCCCGAGGGCAACGTCGTCGTCTCCGGTGACGGCCAGTCGACGTTCTACATCTGGGAGAGCTGACGCGCTACATCTGGCAGCCGGGGCACCAGTAGAGCTTGCGCTGCTGCATCATTTCGAGCGCAACCGCGGTTCCGCAGCGCAGACACGGCAGCCCCTCGCGCTTGTAGACCCAGTGACGGTCCTCGCGGTTATCGATAGCAGCCTGCCGGCGCTTCCCGCGGAGGCCGTCGATCGTCAGCATCTGACCGGTCTCGACGCCGATTCGCAGCAGCTTGACCCAGTCTCGCCAGAGCGCGACTGCCTCTTCGTCGGTGACATTCGCCCCCGAGCGGTGCGGTGACATCGCGGCCCGGAAGAGGATCTCGGCACGGTAGACGTTGCCGATGCCGGCGACGACCGATTGATCCATCAGCAACTGGCCGATGGGCTGCCGTGAGCGCTGCACGCGCGCGACGAACCTCGACTCGGCCCGCGCACGCGTCTCGAACAGTGCCATGGGGTCGGGGCCGAGTCGCTGGGCAAGCGCTTCCACGCCTTCGTCGTCCATCACTTTGCAGACGGTCGGGCCGCGGAGATCCGCGACCGCAGCATCCGTGAGGATGCGCGCTCGAACCTGCCCGACAGGCTCCGGGGGCCACTCGTCGAGTGCCGCGTCCGACTCCCGCTCCCCCATTTTCACTCTTGCTCTGCGGGGCGCACCGATCGAGTGCAGAGACTCCTCGTTCTGCCCCAGCGCCCCTGCCGCCGCAGTGCGTACGGTCGCGCCTTCGCTGCGTGCGAGCGCAGTAGCTGCCGAGATCTCGCCCGCGAAGTCCCACGCGCCGTAAATCCCGAGGTGCACGTGCATCCAGGGCTCTTCGAATCGCAAGAGCAGGTGCTTGCCGATGGCCCGTGCCTCGGTCATGACGCGGCCGTCGAGTTCGGCGGCCTCAATCGAGAAACGGCCCTGCGGGCTCGAAACAGCGGCCGACCGGCCCACGAAATTGCTATCGAATTGACGTGCGATGCGATGGATCGAATGACCCTCAGGCATCGAGCTCGCCTTCGGTTTCGTATCGGAAGATCTGCTGGATGCGCCGCAGGTGCCGTTCCTCATCGCTGAAAGGCTCGCCGATGAACGTATCGATGAGCCGGAGCATTTCCTCGCTCGAGTGCTGCCGCGCGCCGACAGCGATAACGTTCGCGTCATTGTGCTGCCGCGCGAGCAGTGCGGTGTCTTCACTCCAGACTAGTGCGGCACGCACACCGCGCACCTTGTTGGCGGAGATCTGCTCGCCATTCCCGGACCCGCCGAACACGACGCCGAGCGCCATGACGCCCGCCTGTTGGTCCGCGACGACGGCCTGAGCAGCGCGGATGCAGAAAGCCGGGTAGTCGTCAAGTGCGTCATACTCCACGGGGCCGTGGTCGACACATTCGTGACCCTGTTCCGTGAGGTGAGCGATGAGCGTCTTCGAGTATTCGAAACCGGCGTGATCAGTGGCGACGTGGATGCGCATCCTGTTCCTTCCTACAGCAACCGTTAGAACTGCGGCCCGCGGGTGCGAGTTCGCTTGAGCTCGAAGAAGCCGTCGACGCTCGCGGCTGCCACGACCCCGTCAAAGAGCCGCACAGCTTCCTCTCCCATAGGCGCCGGGGTGACGACGGGCCCGAAGAACGCGACATCGTCAACGGCCACGACAGGGGTGCCGACGTCTTCACCGACCAGGTCTACAGCCTCACGGTGACTCACGTGCAGCTGCTCGTCGAAACGGTCAGTCTCTTCTGCGAGCTCCGCGGGCAGCCCCGCCTCGGAGAGTGCCGCGGGAATCACGACATCGAGATCCTTCTCGCCGCCCGGGTGCAGCCGCATACCGAGCGCATCGTACAGAGGCTTCACGGATTCCTGCCCCACGGTCTCTCGCGCGGCGGTGACGAGCCGCGTCAGGCGTAGCGAGCGGGGCATGAGCGCACGATAGTCGTCAGAGATGTCGCGACCCTCGTTCAAGATCGAAAGCGACATGACTCGCCAGTCGATATCGATGCCGCGGAGCCTGGCTACCTCCTCGAGCCAACGAGAAGTCATCCATGCCCAGGGGCACGTCGGGTCGAACCACATACGCACGTCAGTCATGCCTCCGATGCTATCGAAAACTGCTGAGCCAACTACCCTGGGAGAACACACAATTCCAATGAAGGAGCATCTGTGCCAGGAGAGAACCTCACACGGCAAGAGGCCGCCGATCGTGCCGCGATCGTCAGCACCCGTTCGTACGACATCACCCTTGACCTCACTCGCGGGGAGGAAGTGTTCGGGTCGACCACAACAGTTCGCTTCAACGCGAAGGACGGCACGTCGACGTTCATCGACCACATTTCACGAACCGTGCACTCGGTAACGCTGAACGGTGTCGAGCTCGACCCCGCGGAAGTCAACGACGGCGTGCGAATCCAGCTGCCGGGGCTGCAGGCCGAGAACGAACTGACCATCGTCTCCGACGCGATCTACATGAACACGGGCGAGGGCCTGCACAGGTTCGTCGACCCAGTGGACAACGAGGTGTACCTCTACACGCAGTTCGAAGTGCCGGATTCGCGTCGTGTGTTCCCCGTCTTCGAACAGCCGGATCTCAAGGCCGAGTTCGCGTTCACCGTCATCGCTCCTTCCCGCTGGAAAGTGGTGTCCAACCAGCCGACACCCGAGCCGACAGTTGACGGTGAGGTCGGCACGTGGAGCTTCGAACCGACCCCTCGCATCTCCTCGTACATCACAGCGCTCGTGGCCGGCCCCTACGTCGAGTACCGCGACGAGCTCGTGAGCTCTGACGGCCGCACGATCCCGTTGGGCGTGTTCTGCCGCGAATCCCTTTCGGAGTACATGGATGCCGACTACATCTTCTCGACGACGAAGCGCGGTTTCGAATTCTTCGAGAAGCACTTCGACGTGCCGTATCCGTTCGACAAGTACGACCAGCTCTTCTGCCCCGAATACAACATGGGAGCAATGGAGAACGCCGGGTGCGTGACGTTCACCGAGGCATACATCTTCCGGTCGAAGGTCACGGATGCCATGAAGGAACGGCGCGTCGTCACCGTGCTGCACGAGCTCGCGCACATGTGGTTCGGCGATCTCGTCACGATGCAGTGGTGGAACGACCTCTGGTTGAACGAATCCTTCGCCGAATGGGCTTCCACGCTCGCGACGGCCGAGGCGACGGAGTGGGAAGGCGCTTGGACGACGTTCAACGCTCTCGAGAAGACCTGGGCTTACCGTCAGGACCAGCTGCCCTCGACGCACCCGATCGTCGCGGAGATCCGCGACCTCGACGATGTCATGGTCAACTTCGACGGCATCACCTACGCAAAGGGCGGCTCCGTACTCAAGCAGCTCGTCGCCTGGGTCGGCATCGAGCCGTTCATGCGGGGGCTCAGCGCATATTTCAAGAAGCACGCCTGGGGCAACACGGTGCTTGCCGACCTCCTGGTAGAACTGGAAGCCGCGAGCGGACGTGAACTCACCGAGTGGTCGAAGCTGTGGCTCGAGACCGCCGGCGTCAATACGCTCCGTCCGCGCCTGGAGACCGACGAAAACGGCACGATTACGAAGCTCGTGATCGAACAGAGCGCGCCGGCCGACTACCCGACGCTGCGCCCGCACCGTATCGCGGTCGGATTCTTCAACCGGGGCGACAACGGCTTCGAGCGAGTCGATCGCGTCGAATTCGATATCGACGGCGCCGAAACCGAAGTTCCCGAGGTCGTCGGCAAGCAGCAACCGGAACTCCTGCTGCTCAACGACGACGACCTCGCCTATGCGAA
>NZ_CAMEFJ010000130.1 GCF_945915485.1 uncultured Agrococcus sp.
GCGAATATGCTCTCGCGCACTGTCGGACCTTCCGGACGCTTCGGGCTCAAGGGCAAGGACAGATCAAGCTCCGGCCACGCAAGTAGCACGTCGTAGACCGGCACCATACTTTCGTCTCGCACGCCCTCAAGATTCTGCAACTGCGTCAGAGGCGTTTCACCGCGCCGGGTTCGGTGATTGATGTCAGCACCCGCCTCCAACATCCGCAGCACCAACGGTGCTTCCAGTTCGAAATCGTGCGCAGCTTGGCCGAACAATACGTTCAAAACCGAATTCGGAGGTTGCAGCAGCGATGCGTCGGCACCCTCGTCTAGCAGGAACGCGGCCATGGCAACCCTGTCCTCCGGAGTGCGATGCGCGAGCGCCCTGAAAAGCAATTCATCTGCGGAGTCCGTCTCCGGGTCGAAAGCCTGCTTGAACTCCTCGGCTGTGCCCGTTCTTACCAAGGCATACACGGAACCCACGGCACCGATCACCACCCTTCTCCTCGACTGTGCTGAACAGGCCGATCCTACCAATGAAGCCCCTGCCTCTCCGATACGTCGGCTCACGGAAGGCGAGGTCGAACTCGCGCTGCCGCCGCAGTCGCAGCTGGCCTTTCGCCACTACGGGAGATTCCGGTAGAGAACTACCTCATCGCCGATTACCGCACGATTGGGGCTGCGATCGATGCGGCGTACTTCTTCTGCGCTAGTGCTGAACGACAGGATCTCGTGCAACACTCCTGGGCACGTGCCGCTACGCCGACCGGTGATACGCCGCGAACTTGCCCGTCGGGCCATCCACAACCGTCACCGGCGTCTTGAACACGCGCGTGAGCACGTCGTCGCAGATGATCTGATCGGGGTTGCCGTGTACCGCAACCTTGCCGTCCTCCATCGCGATGATGTAGTCGCTGTAAGCAGAAGCGAAGTTGATGTCGTGCAGGACAATCACGATCGTGCGGCCCAGCTCGTCGGCGGCCTTGCGTAACTGCTGCATCATCTGCACCGAATGCTGCGCATCCAGGTTGTTCAATGGCTCGTCGAGTAGCAGGTACTCGGTGTCCTGTGCGAGCACCATCGCAACGTAGGCACGTTGACGCTGACCGCCGGACAGCTGGTCGAGGAACCGTTGCTCGAGTTGCGTGAGGTTGAGGAAGTCGATCGCCTCGGAGATCTTGTCCTCATCGTGCTGCGTCAGGCGACCCCCGCTGTACGGATAACGGCCGAATCCGACCAGCTGCCGCACGGTCAGCCGCGTCACGAAGTGGTTCTCCTGCCGCAGAATCGAGACGGCCTTCGCGACCTGCTTCGACGGTGTCGCGTGGACATCCAGCCCGCCGACCTCGACGGTACCCTCGTCGGGAGCGAGCAATCGCCCCATCATCGTCAGCATCGTCGACTTGCCCGCGCCGTTGGGCCCGACGAGCGCGATGACGCCACCTGCGGGCAACTCGAGCGAGACCGGCCCGATCTCCACATCATTGCCGTATCGCTTCACGACGTTGGTCAGGCGGATCACAAGCGCCCCTTTCTCAAAATGACGATCAGGAAAACGAGCCCCCCGATGAGTTCGACGATGATGGTCACCGCGTCGACCACGGTCAGTACGTGACGGAGCAGGAAGTACGCTCCCGACAGGATGACATAACCGAGCAACCAGGCGACCGGCAGAATCCGACGGTGATCGTACGTATCCGTCACGGAGTAGGCGAGCGTTACGATCAAGAACCCGAGGAAGGTCATGGGGCCGACAAGGGATGTGCTCATGGCCATCAGGATGGCCACCAGCGTCAGCATGAGCATGAGCTGCCGCTTGTGCTGCATCCCCAGGTTCGCGGCGATGTCCGCACCGAGAGCAATCACGTTGAGACGACGGGCCAGGAGCCAGATCGTAACGCCCGTCACCGCGCAGACCGGGATTACGAACCAGAGGAAGTCGGTTTCCGCATTGCCGACGTTGCCGAACAGCCGCGCTCGCAGGATGTCGAACTCGTTGGGGTTGAGCATCCGCTGCATGAAGGTCGACAGCGCCCCCAGCCCGGTTCCGATGATGATGCCGACCAGCAGCATGACGTGCAGATTGCCGAGTCTGCCCGACAGCAGCCACGAGTACAGCAGCACGGCGAACAGCACCATCATCGTCACTTGCAGCAGGAATTGGCCGAACTCCCCGAACTGCACGAGGCCGGAGGCGCCGAAGAAGTAGACGATCGCGGTTTGCACCAGCACATACAGCGACTCGAAGCCCATGATCGATGGCGTCAGGATGCGGTTGTTCGTGACGGTCTGAAACGTGACGGTCGCGAGCGCCTGGCAGAAGGTGACCAGGGCCATCACGATGATCGATGTCAATCGCATCTTCGACACTCGCCACCAGCGCTCGCTGAAGAGCTCGAACTGGTTGTCCCACGACATCACAAGCAGCGTGACTCCGATCGCGGCGATGACGAGCGAGACGAGCACCGTGTAGTAGCGCACTCGATGCGCATTGCTGGTGAACGGGCCGACGCGCCGCCGTTCGAGGGTGCCGCTAACGGACATTCACCCTCCTCGTCCGCAGCAGCAGGAAGATGAACACCGCTGCCCCGACCGCGCCGAGCACGAGCGAGACGGGCACCTCGAACGGCATGATGACGACCCGTCCGATGAGGTCGCAGACCGTGACGACCCAGATTCCCGTGAGGAACACCCAGGGGATGTTGGTGCGCAGATTGTCGCCTCGCACGAGGGATACGAGGTTGGGAACAATGAGGCCGAGGAACGGCAGCGCTCCTATGACTACCGTGACAACGCCGGTGACGATTGCGACGAGCCCGACACCGAGCAGCACGATCCGCTCGTAGTTGAGCCCGACATTGGTCGCGACCTCCTTGCCGAGCCCTGCGACGGTGAACCGATCGGCGATCACGACGACGATGACGGCGATGATCAGGACGATCCAGAGCGGTTCGTATCTGCCCACCTCGACACCGGTGAAGCGCCCGGCGAACCAGCTGCCGAGGGTCTGGAGCAGATCGAACTGCAGAGCGATGAAGGTCGAGATAGCGCTGATCACGGCGCCGAACATGATGCCGACGATGGGCACGATGAGCGAGGACTTCAGAGTGACCCTGCGCAGAAACGCGAAGAAGATCAGCGTGCCGGCGAAGGCGAACACGATCGCGACGGCCATGCGCGTGAAGATGTCGGGAGCCGGCAGCACGATGTACGTGAGCAGCAGCCCCAGGCCCGCCCACTCTGTTGTACCGACCGTCGTCGGCTCGACGAAACGATTCTGCGTCATCAACTGCATGATGAGCCCTGCCATCGCCATACTGGCGCCGGCGAGCACGAGCGCTGACGTTCGCGGGATGCGCGTGATCCAGGTGAACTCGTGACCGCGCCCGACGGTATCGGTGATGTCGGCGACCCCCGTGAAGACGGAGACGGTCAGGAGCCCGAGCGTGAGCACGACGGCCAACGCCAACGGCCACGCCCTGCGCAAGAGCGACTTCGGCTTTTCGGGTTGCCGCCGCCGCAACGCATCGACGTTGGTCACACGCCTGATCGGCGTCACCGGTGATGACATGTCAAGGGGTCCTTCTACGGGAGGACGCGCGTTGCCGCCGCGGCCCGTTATGAGCCGCGGCGGCAACACCTAGTGCGTCACTTCGTTACTGCGCGTCGAAGGCTTCTGCCAGTTCCTGCAGAACGGTCGTGTACGCAATGATGTCCTCCGTCAGGTAGTAGTCGGCGGGCATGACGTAGATCGCCTCGTTCTGTACTGCCGGAACATTCGTCAGCGACGGCGACGTCGTGATGAGCTCGAACGCCGGCGTCGACTCGCCGTCATCGAACGCAGCCTCACGGTCGAGCACGAGGAAGAAGTCTGCTTCGGCCTCGGCAATCGCTTCTATGGAGATGTCGTCACCCTGGTCGAAGCTCGACCCGTCTGCGTCGAGCGCGGGGGTGAGTTCGAGCAGGTCGAAGAAGATGCTCGCGCCACGTCCATCGGTCGGCGATGAGTAGCGGATCTCGTTGCCGCTCGTGATCAGGCCCATGACGGTCGTCTCCGGGTCGTAGGCGTTCTTGGCCTCGTCGACCGCCGCGTGGAAGTCATCGACGAGCGCCTGCGCTTCGTCCTGCTTGCCGAAGATCTCGCCGAGCAGTGTAACGCTCTCGATCAGGTACTCGTCGGTGCTGATCTCGTCTTCTTCGGGAACATTCATGTCGACGAATGCCGCATCGGGTGCCGCGTCCTGCATGTCGCCTGCGTGGTCCGAGTAGCGGTAACCGTTGAGAATGAGATCCGGGTCCGCTGCGACGACCTGCTCGAAGTCCGGCTCCCCGTGCGTGCCGATGTCGAGAATCGACTCGTCCGACTCCATGGGGTTTTTCTCCGTCATGAGTGACCGCGCCGCCGCGGTCGGCTGGATACCCCAGTCGGCGACAAGCTGGAAGATTCGGTTGTCGGTGACGACGACACTGTCAGCGCTCTCGATCGTGACCTCGTTGCCCGCCATGTCGGTCACCGTGATCGGATACTCGGCACTCGCTTCGCTGGAACTGTCATCCTGCTGATCGTCTGCGGGGGCGTCATCGTTCGTCGAGCATCCGGTTA
>NZ_CAMEFJ010000131.1 GCF_945915485.1 uncultured Agrococcus sp.
TCGACGGCGAGGAAGTCGCCGTAGTAGACGTTGAGGTCCTTGGCTTCGATTCGCTTAGACACGTTGGAGTTTCCTTTGCTAGCGGCCGGTCTTGGGCGCGAACAGTTTCGCGACGAGACGGGCGCCCAGATTGAGAATCATGACGATCAGGATGAGGGTGAGAGCGGCGGTCCACGACCTGTCGAAGTACGCGGCCGTATCGACACCGGGAGCAACGTACTGGTTGTACGCGAACACCGGCAACGTCATCATTCGCTCGGAGAAGAGGTTGTAATTCATGGACGTCGTGAAACCTGCGATGAGCAGCAGAGGTGCTGTCTCACCGATGACTCGTGCTACCGCGAGCGTCACACCCGTTGCGATACCGGCGAGTGCCGTCGGCAACACGACCTTGACGATCGTGAGCCACTTCGGTACTCCAAGCGCGTACGAAGCCTCGCGCAGCTCGTTCGGCACCAACTTCAGCATCTCCTCGGTCGAGCGCACGACAGTGGGGATCATGAGGAGGCTCAGCGCAATCGAGCCGCCGATCCCCGATCGGTACCCCGGGTCGTCGAAGATGAACGACATGAGCGCAAAGGCGAAGAGCCCTGCGACGATCGAGGGGATGCCCGTCATGATGTCGACGAGCGTGGTGATGCCCTTCGATACGACGCGTGAGACCGGGCCACTGCCGTATTCGACGAGATAGATGGCCGTGAAGATACCAACGGGAACGGAGATGACCGCAGCCCCGGCGGTGATGAGCAGGGTTCCGATCAGCGCGTGCAACGCGCCGCCTCCCTCACCGACGATGTTGCGCATCGAATACGTGAAGAACTCGACGTCGAATCGACGCCAGCCGCCCTCTACGACGGTCCAGAGCACCGACACCAGCGGAATGAACGCGAGCATGAACGCGCCGGAGACGAGGCCGGTAACCAGTCTGTCGGCGGCTTTACGCCCACCCTCGACGATGTTCGAAATGACGGGCAGCGCGATCAGGAAGAGCAGATAGCCCGTAATCGCCGCCCCAGTGAAGTTGAATTGGGAGCTCGAGACGAGCGCGAGAAGCCCGAACAGCACGCTTGTCACGACGAAGGAGCCGACGAGGATCGCCCAGGGCATCCACTTCGGGAGCTGGCCGGCCGTTAGAGTGTTGCGCGAAACGATCTTCTTCGCCGGAGCAACAGCGGTCACTTCGCACCTCCCGTGCGCGGGTTGCGGTTGATCAAGACGCGCGCCAATGTGTTCACCAGCACCGTGATGACGAACAGGACGAGCCCGGATCCGATGAGCGCGTTGACGGAGATACCGTGCGCCTCAGGGAAGTTCAGTGCGATATTCGATGCGATCGTTGCCGGGTTGCTGGACGAAATGATGACGAAAGAGATGACGACGGATGGTGAGAGCACCATCGCCACGGCCATCGTCTCGCCAAGGGCTCGGCCGAGGCCGAGGATTGAAGAGGAGACGATTCCTGATGCGCCGAAGGGCAGGACCGCCATCCTGATCATTTCCCAGCGAGTGGCACCCAGTGCGAGAGCTGCTTCCTCGTGAAGGGTCGGTGTCTGCAGGAACACCTCGCGGCAGAGAGCCGTGATGATGGGCAGCACCATGACAGCGAGGACGATCGCCGCGGTGAAGACTGTACGCCCGGTACCGGATGCGGTGCCGTTGAACAGCGGGATCCAGCTGGCGTTCGCGGCGAGCCACTCGTAAGCGGGGCGCATGAACCCCGACACGACCGCCATCCCCCAGAGTCCGTAGACGACCGAGGGGACCGCAGCCAGCAGATCGATCACGAAGCCGATCGCCGATGCCAACTTCCGCGGTGCAAAGTGCGTGATGAACAGAGCGATGGACACCGAGACCGGCACCGCCATGAGCATGGCCAGGAACGCCGCCCAGACTGTTCCGAACGCGAGCGGAATGACGTAGTCGAGGAAGTTGTCAGCGGGCCCCGGAAGTTCCCCGACCATGGCGGGAATCGACTGGATGATCAGGAAGAAGGCGACAAGCCCCAGCGTGATGAGGATGCTGAAGCCCGCGATCGTGGAAACCGCCTGGAAGACGAGATCCGCTGGCCGTCGCTGTGCCCTGAGCTTCGGCTTGGATGCTGTTTCGCTTGTCATAGCTTCCTTGAGTGAAGTGGCAGGTGGTCAAGGCGATGGTCGGAGCGCGGAGAATGCGCTCCGACCATCGTGGCATGTTTGCCGAGACTAGCCAGCCATCTGCGAGATCGACTCGGTGATCTGATCGCGCAACGTCGGCGAGAGCGGTGCCGAACCAGCTGCATCCTCTGCAACCTGCTGACCGTCCTCGGAGGTGATGTAGGTCAGGTACTCTTGCACGAGCTCGCCCTTCGCGGCGTCTTCGTAGGAGGAGCATGCGATTGCGTAGGCAACGAGCACGGCCGGGTAGACGCCGGATTCGGTCGTGGTGCGGTCGATCTGCACCGCGAGGTCGCCATCGGGCCGGCCTTCCTCGATCGGGGAGGCATCGACCACTGCGGCAGCGGCCTCGGCGGAGTAAGGCACGTATTCGTCGCCGACCTGCAGAGCGACGGTTCCGAGGCCGTCCGCACGGGACGCGTCCATGTAGCCGAACGTCCCGATGTTGTTGCTGACGGCGTCAACGACACCTGACGTCTGCTGTGCGCCTTCGCCGCCGTCCCAGGGCCAGGTGCCCGAGGGCTCCTCAGTCCAGTCGTCGGGTGCGACTTCGTGCAGGTAATCTGCCAGGTTTTCCGACGTACCGGAGTCGTCCGAGCGGTAGACCGGGGAGATGGCCTGATCGGGAAGATCGACGCCCTCATTCTGCGAAGCGATGGCCTCGTCGTTCCAGTTGGTGATCTCGCCCTTGAAGATCTGCGTTATCGTCGCAGCATCCATGTTGAGCTCGTCGATGCCGTCGAGGTTGAAGACGATGGCGATCGGGGAGATGTAGATCGGCAGGTTGATCGGGTAACCGTCTGCCGAGCAGAGGGCTGATTCTTCGCCCGCGTCCAGGACAGCGTCCGAGCCAGCGAAATCGGCACCTCCGCCAACGAACGCTTCACGACCCGCTCCGGAACCCTGCGCATCGTAATTGACGGTGACCCCGTCGTTCGCGGTCTGGAAGCCTGCGACCCAGGCCTCCGAGGCTGCGCCGATCGACGACGCGCCGACGCCGTTCAGCGTTCCGGATAGCGAGGTGGTCTCGTCGCCACCGTTGTCGTCGGTGTTGTCTCCACCGCCCTCGTTCGCTGCGCAGGAGCTCAGCAAGAGTGCTCCGGCGGCTGCGATTGCTGCTACGCGGCCAAGCTTCGTGAACTTCACGGTTTTCCCTTCGGAAGATCTGTTAACGGGATGCCCCCATTACTGACAGGCACGGGACTCACTCGCGTGCCACGGGCAACGATAGGCATGCCGGATGGACAGTTTTCCCCGTTTCGGTGAACGACAGGTGAACGACGGGAAATCAGATCGTGCTGGCCGATGTGACTGGAGATGGAGAATCAGGGCAAGAAAAAAGCCTGGCCGCGGAACGCCTCTCGGCGAGTGGCCGCTCGAAGCGGCGATAATTGGAGCCCGGGGTTCGCGACCAGGCACTCATAATTCTACCGCGGATATCGCGGTTATGCATCGCGGGGCGTGTTGTCCTGTGGAGTCTTCAGTGCAGGTCTTCGATGCGCCAGAGCTGGGCACAGCGTTCAAAGTCCTGAGCGATTTCGATGAGCGTTCTGGCTTTGCGCGTCAGATCGGTCGCGCGTTCGTCGTCGAGCGTATCCTGTTCATCGGCTGTCTCGAGCGCCCCGGAGGCCACCACTCTGCAGAACGATGCTGACCGTTCGAGCGCAAGCGCGAAGTCCCCCGCGAAGACTCCGTGCAAGATCTTGTCGCTGAGTTCGACCATCTGCTCCGGCCCCGTGGGGGTCTCAACTCCTGCAACAGCCGCATCGACTGTTTCAAGGCGATTGACGCCCGCTGTGAAGAGCGCTGCAGATTCGTCCGTGCGCTGAGCGATCATGGTCGACACGAGATGGATGCGCCACAGTGCCCCCGGAAGGGAATGCTCGGGTGCCTGCGACCACAGTTCCGCAACCGAGTCGATGCCGTCTTCCCGCGCAAGCAGCTGGATGCGTTGCAGCACGCGCCGGGATTCGTCGCTACCGGCTCCGTCTCGGACGCGTGTCAGCAGTGCCGTCGCGGTGTCGTGAGCGAGCTGTGTGCGCAGAGCGGGGTCGACATCCCCCTCGAACTGCTCGAACCAAGCCGAATCGAACTGCACTGGCCTGCGGTGTTCGGACATGCATCCCCTCTCAAGACCGACTTCGAGGCTAGCGGTTGGCCGGCTCTCGTGCGAACCGACGGGCTGTAATGCGGTCCCAGCGTGTTGCCGAGTGCATCGACCAGCGCGTTGCCGAGTGCATCGAGACACTGCGCGCGTGCCCGATATGCGCGCGTGCCCGATGT
>NZ_CAMEFJ010000132.1 GCF_945915485.1 uncultured Agrococcus sp.
GTGTAGTTCAGTTCGCAGAGCGCAGCATGGCCGGTGCCGGCGTTGTTCCAGGGGTTCGACGACTCCTCCGCAACGCGGCCGAGTCGCTCGTACACCTCAATCGACAGCGTGGGGTCGACTCGCTGCAGCATGGCGCCGAGCGTAGCGCTCATGATGCCGCCGCCGATGAGCGCTACATCAATCGTCTTCACAGTGTTCTCCAGTGGTTTCCTGCCGACTGCAAGGGCTAGGCGGCGATTCGGGCAGCGAGCAACTCGGCGATCTGCACCGTGTTCAGCGCTGCGCCCTTACGAAGGTTATCGTTTGAGACGAAGAGCACGAGCCCGCGACCTTCCGGCGCCGACTGATCTGCCCGGATACGCCCCACGAAACTCGCGTCGCGCCCCGCCGCGTGCAGCGGGGTCGGAACATCCATGAGCTCGACACCTGGCGCTGCCGCCAGAATCTCGGTGGCCTGCGCCGGGGTGAGTTCGCGGTCGAACTCGGCGTGGATCACCAGCGAGTGTCCGCTGAAGACCGGGACGCGAACGCAGGTGCCGGCGACGAGCAGCTCCGGCAGCTCGAGAATCTTGCGCGACTCGTTGCGGAGCTTCTTCTCCTCATCGGTCTCGCCCTCTCCGTCTTCGACAATGGCGCCGGCGAGTGCCAACACGTTGAAGGCGATGCTGTCGTGATAGACGCCGGGAGCGGGATACTCGAGTGCGTCTCCGTCGAGCGCGAGCGCACGTGCATCCTGGTCGATGACGGCCTCGGACTGGGATGCGAGTTCCTCGACGCCCTTCAGCCCTGATCCTGAGACGGCCTGATACGTCGCGATCTGCAGCCGGGCGAGGCCGGCAGCGTCGGCGAGCGGCTTCAGCACGGGCATCGCCGCCATCGTCGTGCAGTTCGGGTTCGCGATGATGCCCTTCGGCAGCGTTTCGATCGCGTGCGGGTTCACCTCGCTCACGACGAGAGGAACGCCCGGGTCGAGTCGCCAGGCAGACGAATTGTCGATCACCGTGACACCGGCTGCCGCGAACTTCGGCGCCAATTCTTTCGAGGTCGTGCCGCCCGCCGAGAAGATGACGATGTCGAGACCCGCCGGGTCTGCCGTCATGGCGTCTTCAACGGTTATCGATCGACCGTTCCAATCGATGACGCTGCCGGCCGACCTCGCCGAAGCGAACAACCGCAGCTCGGCTATCGGATAATCACGGGCCTGCAGCAACTGCAGTACGACGCCACCGACCTGCCCGGTTGCTCCGACGATACCGACGCGCACGCCGCTCATCGTCCGGTCCCCGCGTGGACGACAGCTGCTTCCTCATTGTCGAGGCCGAACGCGCTGTGGATCACCTTGACCGCGTCCGCGACCTGATCGGCTCGGGTTACGACGGAGATGCGAATCTCGCTGGTCGAGATCATCTCGAGGTTGATGCCGGCATTCGAAAGTGCCTCGAAGAGCGTGGCCGAAACGCCCACGTTGGTGCGCATCCCGCCGCCGACAAGCGCGATCTTGCCGATCTGGTCATCGTGCCGAATCGACTCGAACGCGAGCTCTGCCTTCTCGGATTCGAGCGCCTCGATCACCTGACGGGCATCGGCCTTCGGCAGCGTGAACGAAATATCTGTGCGTCCCGTCTCGATCGTCGACACGTTCTGCACGATCATATCGACGTTGCCCTGTGCCTTCGCGACAACCTTGAAGATGCTGGCTGCCTTACCCGGAACATCCGGGACGCCCGCTACGGTGATCTTCGCCTCGCTGAGGTCGCTCGCGACCCCCGTGATGATCGCTTCTTCCACGTCAGTCTCTTCTCTGTTCTGCACCACGGTCGTACCGGTCGCGCTCGTGAACGACGACCGCACGTGCAATGTCACGCCGTGGCGGCGTGCGTACTCGACGCTGCGGATGTGCAGCACTTTGGCTCCCGCGGACGCAAGCTCAAGCATCTCTTCGCTCGTGACCAGGTCGATCTTGCGAGCGAGCGGGACGATGCGCGGGTCAGCGGTGAAGACCCCGTCGACATCGGTATAGATTTCGCAGACGTCTGCGTTCAGCGCTGCGGCCAGTGCGACCGCAGTGGTGTCGGAGCCTCCGCGACCGAGCGTCGTGATGTCCCCCGTCACCTTGTTGAATCCCGCGAAGCCCTGCACGATAGCGATCTGGCCGCGCTCGACGGCCTCCGCGACCCTGCCCGGCGTGACGCTGACGATCTTCGCGGCACCGTGCCGCGCATCCGTCAGCATGCCCGCCTGGCTGCCGGTGAACGAGAGCGCGTCGGCACCCAGCGACTTGATCGCCATCGCCAGCAGCGCCATCGAGATGCGCTCACCGGCGGTCAAGAGCATGTCCATTTCGCGGCCACCGGTCGGCAGCGTCGGAACGACTTCGGTTGCGAGATCGAGCAGTTCGTCGGTCGTATCGCCCATTGCGGACACGACGCAGACGACATCGTTACCCGCCCGGCGGGTGTCGACGATGCGCTTTGCGACACGCTTAACGCCCTCGGCATCCTCCACGCTGGAGCCACCGAATTTCTGAACGATGAGGGCCACGGTTCTCCTTCAGGAATTCTGCTCCGTCAAGTCTACGCACTGACGCCGTTTGTCATGGCATCGTGACGATTGCTTCGGTGGTGACTGCGTGTTCGCAAGGGCTCGTGCAGTGAGCTTCGCGGTTCGAAAAGCTCGGAAATCTCGAAAGACGCGCAATCGGTCGGTCATTCGTGCAATCGGGGCAGAATCCGCGCTTTTCACGCTCGGGGCTTCGGGTTGGGCTGCTGGTCACGAAATGCGGCGCTATTGGCAATTCGTCACGAGAAGCGGCGCTATTTGCCACTTTTCGAACACAACGCCGTGTTTCGTGTACGCAGGCGATCGACGGCCATCAGTGCAGCTGGCGACGCCCTTCGAACGCACGCCCGAGCGTCATCTCATCGGCGAACTCGAGGTCGCCACCTACTGGGAGCCCGCTCGCCAACCGTGACACGGTAATCCCCAGCGGCTGCAGCGTGCGAATGAGGTAGGTGGCGGTCGCTTCACCCTCGACGTTCGGGTCGGTGGCGATGATGACCTCCTGCACGGTGTCATCCTGCAGGCGCGACAGGAGGCCCTGGATACGCAGCTGGTCTGGCCCGACACCGTTCATGGGGTTCAGCGCGCCACCGAGCACGTGGTACAACCCCTTGTACTCGCGCGTGCGCTCGATCGCGACAACATCCTTGGGCTCCTCGACAACGCAGATCGTGTCCTGGGCTCGCCTGGGGTCGGTGCAGATCCCGCACCGCTCGCTCTCGCCGACGTTGCCGCACAGTTCGCAGAACCTCACTCGCTCGCGCACCGTCTGCAATACGTGTGCGAGGCGGCTCACGTCGAAGGACTCCGTCTGGATGATGTGGAACGCGATGCGCTGCGCCGACTTCGGCCCGACACCGGGCAGCCGGCCGAGCTCATCGATCAGCTCCTGCACGATGCCGTCGTACATCAGCGACCTCCCTCATCCGTCAGCTCTTCAAGAAACTCTGCTCCGAGTTCCTCACGGATGACCGCCTCACCGTAACGGGCGCTCTCCGTCGCGCTGAGCTCCTGCGGTTCCTGCGGTGGCGGAGCATCACGCATAGCGGCGGGCAGCTTCGATGCCGCCGCCTTACTGTCGTGGCGTTCATCGACCGTGACGGTCGCGTTCGGCGTCGCCGACTCCGCCCAGGGGTCGATGACAGCGTCAGTGTCCATATCAGGCTCGCTCTGCGGAATCTCCGCGACCGCCCATCCCCCGCCACTCGACGTGGGAGCAACGCTCGGGGCCGCTGCCGGTTGCGGTGTCGACACGCTCGGTGCCGATTCTCGCATCGACGGCTCGTAGGGAGGCTCGGGTTCGGGAGGCTCGTCGTCGAAGTGATCGGGCGGCGATGGCTCGGGCACTGTCTCCTGTGCGCCACTCCCCGTGGCAGCTGCGGCTCCTGTTTCGGACTGTCGAGGTGCTGCGCCCTCGCGCGGCGCGAATCCGAACTGCTGCCCGAAGCGCTGCTCGAGCGCCGAGCGGATGATCTTCCAGATCGCCTCGTCGCCGTCTCTGCCGCTGCGGAACTCGTTCATGTCGCCCGGCGAACGGAACGTCAGGCCGATCTTGTTCGAGTCTGCGTCGAAGTCGACGGGGCGGATCGCGCTCGCGACCATCCACGCGCGGCGGCTCTTACCCTCGAGCGCCGACAGTACCTCAGGCCAGGCGTCTTCGATCTGGGCGAAGGCGATCGGCCCTGCTTCGGAAACATCATCAGATGGCTCGTCGGTCGACTCGGAACTCGGCGGCGCAGTCTCCTGAGGAGCTTCGGGCTGCGGCTCTGGTTCGTC
>NZ_CAMEFJ010000133.1 GCF_945915485.1 uncultured Agrococcus sp.
GGCGCAGGAATTGCATATCTCAGCCGCCTCCGCATACGAACTGGCACAGAAATCTCGAATCGGCAAACTCCCGCAGGCGAGCGCGATCTTGGCGAGGTGGGACGAACTCGCCGGCGCAATGGGCGCCCACGAGCTCTCACTGACCGCCGCGGACATGGCAACAGCCGGTTCACTCTCTTGGGATCACCGAGATCCGTTCGACCGCATGCTCGTCGCCCAAGCCAGGCTCCGCGGGCTCACGCTGGTCACAAGTGACACCGCAGTGAGGGAGTTCGACGGAGTCGTCTGCGCCGATTGGGTCTAACCAGCGTCAGTGCGCACCGCTGAGCGAAGCGCCGGGAATGGCCGCGAGCAGCTCTCGCGTGTACTCGGACTCGGGCGCGCTGAACAGCTGCTGCGGTGTTCCCGACTCGACGATGCGGCCCTTCTGCATGACGTGCACGGTGTGCGAGATCATGTTCACGACCGCAAGATCGTGACTGATGAAGAGATAACTCAGTTCGAGTTTGCGCTGCAGATCGACGAGCAACTCGAGAATCTGGTTCTGCACAAGAACATCCAGCGCAGACACCGCTTCGTCCAGCACGACCAGTTCGGGCTTCAGCGCCAGCGCTCTCGCGATGGCAACCCGCTGTCGCTGGCCACCGGAGAGTTCGTGCGGCAACTGCTCGGCGACAGAACGCGGCAGCGAGACCTGATCGAGCAACTCGAGTACGCGATCGCCCCTGCTGCGACGGTTGCCGACCCTGTGCACTCGCAACGGCTCCCCGATCGTCTCGGCGATCGTGTACCTCGGGTCGAGCGAGGCATACGGGTTCTGGAACACCGGCTGCACCCGGCGGCGCATCCGCATGAGTCGCTTGCCGCGCAGCGACGAGATGTCTTCACCGCCGACCCTGATGCTCCCCTCGGAAACGTCTTCAAGCCCCAGCAGCATCTTCGCTGTCGTCGATTTGCCCGACCCGGACTCACCGACGATCGACACGGTCGAGCCCTGCGGAATCGAGAACGAGACATCGCGCGCCGCCCAGAACTGACGTCCGCCACGCATCTTGAACATGCGGCCGACACCCTCGACCTCGGCGAGCACGGCTCCGTTCGACTCGCGAGGCTCCACGAGGGACGTGCTCATGAGGCTGGGCGCGTGGTTCACGAGCGTGCGCGTGTATTCGTGCCGAGGTTCGTTCAGAATCGCGCGAGCGTCACCCGATTCCACCAACTCGCCCTGAAACATGACCAGCACACGGTCGGCGCGCTCTGCGGCGAGGGCGAGGTCGTGGGTTATCAGCACGACCGCTGTGTTCGTCTCCGACGTCAGCTGTTCCAGCTTGTCGAGAATCCTTCTCTGGACCGTGACATCGAGCGCGGAGGTCGGCTCGTCTGCGATCAACAGCTCGGGTTCGCACGCGAGCCCCATGGCGATGAGCGCTCGCTGCCGCATCCCGCCGGAGAACTCGTGCGGATACTGGCGATAGCGCTCCTCCGGATCCGGGATGCCCACCATCTCCAGCAGCTCGAGCACGCGTTCACGCCCTTCGGCACCGCGAGCCTTCCCGTGCACCTCGAGCGCTTCGAGAATCTGCTGACCGACCGTGTGGGCGGGGTTGAGATTCGACATCGGGTCCTGCGGCACCAGCCCGACTCCTGCTCCGCGGATCCGCTGCATCCGACGTTCGGTGGCGTTCGTCAGGTCTTCGCCCGCGAACCGCACGCTGCCTTCTGCAATGCGGCCGTTGTCGGCCAGCAGCCTGTTGATGCACGCAGCGAGGGTGGATTTGCCGGATCCGGACTCGCCGACGATGGCAACCGTTTCGCCTGCGTGCACCTCGAAACCGACGTTCTTCACCGCATCGAACGGTCCGTTCGGCGTCTCGAAGGTCACGCGGAGATCGCGAATGGAGAGCAATGGATCGGTCACGTTGAGTCTCCTGTTCCTGCTTCGTGCAGTATTCGATCGGCAGCGCCGACAGCTCGCCGCCAGAGATCATCGACCGGTGCCAACGCCCTTCGCGCAGGAGGTGGCGCACCGTGCAGTCGGTTCGTCAGCACTACCATCAGCACGCGTGGAGCGGACGCCGTCTCCGGCGCTGCGGCGATGAATGTGCCGGTGAAGCCGGGATGCCCGACGAACGTGCGCTGCTGCCCCCGCCACTGCTGCTCGTACACCCTGACACCCGTCCCCTGCCGGAAGGCACCGGCCGGCTGCGGGCCGTGCACATCGGCCAGCTCTGCGGCGAGCACGGGATCGGCGAGCGCCGCAGCAACGTGCAGCAGCCCTGCCGCGTCGCTGAACCATCCCGCGTGGCCCGCGACGCCGCCGAAGGCATGGAACGCATTGCAGTCGGCGGTTTCGTCACGAATGATGTGCTCTCGCCAGGCGAACCCTGCTGCCGCGGCCCGCACGTCCGCGCTGACGGAGTAGGGGTCGCCCGAGGCGATCATGTCGCGTTCCACCGCGTCGCCGAGACCTCCGGAAGCCACGGGAGCTTCGGAGTACGCGCCCGCCGGCGTGACCGTGTTCGCGCTCAGCGGGCTCAGCGTCAGCTCCTGCACGGAGCTCTCGAACGGCTGCCCCGTGACGTGCGCGATGACGGCACCGAGGGCCTGCATCCCGAGATCCGAGTACTGCCACTTCGTTCCTGCCGGAGCGCTCGGGGGAAGCGCGAGGATCGACTCGAGCGGGCTCTCCTCCGCAAGATAGAGCGGCCACCACGGACGCATGCCGCTGCGGTGTCGCAGCAGGTCATCCAGCGTGACGGCACCGTGCGCACCGGCAGACGGGCCGAAGAAGTCGCCGAGCGTGTTCGTGAGCCGTAGAGCCCCTGTTTCGCGAAGCCGCAGCATCGTGAGCGTTGTGAGCACCTTGCTGACGGAGGCAAGATCGTGCACGTGCTGCTCGGTCATCGCCTCTGCGACCGCGTGCGACTGCTCGAGGCTTGCGGCTCCCGCCGTCGACAGGAGCGTTTTCTCGCCTTCGACGATCGCCACGACGGCACCGACGGGAGGCTCGGCACCGTGCTGTGTACCGATCAGCAGTTGGTCGGCGACCGAGGCAGTTCGAACGGTAGTCACTTGAGGCTCCGTGTCATCCGGATCTGCGGCTCGCCGAATGCCGGGTCGACCTTGCGTTCGCCGTCGGCGACCCAGCCGAGCCGTTCGTAGAACCGACGAGACGGCCCGTTCTCCTCGAAGACCCACAGCGTCACTCCGCACGCTCCGCGGTCGGCCAGCGATGCGATCGCCGCTTCCACCAGTCGCCTTCCGTAACCGCCGCCCTGCTCATCCG
Organism: uncultured Agrococcus sp.; assembly: GCF_945915485.1. GTDB lineage: Bacteria > Actinomycetota > Actinomycetes > Actinomycetales > Microbacteriaceae > Agrococcus. The sequence goes on from NZ_CAMEFJ010000133.1 coordinate 3,287, forward strand.
GACTCACGTAGAGCGAACGGATGTGGCCCTGCGTCTCGTCGGTCATCGCGAAGCCGACGACACCCACGATCGCGTCGTCGGATTCCGCAACGTACACCGTGCCGGACTCATCGGCGAGCGCTCGCTGCCACATCGCGTTCGCCTCCTGCCGGTCGACGGTGTCGATCAGTCGAGCGGGAAGCACAGCCGGGTAACTGCGCGTCCAGCAGTCGTAGAAGACATCGACGACACCCGCGAGGTCATCGGCATTCGCCTCGCGGATGCCAGCTGCCCCGACGATACGCAGTTGCGACGGCGGCTCCGTGAGCGGCTGAGGCAACTGCAACGGGTCCTCGCCCGGCGTGATCGTTCCCAGGATGCGCTGCTCGCGAGCGCCCGTCGCGGAGGCAACAGCACCCGGTAGACCGTGCCAGCTGAGCCATCCGATCAATGCGAAGGCGAACGCCTCCTTCGTGTCGGAGTCCACGCCCAGGTCGTTCGTCGTGATCACCCGGGCATCCGGCAGCTCTCGCCGCAAGCCGCTCATGATCGTCGCGTTCCTGGCGCCGCCTCCGGATGCGACGACCGTCTCGACGCGATGCTCGCGAAGTTCGTCGGCGACCGTGCGAACGGTGAGTTCGGTGAGCGTCGCGATGAGGTCCTGCGGCACAAGAGCACGTGCTGTTCGCTCGAGAATCTCGTCGACGTAGGCGGCGTTGAACAGCTCCTTACCCGTCGATTTCGGAGCGGCGAGCGCGTAATAGGGCTCGCGCAGCAGCTCCTCCAGCAGTGCGTCGTCGACTCGTCCGGATGCCGCTATTGCGCCACCAGCGTCGTATCCATCGGGGTGGGCATCCGTCATCCGCACTGCGGCGTCGATGAGCGCGTTCGCTGGGCCGATGTCGTAAGCGATAGGAGGTTTCGCGTCGTCGATGATCGTCGCGTTGGAGATGCCGCCCAAGTTCAGCGCTGAACGCACGCCACGCACGTCCTGCAGCAGCAGTGCATCGAGCACGGGCACGAGCGGGGCACCGTGACCGCCTGCGGCGATGTCGCGTGCACG
>NZ_CAMEFJ010000134.1 GCF_945915485.1 uncultured Agrococcus sp.
GCACAGTTCCGGATCGCTCGCTGCACCATCTGCCGGGCGGTCTTCCGGCTCGTCGTCGATCCGGGCATTTCGCAATCCCCAGAACGCCAACACCGCGAGCACAGCAAGCCCGACAATGGCGACAAGGTAGGTATCGCGGGTAGCGACAGTGAAGGCCGCCTCCGCAGCATCGGTGAGCCGTGCCGCCACACCGGTTGGCAGTTCCCTGGCCGCAGCGAGCGCCCCTCCGATGTTCTGAGAGCTCTGCTGCGCGAGCTCGGCGTCCAGACCTCCCGGCAGCGTGCTCCGCAGCGAGCTCGAGTAGCCGAGGTAGGCGATCGTTCCGCCCGCGGCAAGGCCCGCGGTGTTGCCCAGGCTGCCGCCCACCTCCTGCATCGCCTGGGCCGACCCGGTCTGCTCCACGGGCGCGCTCGCCAACAGCACGTTGGTGCCGAGTGCGAACACCGGCGCGATGCCCGCCGCCATCACCGTTGCCGCGGCAATGAGCAGCGGCGTGGACGCCTCGGGTCCCCGAGCGACGGTCAGGAGCATCCCGACAGCGCCGACCAGGCCCACCAGCACCCCGACGCCCATCGCGAACCCGGGGCGGAACCAGCGCAGCAGCAGCGGGGAGGCCGCCGTGGTCACCACGGAACTGACGGCCGGTACCACTAAGAGGGCACCTGCGGCGAGCGGGGAGTGCCCGACCACCACCTGCAGGTGCTGCGCGAACTGGAGGTCTGCACCCACCGTCGCAGTGATTACGAGCCAGATGGACAGCAGCGCGACCGTGAACGGTGCGGCACGGAACAGACGCAGATCCAGCAACGGATCAGACAGCGTGCGTTGGCGACGCACGAACAGGACGATGAGCGCGAGCCCGATGGCCAGCACGAGCCCGTGCACAGCATTCCAGCCACCCGCGGCCAATTCCTGACCCCCGAACACCACCGCGGCGATGCCGGTTGCCGACAGCAGGACGCTGATGACATCGATGCCGCCCCGACCCGTGCCGGCGACCCTCGGAAGCAAGCGTCCGGCAAGCAGGACAACGAGGATGGCAGCGGGGACGTTGATCAGGAAGATGGATCCCCACCAGAACTGCTGCAGCAAGACGCCGCCCAGCGGCGGCCCAAGGGCCATACCCCCGGAGAAGGCCGCCATGAACAGCGCCAGCGCGACCGAGAACTGCTTCGCGGCGGGGAACATGCGGCGCAGCAAGGCGAGACCGGCAGGGGCGATGGTGACCGCCGATGCGCCGAGCAGCATCCGCGCGACGATCAGGACCTCGACCGAGGGCGCGAATGCGGCAAGTAGCGAAGCCACTCCGTAGGCGAATATCCCCAGAACCAGCAGCAACCTCGGCCCGAACCGGTCGACCAGCCTGCCCGCGGTCAGCACGAGGCTCGCCCCGGCGATGTCTCCGATGTGAAGCACCCAGAGCTGCTGGGTGCCCGACGGCAGCAGTTCCGCCGCGATCACGGGAATAGCCAGGAAGAGCACGGTCATATCGAGCGCGGCCATGAAGACCGGCACCATGAGCAATCCCAGGCCGATCCACGCTCGGGTATCCACTCCGGCCGGCCCCTGATCTCGTTGATCCATCACGTCGAATCCTTTTATGCTACGCTACGTTTCGTATTTATTTTACAGGAAGGGCGGGGCCATGACCAACGGCAGAGGGCGACCCCGGGATGCACAGATCGACGCCGCCGTACTCGAAGCAACAGAGGAGGCGCTCGATACCGAGGGCTACAGCGGCGTCATCATCGAAGAGGTAGCGCGACGCGCCGGCGTCAGCAAGACCGCCGTCTACCGCCGCTGGCCGAACCGACGTCATCTGGCACTCGCGGCGCTTGCGGATCGCCTCGGCAGGATCGAAGCTCCGAACACCGGTTGCACCCTCTGCGATCTGCACGAGTGCCTGGTGCTGATCACGAACGCCTTCCGCCGCCTCGGCACTGGAACACTCGCACAGCTCATCGCAGAGGGCGCCGACGACGCTGAGCTGCGAGAACAGCTGACGGAGATCGTGCTCGAGCCACCTCGACGAGCGGTTCACCGCAGCCTGTTCGATGCACGCCGACGCGGCGACCTCAGAGACGACGTGGATCTGCCGCTGACCGTCGACGCATTGAGCTCCCTGGTCTTCTATCGATTGCTGCTCGGTGACGACCCCATGGACCCGCAACAGATCGAAGCGGTGGTGATCACGCTGCTACGCGGCGTGGCGGCGGATGCGGGAGCGCTCCTGCGCGAGTTCGCCGAGCACGAAGTGCACCTCTCCTAGCCCTACGCGCTTCTGATCGTCCTGTTGCGGACTCCGAGGAGCCCAACGAGCGCGAAGAGCAGCGCACCTCCCGCGAGCAGCGCGAGACCCGTGCCTTCAATACCGTTGGCGAGCGGCATCTCCCCGAGCGCCCACTGCCAGGGTGAGGCTACGGCGACATCTTCGAGTGCTTCGACGAGGGGTAGCAGAGCGTGCGAAAGATAGCCGAGCACGAGCACCCCGAAGGTGATGCCCAACGTTGCCGGGCCGCGCAGACCGAGCCCCGCGAGTGCCATCGCGAGCGCCCCGTGAAAGAGCGCCAGCAGGAACACGGCAAGCGTTATGGCGACGACGCCTTCCGCCTCGAGTTCCATGTCGAGGGCGGGAGCACCGAACCCTACCGCTGCTCCCACAACGAGGCCGACAGCCGCCAGCACGAGGGCGACAGCGAGGAAGCGTGCGAGATACACACCGGTGCGACCGACAGGCAGTGCGAGCAGCAGTTCGAGCCGCCCCGCGTCTTCATCGGCTGCCGTGAGCGCATTCATCTGCATGATCGCGAACGCTCCGAACAGCAGCGGGAGGATCATCGCGTAGAGGTTGCCGTTGAGGTACCCGACCGGCGACCCGAAGTTCTCCATGCCGAGCGCGGCCACGAGTTCGGGCGAAAGCCCGTCTGCGATGGTGTCGAGACCGCCGCTGTCGCTCAACGATGGCCAGACGGACAGCACCGAAACGGTGAGCAGCAGAAGAGCGCCACCCCAGATGAGTCCGCTGCGCCGCTGCGCAGCAAGTGCACGGGTGAAGAGTTCGATGCGCATCACTTCTTCTCCTTCTTGTCGGAGCGGTAGTACGACAGGAAAGCCGTTTCCAGGTCGGGTTCGGGTGCCGTCAGCGACTCGAGTTCGTACTGCGCCAATAGGTCGAGGAGCGTACGGGGAGGCCCGTTCCAGCGGATGCGCACCTCACGTTCGTCGACCGAGACCTCGGCAGCACCCTCCAGCGCCGAGAACCGTTCTCGCGTCGGCGCAGCGTCGGCGAACACCGCACGAAACTCTTGCGCAACGCCCTGACGCAGCTCATCGGCTGCGCCCTGTGCAACGATCTCGCCGGCACGGATCACGACGATCGAGTCGGCCATCCGCTCGACTTCGCTCATGATGTGCGATGACAGCAGCACGCTGGTGCCCTGCTCGGCAACCTCCGACAGCACCGTCATGAACTCGTTCTGCACAAGGGGGTCGAGCCCGTTCGTCGGCTCGTCGAGCACCAGGAGTTCCGGCCGCGACATCAGGGCGCCGACGAGCGCGAGCTTGCGCCTGTTGCCGGTCGAAAGTCCGCGCACGGCCTTATCGGTCTTGACATCGAACCGTTCGACGAGTTCATCGCGGAACTTCGCGTCGACGCTGCCCCGCAGCCGCTCCCAACTCTGCAGCGTGGTCTTCACGGTGAGCCGGTCATCCAGTCGGAGCTCGCCGGGCGAGTAGCCGACTCGCGCACGGGCTGCGCGATCGCGACGCGGGTCGCTGCCGAAGACTCGTACCGAGCCGTCCGTCGGCGTTGAGAGCCCGAGGATCATGCGGATGGTCGTGCTCTTGCCGGCGCCGTTGGGGCCCAGGAAGCCGAGCACGGTGCCCGGTTCAACCGAGAAGTCCACATCTCGTACTGCCGTGAACGCGCCGAATCGCTTGGTCAGCTGTGCGCATTCGATGACGGGTTGCATGATGATCACCTAGTTTTCGTTGTCTGTGTGGTCGGCTCGCTGCGCCCGCTCGGCGATCGCCGCCTTCGTCGCCTGCAGCAGTGTGTCGTCGACGTAGAGGCCGTGCGTGAAGAGTTCGAGCATGGGCACGCTGATGCTCATGAGGGCGGCGGGGGTCAGTCGGTCCTCACCGAGGGCTCT
>NZ_CAMEFJ010000135.1 GCF_945915485.1 uncultured Agrococcus sp.
TTTCGTGACGTTCCTCGCTGAACGTGCTCGGGCATCCGGATGCGCTTCCCGGGCAGCGGCCCGTTCACGAAATGCGGACTGTGCGGTCAATCGTTACGAATTACTGACGTATGTGTCCGTTTTTCGTGATTGATCAGTTTTTCGTTACAGTCCCCGAGGAATGAGCTCGACCATCCGGATGCCCTGCTCGCCGGCGAGCGCGGCCCCGAGCCTAGAGCGCCCGGCTGGACAGCACGCAGAACTCGTTGCCTTCCGGGTCGGCGAGCACGGTGAACGTGTCTTCTTCCGTCTGCCCGACGTCGATGTGCTTGGCGCCCATCCCGACGAGGCGCTCGATCTCGGCGTCGCGGTCCTGGCTCGTGTGCGGTGCGAGGTCGATATGCAGTCGGTTCTTGACGCTCTTATCCTCCGGCACCTTCACGAAGACCATGCCCTGACCGGCCTTCAGCCACTCGTCGAGGGTCTCGGTCGGTTCTGGCGACATCCCGCGTGGAATGATGACGGCTTCGTCGGGGGTGTCGAAGATCACTTCCCAGTCGAGCACCTCCGCCCACCAGCGTGCTTGGGTCTGCGTGTCGTGCGAGTCGACGACCACCGTGTACCAGCGAAGTGCCATGGACCTACCTCCTTGTGGTTCCGTTTTCCAGTGTTGCGCACTCGAGAGTGACGCGCCAGCGAACCTGGGCATCCTCATAGTTGGTACGCAGGAGTTGACGCTACTATGACGTCGTTTACCGTCACGAAGGTGAGGAAGGGTACCGTGCCCCACAGAATGACCGGCGCTGAACGTCGACGTCTTCTGGCTGAAGCCGCGCTCCGAGTCATTGAGCGGCATGGCGAGCGCGGGGCCACGGTCAGAGCGATCACCGCCGAGGCCGAGATGCCGCTGTCGACGTTCCACTACATTTATGAGACGCGCGCGGACGTCATCCGCGACGTGTACCGCCTGCTGCGAACCGGCGATGAATACTTCGTGCCACCTCCTGCGTCGTCGAATGCGACCATGAGCGAGCTCGTAGGGCGGATGCTCGAACGCTGGTTCCGATCGGTGCGCGAGAACCACAGGAATGAGCTGGGCGAGATGGAGGTCATTACGCACAGCATTCGCACTCCGGGCCTGCAGCACCTCCCGCAGCTCGTGAACGAAGAGTCCGAGAGCCGCGTCATGGAGGCCCTGCACGAGTGCATGCGGATGCTCGGCGTGCGTGCCACGGTGCCGTTGCGCGATGTGGCTCGCATGATCCTGATCATCTCGAACGGTGCCGTGTACTCCTACCTGCGCAGCGAGTGTGCCGTCAAGCCCGGATATTTCGGAACCCTGCTCGTCGGCATCGACGAATGCTTCGAACCTGTGGATGCAGAACTCGCGACGGCCGAGTTGCCAGTGTCGGTCAAGGGCGCGGATGATGAGCCCGTGGGGGTCGCGTCGGCCGCCGTTCGGTGACGGAGCTCGGCTTCGATGCACAATGGTGTGATGGTGCATTCACTTCCGGCAGTGCCCGATGACGACGCGATCACCGAGCTGCGTTCCGCTTCCCACTGGCGTGCAATGCAGGCAGCGACCGCGCAGTTCTCTGCGCCGCTTGTCGCGCTGTCCCTGGATGCCGTCGCGGCGAACGCGGCGAGCCTCCGTGAGCGTGCGGGAGGGCGGCCGATTCGCGTTGCCACCAAGTCGATCCGGATTCGCGACGTACTGAGAATCCTGGATCGCGAACCGTGGACGCAAGGGCTGCTCGCCTTCTCGCTCGCCGAGGCGATATGGCTGAGCGACGAGTTCGACGACATTCTCGTCGCTTATCCGCAGACCGATCGCGATGCCTACCGAGCGCTCGCGGCCGACGCACGGGCGGCATCCCGGGTCGCCGTCATGATCGACAGCGTCGATCAGCTCGACTTCATCGACACGGCGGTTGACCCTGCGCAGCGCCCCGACATCAGAGTCGCGATCGATCTCGACGCCTCCTGGCGCGGCCCGTTCGGGCACGTGGGGGTCTTTCGCTCGCCCGTGCACGGCGCGCAGCAGGCCCGTCGGCTGGCCGAAAGCGTCGCCGCTCGCGATGGGTTCCGGCTCGTCGGGCTCATGTCGTACGAAGCGCAGATCGCGGGTGTCGGCGACAGCCCTTCGAACCCGGTCTACGGCAGGCTGTTGCGGGGCATCCAGGCACGGTCGGCCCATGAGCTCGCCGAGCGTCGGGCCGAGGCGGTGCGGCTCGTACGCGAAGTCGCCGATCTCGAGTTCGTCAACGGCGGCGGCACGGGTTCGCTCGAGTCGACCTCGCTCGAGGATGCCGTGACGGACATCGCTGCCGGCAGCGGCCTGTTCGGCCCGCATCTGTTCGATCACTACACGAAATTCACGCCGGCCCCCGCAATCGGATTCGCGCTCGACGTCGTCAGGAAGCCCGCATCCGACGTCGTCACTTGCTTCGGAGGAGGCTGGATCGCATCGGGGCCCGCTGCCCGGGACCGTCTCCCGGAGCCCGCGTATCCGGCCGGGCTGCAGTATCTGCCGCGCGAGGGTGCCGGCGAGGTGCAGACGCCGCTCCGCGGACCTGCCGCTGCTGCGCTGCAGGTCGGCGACAGGGTCTGGTTCCGGCCGACGAAGAGCGGTGAGGCGTGCGAACACGCGAATCACGTGCATGCCGTCGCAGGGGGAGAATGGAGTGGCGACATGCTGACGTATCGAGGCGAGGGGAAGGTGTTCGTATGACGTGGCGCAACTGGGGCAGGACGTTCTCCGCAGAGCCCGCGGGAGTCGTCGTACCCGAATCGGTCGAAGAGCTGCAGCGACTCGTATCCGCGCAGCGCGGCACCGGTGTCGGGGTCAAACCCGTCGGCGCCTCGCACTCGTTCTCTGCCGTTGCGCAACCGGAGGGGTTCCAGCTGCGTCTCGACCATTTCAGGGGTCTCGTGCAGGTCGACAGCGCCCGTCGGCGTGCCACGTTCGGAGCCGGCACCCACCTGCACCAGGTAGCCGAACTGCTCGAACCGTTCGGTCTCGCGCTGCCGAACATGGGCGATATCGACCGTCAGACCCTCGCGGGCGCCATCTCAACCGGCACGCACGGCACCGGCATAGGGCAGCCGTCGATCGGTGCGAACGTCACGGCCGTTCGGCTCGTGAACGGCAAAGGCGAACTCGTCGAGGTGTCGGAGGATGTCAACTACGAACTCCTGCCCGCCGTACGACTCGGCCTCGGCGCACTGGGCGTCATCGTCGAAGTGGAGATCCAGTGTGTTCCTGAATTCCGCCTCGACGTCGTCGAAGCCACGGAACCGCGCGACCTCGTCGTCGAAGAGTGGGATGCCCGCATCCGCGGCAATGATCACTTCGAATTCTTCTGGTTTCCGCACACCGACGTCGTCACGACCAAGACGAACAACCGCACCGAGCGGGATGCCCGGCCGCTGCCGCCCGCGAAGCGCTGGTTGGATGAGGTGGTCACGGGCGGGGCGCTGCACGGAGCGGTGTCGGAAGTCGGGGCGCGCATCCCGGCCGCGACTCCCGCGATCAATCGGCTCGCCGCACCGCTGATGGAACGCCCGTCGTTCGTGGATCGCTCCGACCGGGTCTTCGTGTCGCACCGACCCGTGCGATTCAGGGAGATGGAGTTCGGCGTCCCGGTCGATGCCGTGGCCCCCGTGCTGGCCGAGATCGAGCGACTGTTCGAACGCCGCGACTATCGCGTCACGTTCCCCATCGAGGTGCGGGCGGCAGCGGCGGACACCGCGATGCTCTCAACCGCGTACGAACGCGAAGTCGCGTACATCGCGCTGCACACCTACGTGCGTCAAGACCCACGCGCGCTGTTCGCGGATGCGCAACGCATCTTCCTCGCGCACGAGGGGCGACCGCACTGGGGCAAGATGCATTCCGTCTCACACGAGCGTTTCATGGAGGAACTGCCGCGGTTCGAGGACTTCCTCGCCGTGCGCGACCGTTACGACCCTGATCGCGTGTTCGTCAACGAATACACCCGTCGCGTACTCGGCGAGTAACCGCTGGCTGCGGCCGCTCTCGGGTGCACGAAGCGTTGATGTCGTGCGCGCTTTCGGGTGCACGAGATGCGGATGCCGCCCGCG
>NZ_CAMEFJ010000136.1 GCF_945915485.1 uncultured Agrococcus sp.
CACGAGTTCTGTACAGGTTCTTGTCGCTCTTCGAGTGCCCGCGCCAACGATAGGTATTCGCGACGATGAAGCTGGGCCCGCTACCGGCTCGCGCTCTGGATACCGCCTCGTCCACTGCGTCGTAGACGGCCTGCACGTCGTTGCCGTCAACATCGACGCCGGGCATGCCGTAGCCCTTCGCCCTATCGGAGAGCTGCTCGAGCCTGAATGCCTGCTTCGACGACATGGACATCCCGTAGAGGTTGTTCTCGCAGAGATACACGACGGGCAGCTGCCACATGACAGCCAGAACAACACCCTCATGCCAAGCGCCCTCTCCCATCGCTCCGTCACCGTGATAGCACAGCGCGACCTGATCGGTGCCCCGCATCTGGGCGGACAGAGCGGCCCCGGTAGCGATCGGTACGCCTCCCGCCACGATGCCATTGGCGCCAAGGTTGCCGGTTTTCGTGTCGGCAATGTGCATCGAGCCGCCGCGCCCACGCGCGTAGCCCGACTCCTTCGCGAGCAACTCCGCCATCATGCGCGTGAGATCCGCGCCCTTCGCGATGGCGTGCCCGTGGCCACGGTGGGTCGAAGTGATTGCGTCGTCCTGCCTGAGCGCGAGCGTCGCGCCCGCTGGAACGGCCTCCTGCCCGATCGAGAGGTGCATGGTGCCGTGCATCATGCCCCGACCGTACAGATCCTCGACGGCCTCCTCGAATCTGCGGATGCGCCACAGCGTCTCGAGTGTTGATTCCGCCAGTTCGGGGTTATCGGTGATTTGCGTTGCCATGTGAGCCTCCCTACCGTTCAACCAGTTCACGTACGGCGTCGAGATCGAGTTCTCCGTCAACCATCGCGTCCTGCAGGCGGCGCAGACGAACGATCACCTGCGCGGCGTCGAGTTCGACATCCTCGTAGCGGACCGGCACTCCCTCAGCAACATCGCGCACGAGCACTGCATCCCCCGCGAGACCGATCGGCAGTTCGCCCGTTGCGGCTGCTTCATCCGCAGACACCGCATCTCCGTAAACGGTGAAGCCCCCGATGCCGTCGATTCGTTCCCCGGCATTTAGCGTGCGCTTCGCGATCGCCGTGACCTCGGCGCGCCATGCGACGGGCTGCAGCGATGCATCACCATCAATGACCGCCTCAGCGATGGACAACGGCGCCTCGATGCTCGCGAGGTGGTAGGGGCGGTAGAGCGCAAAGTACGGGCCCTCACCGAGCTTCAGGTAGCGCAGTTCCTCGCGCACGACCTCGTTGTCCGATTTGACGATCACGAACACGCCGGGGGCGACATCGCCCGTGCAGTAGTCGACAACTCCTGTCCGGTCCAGAAGACCTCCCGCTTCCTGCGGGCTGAAGACCTCGGCGAGCGTTTCGACGGTCGCCTCCGGGCCGATCATCGATCGCTGTGTGAGCTCCAAGTCGGCCGCATTGGCGAGCGCAGCCATCTCGATCATGGTCTTGGTGCCATCGACGAAGGAGCAGAGCATCTTCGGGTTCATCCCCTTGGCCGCCGCCTCATCGACGAGGTCGTCAGGTGTATCGCCCTGACGCAGCGGGTTGTTCTTGCCCTTGCCCGCCATGACGACCTCGAGTCCGAGGTCTTCTGCGAACTCGATGAGCTTGAGGCACTCGACCGGCTCGTCGCCCCGGCACACCGTGTAGATGCGCCCTTCGGCTTGAGCGAGCTTCGCGAGCGCAAGGCCCACCGTGACGTCGGCTTCGACCGTCATGAGAGCGACGTCCTTGCCGGCGGTGAGGGCCGATAGCGCCACTCGCGTCGCGACCTCGGGTACACCGGAGCACTCGACGACGATATCGACGGGAAGAGCGGTCAGCGCATCGATGTCGCCTACGGCAGCGTGGCCACCGGCTTCGATGATCTCGGTCAGCGCCGAGACCTCTCCCCCAACGGTGACGTCTTGTATACCTGCGTTGGTTAGCGCAGTCTCCGCACGATCAATCGCGACATCGGCCACAACGCTGACCGTGACCCCCGTTTGCCGCGCGAGCTGCGCGACGAAGCCCGATCCCATCTGGCCCGCGCCGACGAGGCCCACTCTGACCGGCCGTCCGGTCCGCTCCTGTCGTTCCCGGAGTTTCCTCGTGTAACCCACCCAATTCTCCTCACATATGTGCACATCATTTGCACCTTATTGCACTTTAGCATGCTGCAAGTGCGTTCCTTTGGCTAGCCTCGCTTGCGAGGTGCGCGCTTGCGCTGCGCCTGCAGACGGCGAAACTCAGCCTCGGCGGCTTCCACCGCCTTAATAACGGCCGCGTCGGATTCGCGAAACGCCACAGACCCCAGGTTCCCCTCGAGGCTCTCGCGCCTCTGCAACCGTGACAGCGCGGAGATTCCCCGCATGGCCCTTGCCTCGACGATGCGCTCATCGTGCCCGTCGATCACCAGCGCAACCACGGCACCGCGGATGAAACCCTTATGCCGACCCGAAACAAGAAACGCTCCTTTCCGGTCGGCATGGGCGACTCGCATCGATTCGATGTCTGCGAGCATCCTGCGATACTGAAACACGCTCGTGAGCCCAACCAGGCCGAGAGCGCCTATCAGTATGAGCGCGAACCCCCAGTCCATTACGCGCTCCGCAGCGAGATTCGGTCTCCGGCCGTCGGTGAACCAAGCGAACCCTCAGCGACAACCGCACCGGGAAGCAGGTTCTGATCCGGGTCGAGGTATACGACGATGTGACCGAGTGTCCGAAGATTCTCACCCGCAATCTCACCGACTCCGGTCACCGTCGCCTCCTTCTCGCCGATAGCGATGGTGTCGCCGGGCCTGGGGTCACGCGCATCTTCAGACCAGCCCTCGTGCACGACACTCACCTCGGCCAGCGCATCGGGGCAGGGTGCCCCGAACAGAATGACCACACCGGCCTCGAACATGTCCGCGGCATCCTTACCGATACTCGTCACCGTCGACGTGAAATATTCACCCATTTGCATCCTTTATCTCCTAGACCAGCAGGAAGCTGGCTCCCCATGCGATGAGCACGGCGATCGGCGACGTGATCAAGCGCGAGAACAACACGGCGGGAACACCCACCTTGACGGTCTCGGCTTTCGCCTCGCCCAGCGCGAGACCAACCGGCACGAAGTCACAACCCACCTGGCCGTTGATCGCGAACAGCGCGGGCAGCGCGTAGGACACGGGCAGCGCCCCCGCCGCGATCTGCGTTCCCATCAGCACACCGACCACCTGCGCGATCGCGGCTCCCGGGCCCAAGATCGGCGACAGGAACGGCAATCCGGTAATGATGCCGAGCGCGACAAGCCCGATGGGGTTCGCCGCAAGCGGCGTCACACCCTGAGCGATCAAGTCGGAGAGGCCGGTGTAGGTCACGAAGCCGATCAGCAGACACACGTACGCCATGAACGGCAGGATGGTCTGCAGCACCAATTGGATCGTCTGCCTACCGGATGACAGCAGCGTGTTGATGATTCCACCGACAACGCTGCCGAAGCCGACCACGACTTTCGAGAACGTGCCAAGGAAGCCCGACGGAGCTTCTTCGGCTGCACGCGCCTTCGCCGCAGCGATACGATCGGCGTTCGAAGACCCCCCGGCCTCCGCTTCCGCGGACTGCGCGGATGCATTCGCCGGCACCGTCTCCCGGTCGGTGATCTGCACGTCATCCGTAGACACGGCCGAAACGAACAAGTCCTCTGTGATGAACTGAGCAAGCGGGCCCGAGGGCTCACCGGGGAAGACGTCGACCGTAAGAATCTTCTTCTTCGGATAGACCCCGATCCTGGCCGTTCCACCGCAGTTGATGACTGCGGCGAGGATCCGCTCCTCCGGAACACTGTTGTTGAAACCGTCAACGGCTTCGACGCCGAGCAGTTCTGCTATGCGTGCCGCGACCGGATGGATTCCGCCGCCGGTCACCGACAGGATTACGTCTTTGCCGTCCTGCGGCGTGATCGTGAGCCCCTTGCCCCAACCGCCGCCCCCCGGCTGAACGAAAACACTGGAAGTCATGCTGCTTCTCCCTTACGCTCGGATTTGCGCTGTTTCGCAGCGGCCGCCGCTTCGCGGAACTCGCGATCGT
>NZ_CAMEFJ010000137.1 GCF_945915485.1 uncultured Agrococcus sp.
CACGAGTTCTGTACAGGTTCTTGTCGCTCTTCGAGTGCCCGCGCCAACGATAGGTGTTCGCGACGATGAAGCTAGGCCCACCACCGGCTCGCGCTCTCGATACCGCCTCGTCCACTGCGTCGTACACGGCCTGCACGTCGTTGCCGTCAACATCGACACCTGGCATGCCGTAGCCCTTCGCCCTATCGGAGAGCTGCTCGAGCCTGAACGCCTGCTTGGACGACATGGACATGCCGTAGAGGTTGTTCTCGCAGAGATACACGACGGGCAGCTGCCACATGACAGCGAGCACAACACCCTCATGCCACGCGCCCTCTCCCATCGCACCGTCACCGTGGTAACACAGCGCGACCTGATCGGTGCCCCTCATCTGGGCGGACAGAGCGGCGCCGGTGGCGATCGGCACGCCTCCCGCCACGATGCCATTGGCGCCGAGGTTGCCGGTTTTCGTATCGGCAATGTGCATCGAGCCGCCGCGGCCACGCGCGTAGCCCGACTCCTTCGCGAGCAGCTCCGCCATCATGCGCGTGAGATCCGCGCCCTTCGCGATGGCGTGGCCGTGGCCACGGTGGGTCGAAGTGATTGCGTCGTCCTGTCTGAGCGCGAGCGTCGCGCCCGCTGGAACGGCCTCCTGCCCGATCGAGAGGTGCATGGTGCCGTGCATCATGCCCCGACCGTACAGATCCTCGACGGCCTCCTCGAATCTGCGGATGCGCCACAGCGTCTCGAGTGTTGATTCCGCCAGTTCGGGGTTATCGGTGATTTGCGTTGCCATGTGAGCCTCCCTACCGTTCAACCAGTTCACGTACGGCGTCGAGATCGAGTTCTCCGTCAACCATCGCGTCCTGCAGGCGGCGCAGACGAACGATCACCTGCGCGGCGTCGAGTTCGACATCCTCGTAGCGGACCGGCGCACCCTGAGCAACATCGCGCACGAGCGCCGCGCCCCCCGCAAGACCGATCGGCAGCTCGCCCGTTGCTGCTGCTTCGTCCGCAGGCACCGCATCTCCGTAAACGGTGAAGCCCCCGATACCGTCGATTCGCTCCCCGGCATGCAGAGTGCGCTTCGCGATCGCCGTGACCTCGGCGCGCCATGCGACGGGCTGCAGCGAAGCATCACCATCAATGACCGCCTCGGCGATGGACAACGGGGCTTCGATGCTCGCGAGGTGGTAGGGGCGGTAGAGCGCGAAGTACGGGCCCTCACCGAGCTTCAGATAGCGCAGTTCCTCGCGCACGACCTCGCTGTCCGACCTGACGATCACGAATACGCCGGGGGCGACATCGCCCGTGCAGTAGTCGACGACTCCGGTCCGGTCCAGAAGACCGCCTGCTTCCTGCGGGCTGAACACCTCGGCAAGCGTCTCGACGGTCGCCTCCGGGCCGATCATCGATCGCTGTGTGAGCTCCAAGTCGGCCGCATTGGCGAGCGCAGCCATCTCGATCATGGTCTTGGTGCCATCGACGAAGGAGCAGAGCATCTTCGGGTTCATCCCCTTGGCCGCCGCCTCATCGACGAGGTCGTCAGGTGTATCGCCCTGACGCAGCGGGTTGTTCTTGCCCTTGCCCGCCATGACGACCTCGAGCCCGAGGTCTTCTGCGAACTCGATGAGCTTGAGGCACTCGACCGGCTCGTCGCCTCGACACACCGTGTAGATGCGCCCTTCAGCCTCAGCGAGCTTCGCGAGTGCAAGGCCAACCGTGACGTCAGCCTCGACCGTCATAAGAGCGACGTCCTTGCCGGCGGTGAGCGCCGATAGCGCCACTCGCGTCGCGACCTCGGGCACGCCGGAGCACTCGACGACGATATCGACGGGGAGGGCGGTCAGCACATCGATGTCCCCTACGGCAGCGTGGCCGCCCGCTTCGATGATCTCGGCCAGCGCCGAGACCTCTCCCCCGACGGTGACGTCTTGTATGCCTGCGTTGGTCAGCGCAGTCTCCGCACGATCAATCGCGACATCGGCCACGACGCTGACCGTGACCCCCGTTTGCCGTGCGAGCTGCGCAACGAAGCCCGATCCCATTTGGCCCGCGCCGACGAGGCCTACTCTGACCGGCCGACCGGTCCGCTCCTGTCGTTCCAGGAGCTTCCTCGTGTAACCCACTAATTCTCCTCACATATGTGCAAATCATCTGCACCTTATTGCATTTTAGTATGCCGCAAGTGCGTTCCTTTGGCTAGCCTCGCTTGCGTGGTGCGCGCTTGCGCTGCGCTTGCAGACGACGAAACTCTGCTTCGGCGGCTTCCACCGCCTTCACTACGGCCGCGTCGGATTCGCGAAACGCCACAGACCCCAGGTTTCCTTCAAGGCTTTCGCGCCTCCGCAGCCGTGAGAGCGCGGAGATCCCCCGCATGGCCCTCGCCTCGACGATGCGCTCATCGTGCCCGTCGATCACCAGAGCAACCACGGCACCGCGAATGAAACCCTTGTGCCGACCCGAGACAAGAAACGCTCCTTTCCGGTCGGCATGGGCGACCCGCATCGATTCGATGTCTGCGAGCATCCTGCGGTACTGAAACACGCTCGTGAGCCCAACCAGGCCGAGAGCGCCTATCAGTATGAGCGCGAACCCCCAGTCCATTACGCGCTCCGCAGCGAGATTCGGTCTCCGGCCGTCGGTGAACCAAGCGAACCCTCAGCGACAACCGCACCGGGAAGCAGGTTCTGATCCGGGTCGAGGTATACGACGATGTGACCGAGTGTCCGAAGATTCTCACCCGCAATCTCACCGACTCCGGTCACCGTCGCCTCCTTCTCGCCGATAGCGATGGTGTCGCCGGGCCTGGGGTCACGCGCATCTTCAGACCAGCCCTCGTGCACGACACTCACCTCGGCCAGCGCATCGGGGCAGGGTGCCCCGAACAGAATGACCACACCGGCCTCGAACATGTCCGCGGCATCCTTACCGATACTCGTCACCGTCGACGTGAAATATTCACCCATTTGCATCCTTTATCTCCTAGACCAGCAGGAAGCTGGCTCCCCATGCGATGAGCACGGCGATCGGCGACGTGATCAAGCGCGAGAACAACACGGCGGGAACACCCACCTTGACGGTCTCGGCTTTCGCCTCGCCCAGCGCGAGACCAACCGGCACGAAGTCACAACCCACCTGGCCGTTGATCGCGAACAGCGCGGGCAGCGCGTAGGACACGGGCAGCGCCCCCGCCGCGATCTGCGTTCCCATCAGCACACCGACCACCTGCGCGATCGCGGCTCCCGGGCCCAAGATCGGCGACAGGAACGGCAATCCGGTAATGATGCCGAGCGCGACAAGCCCGATGGGGTTCGCCGCAAGCGGCGTCACACCCTGAGCGATCAAGTCGGAGAGGCCGGTGTAGGTCACGAAGCCGATCAGCAGACACACGTACGCCATGAACGGCAGGATGGTCTGCAGCACCAATTGGATCGTCTGCCTACCGGATGACAGCAGCGTGTTGATGATTCCACCGACAACGCTGCCGAAGCCGACCACGACTTTCGAGAACGTGCCAAGGAAGCCCGAAGGAGCCTCTTCGGCGGCACGCGCCTTCGCCGCAGCAATACGATCGGCGTTCGAAGAGCCCCCGGACTCCGCTTCCGCGGTCTGAGCGGATGCGTTCGCCGGCACGGTCTCCCGGTCGGTGATCTGCACGTCATCCGTAGACACGGCCGAAACGAACAGGTCCTCCGTGATGAACTGAGCAAGTGGGCCGGAGGGCTCACCGGGGAAGACGTCGACCGTAAGAATCTTCTTCTTCGGATAGACGCCGATCCTGGCCGTTCCACCGCAGTTGATGACTGCGGCAAGGATCCGCTCCTCTGGAACGCTGTTGTTGAAGCCGTCAACGGCTTCGACGCCGAGCAGTTCCGCGATGCGTGCTGCGACGGGATGGATTCCGCCACCGGTCACCGAGAGGATGACGTCTTTGCCGTCGTGCGGCGTGATCGTGAGCCCCTTGCCCCAACCGCCGCCTCCCGGCTGAACGAAAACACTGGAAGTCATGCTGCTTCTCCCTTCCGCTCGGATTTGCGCTGTTTCGCAGCGGCCGCCGCTTCGCGGAACTCGCGATCGT
>NZ_CAMEFJ010000138.1 GCF_945915485.1 uncultured Agrococcus sp.
TCGGAAGAGGACAAGATCACGGTTTCGCGTGCTCGCCGCATCCAGCAGTTCCTGTCGCAGAACACCTACATGGCGAAGAAGTTCACCGGTGTCACGGGCTCGACCGTCCCGATCAAGGAGACGATCGAATCGTTCGACGCCATCGTCAAGGGCGACTTCGACCACGTTGCCGAGCAGGCGTTCTTCAACGTCGGCGGCATCAGCGATGTCGAGGAGAAGTGGGCGCAGATCCAGAAGGAGAACGGCTGATGCCGCTTCAGGTCAGTGTCGTTTCCGCCGAGCAGGAAGTCTGGTCGGGCGAAGCGCTGCGGGTGACGGCCCGTACAACGGACGGCGAGGTCGGGCTGATGGCTCGGCACACTCCGCTGCTCGCGCTGCTGGCCGAAGGGCGCGTGCGTATCGCGTTCGAATCCGGCGACCCGATCGAAATCGAAGCGGACGAGGGTTTCCTCTCGCTCGACGATGACAAGGTCGAGATCGTCGCCCGTCACGCACAGCTCAAATAACAGTGCTGATTCTGCTCCCGCCGAGCGAGACCAAGGTTTCGGGCGGTAGCGGAACGCTATCGCTGGCCAGTCTGGGGTTCCCCGGGCTGGCCAGCGGGCGTTCCGCCGCTCTGGACGCTGTCGCAGCGTTGGTCGCCGCAGGCCAAGACGAATCTAGCCCGGCAAAGGCACGCGCAGCGGCCGCCAACCGCACGCTGCTCGAGTCCGGAACGCTGCCGGCGATCGAACGCTACACGGGCGTGCTCTTCGACGGACTCGGGTACAGAGACCTGGACGCCGGTGCGCGAACCTGGGTCAACGAGCACGTCGCCATCGGGTCGGCTCTGTTCGGGCTCGTGCGGGCATCCGACGGGATTCCCGACTACAAGATCTCGCATAACACGAAGGTGCCCGGGACGACGTTGGCCCGCATCTGGCGTCGGCATACGCCGCTGGAGCTTCCCGGCATGATCGTCGACATGCGATCGAAGGCGTACGCGGCGCTGCTTCCCGTCGAGGGCGCGGTGCCGGTCGACGTCGTTGATGACAGCGGCCGTGCGCTCGCGCACTGGAACAAGCACGGCAAGGGTAGGCTCGTGCGCGATCTCGCGCGGGCCGGTATCCGCGCGTCCGCGCCCGCAGAACTCGCGGAACGTGCCGGGGACATGGGTGTCCGTCTCGATTTCGACGGCGAATCGCTCACGCTGATAACGGAGCCCGTCGTCAGTCGTTAGCGTGGCCTCTGCTAGCCTTGCACACCACTACCGCAACGAGCCGCGGGGAGGTCGAGGCTATGAGCGACCGGCTCCTGAGAGTACTCACGGCGATCCTGCTGGTGCTCGCCGCGACGGTCGCCGTCCTGGTCGCAACGGATGCTGTCCTGTTGCTCGCGGGGGAGCGGGGCGGCTACGGAGCAGCCGCTCGCGTTCTCGTCCTGCTCTTCGTCGCACCGACGATCGTGCTGGCCGCGATCATCAGCAACGAGCGGCGAAGGCGCTCGGGAGGGTCCGCGGATGAGTTCTGATCGAGAGCCGAACGCGTGAGCACGTCGCGCGAAACGGCAGCGCGCATTCTCGACGCACTTGATCCGCTCCCCGTGC
Source organism: uncultured Agrococcus sp. (assembly GCF_945915485.1). Lineage (GTDB taxonomy): Bacteria > Actinomycetota > Actinomycetes > Actinomycetales > Microbacteriaceae > Agrococcus. Next base: position 1,586 of record NZ_CAMEFJ010000138.1, read on the forward strand.
GCGTGCACCCGATGTTCGGCGAATATGCGGTCTATCTCGACGACAGGAACTTCGGCTTCATCGTCGACGATCGGCTCATGCTCAAGCCGGTGCCGGAAGCGGAAGAACTCACGGAGCATCTTGCTCGCGGTCGCGTGCATCCCGAATCCAAGCTCTACCCGATCGTCGAAGAAGACGAACTGCACGAGAGCGACTGGCTGTTCGAAGTCGTTCAGACGATCGCCTCGACGCAGCCGGTGAAACAACGGCGGAACGGGAAGAAGCGGTAGCGGACGGAACGACACTGGCGTTTCGGGATCGACGAATCCGAGTAGGCTTGTCCACTATGGAACGAACGCTCGGCAGCAGTGGAATCACCGTCTCGGCAGTGGGGCTCGGATGCAACAACTTCGGTCGAAAGGGCACCCTGACAGAAGGGCTCGCAGGCACTCGGCGCGTGCTCGATGCCGCAATAGACCACGGCATAACCTTCCTCGACACCGCTGATATGTACGGGGTTCCGCCGACGACGAGCGAAACTCTCATGGGCGAGGCGCTCAAGGGAAAACGCGACGAGGTCGTACTGGCCACGAAGTGGGGCCACTCCGCCTTTCCCATCCCCGGCACCGAGGCCTGGGGGCCGAAGGGAGCGGAAGGCTACATTCGCAGGGCCGTCGATGACTCGCTGCAGCGACTGCAGACGGATTTCATCGATCTGTATCAGTTGCATACACCCGACCCCGATACTCCGATCGCAGACACGATCGCCGTGCTCGACGATCTCGTCAGGGCCGGCAAGATCCGTACGTACGGCCACTCGAACTTCTCGGCCGCCCAGATCCGCGAAGCCGAAGCGGTCGAGACCCCGAACGGATTCGTGACGGCGCAGAACGAATACTCACTCCTGCAGCGCGAAGCAGAGCAGGAAGTTCTTCCGGCAGCAGCGGCAGCGGGGCTCGGATTCCTCCCGTACTTTCCGCTCGCGAACGGGCTCCTCACCGGCAAGTACTCGCGAGACGAGCGGCCATCGGGGTCGCGACTCACCGACCTCAAGCCGCAGCTGCTCGAAGATGCGAACTGGGATGCTCTCGAACGATACCGCGCGGCGGTCGAGTCGTGGGGGATCACGATGCTCGAGGCAACATTCGGCTGGCTCCTCGGACAGCGGCCCGTCATCAGCGTGATCGCGGGAGCGACTCGCGAGGAGCAGATCGCGGGGAATGCCGCAGCGGGCCGGACCGAGCTGAGCGATGAGCAGCTCGAGGAGATCTCCCGAATTTTCGCGTAGCGGATCGGCTCGCGCGCTGCGAGTGCGCCTCACACGCAGAATTTGTCCACAGCCCGGGCATCCGGGGATGCCGACTACGCGGACCGCAGGGCACGCTTCGTGCATGGCACAGATACTACGAGCACAGCACCCGCACGAAATTCTGCAACTGGCACCGGTCCTTGCAGGAGGAACCCCGAGCAACAGCGCACTCCTGCTGCTGTTCTGCGATGGCCGGACAGGCTCGGCAATGCGAGTCGACCTCCCGAACGGTGACGAAGAAGCCGACCCGTGGGCTGACGGCATCTTGGCCGCAGCCGCGAGCGTTGGAGCAGATGCCGTCATCGTCATCCTGTATCAGGACGGCGAGATCGGAGCAGGGGAACTCCCGCGTCGCGCGCTTGCGGATGCCCTGCAAGGACAAGCGTCGCGGCACGCATTGGACATACGAGAGGTGTTCATCGTCGGGGCAGACTACTGGGGTGACTTTCGGTACCCTGACGGACCGAGGGCGCCAGCGGCCGAAATCGCGGAGCTGGACGGTCGTTTCGACGGTCTGCCGGACGTCTCGGCGCTCGCTGCTGGAGCGGAGGGGATGCACACCGAGCTCGGAGGCGAGGCAGCGGCGAAGCAGCGTCGTGTCGTCAACGGTCTCGTCGAGGATGAACATGAGATCGACGCGGTTGTGCTGGCCGCTCGCGCACTCGCGGAGGGCCCGCAGAGTCTCGATGCGCTGACGGCAGCGAAACTCAGTACGCTGTCGCAGGTGGCGGGTGCTCGCGAGGAGGTCCTCACGACACTGATCGCGGGAGCCGCGGAGGCGAAACTGCTGTCGTCATGTACGGGTCCGATCGACGAACCCGACGACTGCAGAGCCAGGACGGCGCAGATCCTGATGGGTACGGCATCCGGCGTCTCCGTGCGGCGACTGGAGCGAGCCTTGGAGCTGTGGCAAGAGGTGACGGCGAGAACCATCCCTGAACAGCTTCCTCCCGTCTTGGGGATCCTCGCTTGGCTGCACTGGGCAACGGGGATGCGCTCCGTCGGTGCCGCCTGTGCCGAACGTGCGATCGAGCTCGACGTCGATTACGGGTTTCCGAGAACCGTACTGGCGATGATCGATGCCGGCCACATGCCGAACTGGTACCAGGAGCAGGTCACGGGACACACGAAAGCTAGCT
>NZ_CAMEFJ010000139.1 GCF_945915485.1 uncultured Agrococcus sp.
CCACCTCCAACTGAAACGCAACGAAGAGCCCTGCCTTGTACCGAATCGCTCCGCAGGAGCGATTCGCCCGCTCGAGTGATGATTTTTCCGAGCTGCACAGCAATACTGAACCCATGTCCTCGCAGGAACAGCACGCAGCGCACGCGCCCGGTGTGGCAATCAATGGCGTGATGGTCGCATCCGCCCTGATTGCCGTCATCGCGTTTCCACTCACGCTCGTGACGCTCCATCAGGCCTCTCCTACGCCGCTCACCAGCGGAACGAGCATCCTGGTAATCACGACGGCAGGGCTCCTGCACTGCACAGGATTTCTCGCGAATCGATGGCCCCGCGCCTCCTTCGCAATCGGTTCGGCCCTCATGCTTCCGCTCGCCTTCGTGTATGTGCAAGGTGTCGGCAGCGCAGCTATGCTTCCGTCTTCCATTGCGTACCTCGTGCTCACCTGGGTGCTCGCCAACGGCGAAGACAAACTGGCATCGAGGGTGGCCCTGGTCGTCGGCTTTGTCGGGGCCGGCATCATCACGTTGGTCGAAATCGCACGAGGAACAGTAAGCGATCCACTCATGTGGCTGGTGCAGGCGGGAACCCTCGTTGTGGGGGTGGTCGCCGCATGGGCGCTCGGCTCGCTGGCGAAGCAACGACGCCTCAGCGCAGATCAGATTCGTCAAGAGCAGACACGAGTTGCGCTCGCGCAGGAGCGAAGCCGCATAGGACGCGACCTCCACGATGTCGTATCCCACTCCTTGACCGTCATGATCGCGCAAGCCGAAGCCGCGCGCATACTCACGAAGCAGGACGAAGCCGATGAAGCACTGGAGAGAGTGGCGGAGACCGGGCGGTCGGCTATGCAGGGTCTGCGCGGCATGCTGCGCGTCCTTGACCGTGCCGAGTTCGAACCGCTGGAGCCGGCGCCCGGCATAACCGGCATCCCAGCGCTGATCGATGGCGCACGGAGTAACGAGCACACGATTCGCTTCCGAACGGAGGGCCGCACACGTTCCGTCTCACCAGACGTAAGCGTTGCCGCTTATCGACTCGTGCAGGAAGCCATCACCAATGCGATTCGGCACAACGTTCCTCCCGTCGCTGTGGACATCGATGTGCGCTGGCACGACAAGGGAGTCGAGGTGACGGTGCAAGACGATGGCGGCAAGGGCCATCACGAGCCCAGCGGAAGCGCCGGTACCGGTCTGATCGGGATGCGCGAGCGGGTCGAAGGGGCGGATGGCACGCTGGAAATACTCAGGGGCGCGCGCTGGCGCGTCCGCGCAATGTTGCCGACGGAGAAGAAATCGTGAACGAGCCCGGGCCGGTGTCGGTGCTGCTCGCCGACGACCAGGAATTGCTCCGAAACGCCCTTGGCACGGTACTGAACGCGGACCCCAGAATCGACGTCGTCGCAGCCGTCGCTGATGGCCGGGAAGCGATCGAGTATGTTCGCGGCCACCGTGTCGACGTGGTGCTGATGGATATCCGGATGCCGGGCACGGACGGGATCGCGGCGACTACGGAGGTCCTCCGGTTGCGTTCCACGACTCGCGTGCTCGTCCTGACAACCTTCGATCTCGATCAGTATGTCTTCGCCGCAGTACGCGCCGGCGCGAGCGGATTCTTGACGAAGGACACCCGACCCGCCGACCTGGCAGACGCGATCTGTCGCGTTGCTGACGGTGACGCGGCTGTATCTCCGCGAGCTTCGGCATCGCTATTGCAGCACGTTCGACACCAGGTGCTGCCCGAGGGAGATCCGCTCTCCGAGCTTTCGCCGCGCGAGCGTGAGGTATTCGACCTGCTTGCCCGCGGAGCGTCGAATTCGGCAATCGGCAGCGCGCTCTTCCTCAGCGAGAACACCATCAAAACGCACGTCAAGGCCGTTCTCGCCCGCCTCGGCCTGCCCGACAGAATCCAGGTCGTCATCTGGGCATACGAAAACGGGATCGTGCGCCCGGGCCGTAACGGGACGCCAGCGCAATAGCACGGGGCCGGGCAAGACAGTCACCCGATCGGGTGATCTCGAACCGCTCTGCTGGGCGAAGCCTCAGCAACCGCTCCAGCGGGAGCGTAGAGTCATGGATACGCTACGCACCCTCTCATCAAGCTCACAAGACGGGCCCACAGGACAGCGCCGATTGATCGGCGTCGGTGTAGCTCTCGGCGTGATCATGCTCGCGAGCGGCCTTGTCTGGCTCATCGCTCCCGCACTGAGCCCCTACGCGTCACCCTCGATGCCGGTGCAACGACTTGTCGAAGACAGTCAAGCGGGAGAACGCATTATCGCCGCGACGCAAGCGGCAATCGGCGGCGGGATGACGACAGCGGGCCTCTTCGCACTGTTCGGGAGGCCATCGGCGCAAGTGATTGCTTGGCTCGGTCCGGCTGCCGGACTCGCGAGCGGACTGGGATTCGTTGGCTTCAACGGTCTCGCGGCCGCCGGATACACGCTGGCGTTGAGCTTGCCCGTCGCCGCATTCGTAACAGTCGTCACGTTCGCGATCAAGCGGCCGGGCATCGGCGTTCCTACCGCACTCGTCGTTGTCGGCGGCCTTGTGTTCGCGCTGTTCGGGCCGCTCTCGCTCATTCGGTTCTACGGTGTCGTGGCAGCGGGGTCCGCAGTCGATATTGTGAAGTTCTTCGTACCGCTCATGTTCATCCTGTTCTCCGGTGTCTGGACGCTGCTGGGGGCCCGATTGCTGCGCCGCCGCGATACTGCCATCGGCCGGTTTGCTCTGCGCCACCGTGTGCCGATCACGGTGGCCTCTGCCGCCTGCGCGTTACCCTATGTTGTCGCGAGGCTGAGCTGGCTCACCCCCTGGCCACTATTCGGAGGGGAGGCCACCGCAAGCCCCGAAGTTCTCGCGACGGGCCTCATGCTCGGAGCAGCGATGCTCGCCGGAGCAGTGCTGAATCTCGGGCTCATTCTCCCGTGGGGCGAGCGATTCCCTCGCTGGTTCCCTCGCGTTGGTGGCCGGCCCGTGCCGGTGTCGCTGGCTGTTGTTCCCGCAATGATCGTCGCCGCGCTCTTCACCGCTGCGGGTTTCGATGCGATCTTGACGCTCTTCGCCTATAGCGGCGTCCAACCGGTCAGCCAGCTCTCGCTGCTGTTCGTGTTGCCGTTCTGGCTGTGGGGCCCGCTGCTCGCGCTCGCAACGTGGGGCTACGCGCAGAACCGTGCGAGGTCGGCCTAGCAACGGGCCATATGCCGACCGGCTGCTCGCCGGTCACGAAGTACTGCAACTCTGACACTCGGCGTCGAAACACGGCGTTCATCCCCGGCACACGTGCGCCGTGTTTCGTCGCCGGGGCCTGTAGCGGCGGCGCCCTGCGTGAACCGAACGACCGAACGACCCGAATGCCCGAATACGCGTATGTATGGAATGTGCCGAATGTCGGGCAGATAGTCATACATTCGGCACACAACAACAGAAACCCCGACACCGGGCACACCTGCGCCGTGTTTCGGCGTTCACGAGCACGGGGTCAGGAGCACCGCTGCGCAATGCGAACGCGGAAGATGAGATGGCCCTCATCTAGGTCTCCTTGCTGCCTCACCCCCGCCGGGTTAAGTAAGTGACAGATCGAAGACCACACCAACATCGGGAGGATCCCATGGACAAGACACCGCTCAAGAAGAAGCATTGGATCGCGCTGACTGCGGCGAGCACCCTGACACTCGGCGTCGTCGCCGGCGGCGCAGCAGCCGTCGCACAGCAGACCGATCTGCAGAACGAGGACGGTGTGCAGATCGCACACGGTGCCGTTGCCGGCACGGACGTCTCGCTCGATAAAACGTACATCGGCTCCGACGATGGCCTGCACTCGGTGGCCTCAGCGCCCAGCACGGTTTCGGCGCCTTCGGCGCAGACGCCGAACTCGGCTCCGAGCCCCGTTTCGCAGCCGAGCCCGGCATCCCCTGATTCACCGAACTCGCCCGATTCGCCCAATAGCCCGAATTCGCCGAACTCGCCTGACTCGCCGAACAGCCCTGACTCACCTGATAGCCCTGACTC
>NZ_CAMEFJ010000140.1 GCF_945915485.1 uncultured Agrococcus sp.
GGAGCGGCTGGCACCGCAGTTCGTCCCGGGACGGTGGTATCGCATCCCTGCGCTTCCCCGTACCGTGGGTGGGAAGATCCGGCGAGGGGCCACGACCGACCTCATCGCAGCGGGGGAGGCGGAACGACTATGACCAGCAGAAGGGTCGCGATAACGGGGCTCGGCGCGATCACGCCGAGCGGCAACACGGCACGAGAACTCTGGGATGCCGTCGTCGCCGGGCGCAGCGCGGTCCGCGTGCTCGTAGGAGACGAGTTCGACGAGTTGCCCGTCCGGATCGGCGCGCAAGTTCGCGACTTCGACGCGGAGAAGGTGCTCGAGCGCTCGCTCGCCCGCAGACTCAGCCCCGTGCAGCAGTGGGCGGTCGCCGCCGGAGAGCAGGCGCTGCGCGAAGCCGGCGTCGATGACCTGCCGTGGGACGCCCGCAGATTCGCCGTCATCGCGGCAACCGGATCCGGCCCCGTCGACGCGATGCAGCACGCGACCCGCGAACTCGATGCCCGGGGGTCGAGAGCGGTGCCTTTGACGTTGTCCGCGTACGGTGCGCCGGACGGTGCGGCGGCCGTGCTCAGCCAGCGACTCGGTGCGCGAGGTCCGGCCCACGCAGTTGCCGCGACCTGCGCAAGCGGCGCGATCGGGCTTGGCGACGCGATGCGACGCATCCGCCACGGCTACGCCGATGCCGTACTCGTGGTCGGCATGGAGGATTGCCTGAACCCCGTCAACCTCGCGTCGAACGCGAACATGCGAGCGCTCGCGGCCGGCTACGAGGACGATCCGGTCGCAGCCAGCAGGCCGTTCGACCGTGCGCGCAGCGGTTTCGTCATGGCGCAGGGGGCCGCAGCGATCCTGCTCGAAGCGACGGACCGCGCGAAGGCGAGAGGCGCCGAAGTGCTCGCGGAACTCGCGGGCTTCGGCGAATCGAGCGATGCGCACCACGCGACCGCACCGCATCCGGAGGGCAGGGGAGCGGCGGATGCCGTGCTCGCGTGCCTCGCAGACGCGCGGCGAGAGCCCACCGACGTGCGGCACATCAACGCGCACGGTACTGGAACACCAGCGGGCGACGGCGCCGAACTCGCCGCCCTCGACACGGCGCTCGGGCCGGCAGCACGAACCCTGCCCATCAGCGCCACGAAGTCGAGCACTGGCCACCTGCTGGGAGCATCCGGCGTCGTCGAAGCCATTATCTCGGTGCAGACGATCCGCGACGGACTGCTGCCACCGACGATCAATCTCGACGACCCGGAGTTCGTAGACCGAGACTTCGTGCGGGGCGAAGCCAGGCCGACACCCGTGGATGCTGTGCTCTCGACATCGTTCGGCTTCGGCGGCCACAACGGAGCGCTGCTGCTGACGGCAGCGAGGTGAACGGCCCGGGCTATTGGGTGCGCGACCCGGCGCGAGAGCGACAGTGAAGACAGAAGGGGATCATGACCGACAGAGAGACACGTCACGCGGCGCTTGCGCAGCAGTATCTGCCCGACGAACTCCTGGAGCGATTCCGGGAACGCGCCGCCGACTACGACCGCGGCAATGCCTTTTTCGACGACGACCTCGCAGAACTGCAGGATCGCGGGTATCTCACGGCGTTCGTGCCGCAGGAACTCGGCGGCGGCGGATTGAACCTGCAGGAGGTCGTGCGGCTCCAGCAGCGACTCGCCTCCGCAGCAGCGGGAACCGCGCTCGCGATCAACATGCACCAGCTGTGCACGGGTGTCGCGCACGCCATGCGGGAACGCGGCGACGACTCGCTCGAGTTCGTCCTGCGAGACGCCGCAGCGGGCGAGATCCTCGCGTTCGGGGTCAGCGAGCCAGCCAACGACTGGGTGCTGCAGGGGTCAAACACGACGGCAGAACCGCAGAGCGACGGCAGCTATCTACTCTCCGGCGTCAAGATCTTCACGTCGCTGTCACCGGTCTGGTCCCGACTGATTACGCACGGTCTGGACAACTCGAACCCCGACGAACCGCGGCTCGTCTACGGGTTCCTCGACCGTGACACCGAGGGCATTTCGGTCTCCGACCGCTGGGACGTCCTCGGCATGCGGCCGTCGCACAGCCGGTCGACCATCCTCGAACGGGCTCGCATGCGGCCCGACCGAGTTGTTCGGCGCATCCCCACCGGCAGGCATCCCGACCTGCTGACGTTCGCCATCACCAGCAATTTCCAGCTGCTGGTGGCGTCCGTGTATGCGGGTGTTGCGCGCCGTGCGCTCGAACTCGGCGCTGCGGGTCTGCTCAAGCGCAAATCCGCGAAGTCGGGCACGACCTTCGCCGATGTGCCCGAGTACCGTGCGCGGCTCGCCGATGCGCACATGGAGTATCTGCCGGTGCCGGCACAGATCGACGCCTACGCCCGGGACTTCGATGACCTGGTCGATCACGGAGCAGGATGGCCGCTGCGGATGGTGAGCGCCCGTATCCATGCCTCCGACATCGCCCGCCGCTCGGCGGAAGCGGCGCTGCAGTGTTCCGGCGGCACTGGCTTCGACAACGAGCACGAACTCAACAGGGTGTTCCGGGATGCCGCGGCTGGGCTCTTCCATCCGCCATCCGCCGACGCCGCTCGCCCGATGTTCGCAGCAGCGTTGCTCGACGACTGACACGCGCTGCTAGACGACTGACCCGCGCTGCTAGACGTCGCTCCTGCGCGCGTGCACACTTCTCGGTCTATGCATGCCGACACGCCCGTATAGAGCAGTCATTCCAGCTATAGACCGAGAAGTGTGACGGGGTACGGGATGGTCGGGTGCGTCTCGGAGACGAACGGCGTTCTGGTGCGAGGGCCAACGTCACGCTGGAGAGGGCCGGGAGTAAGGTGAAATAAGAACCCTTGAAGGGAAACGGACCGAGGAGGTTGCCGTGACCGATGCACCAGCAGCGAACCCGGAGAAACTGGTCGATTCGCTCTTGAAGACCAGTTTCGTATGGCTGTTGATACGGGGGATCCTTGCCGTGATCTTCGGCGTGATCATGTTCCTTCCGGCGCTCGGCGCAGCTGTCCTGGCAGTTTTCGTCGCGATCACGATCGGAGTGTGGCTGCTGTTCGACGGTGTCGCCTCCGTCGTCATCGCCATGCGGCAGCGAAAGAGCGGCATGCGCGGCTGGGGATGGACGCTCGCCGGCGGCATCGTGAGCCTGCTCGCGGGTCTAGTCGCAGTCATCTTCCCCACGGCGACAGGAGCCCTGGTGGGGCTGTTCGTGCTGTGGGCACTGGCATTCGGCCTCATTCTGCGAGGTGTGCTTGAGCTGGGCAGCAGAGGTAGCGGATGGGGCACCTGGTTCGGCATCCTGCACATTCTGTTCGGCATCATCCTGGCGATCGCGATCATCTGGTCACCCGGCAGCGCGTTCCTGGCACTCGTATGGCTCGCCGGTGTCTACGGCATCGTGTTCGGCACGGTCATGATCTTCATCGCATTCCAGATGCGCAAACTGCGAAAGGAACCGGCATGACAACGCAGCACCGGGACAAGACCGGCGCGGCTGTCGATGTCGCGCTCGACCGCAACCGAGCCATCCCGGCATTCACCGTCACACTCGAAGGTTCGACGCTCGCGGGGCGGGCCGACTTCGTGGATTCGCCGGTCGCAGAGAACGAGCGGCTCTTCTTCCACACGGAGGTCGACGAACAGTTCGGCGGACGCGGACTCGCGGGCATTCTGCTGCGCGCGGCGCTCGCCGACAGCATCGCGAGAAAGCTCACGGTCGTGCCCGTCTGCCCGCTCTTCGCGAAACATCTGCAGAAGCACGGCGATGCGTTCGTCGCCGAGGGCGGCGCCTTCCGTGACGCGACGGAAGACGACATCGCGGTCGTCAGAGCGGCGGTGCGTGCCGCTCGCTAGCAGCGAAGCCGGGAGGTGGATGCCCCGGAGACAGCGGAACAGGAGTAGCCTGGCTGAGGCTGCGTTTGGCGCAGCCGAAGAGCTAGATGAAGGTGGGCATGAGCCAGAGCACGGCGTTTTCGGCAGAACAGCGGCGGCTTCTTCCCGTACT
>NZ_CAMEFJ010000141.1 GCF_945915485.1 uncultured Agrococcus sp.
GCGAGGATACGCGACCCTGCCTAAGGCAACGGCAGCGGATTGTGGTCGGGATGCACGCGCTCGGCCTGCAGGACACGCTCCGGCGGTGTTCCGTCGCCGAACGGTGATCCGCCGAGACGATCGCGTTCGTGCGGGTCGAGCCAGTTCTCCAGCGGCGGCCCCTTGGGGACGATCCGGGTCGGATTCACGTCTTCGTGCGTGACGTAATAGTGCTGCTTGATCTGATCGAAGTCGACCGTGTCGCCGAAGCCCGGGGTCTGGAAGAGATCCCGGGCGTAACCCCAGAGGTGCGGCATCTCGGTCAGCTTCTGGCGGTTGCACTTGAAGTGACCGTGGTAGACGGGGTCGAAACGCGCGAGCGTCGTGAAGAGCCGGACATCCGCTTCCGTGATCGTGTCGCCGACCAGGTACCGCTGTGTTGCGAGGCGCCCTTCAAGCCAGTCGAGCGCGACCCACAAGCGATCGTAGGCTGCATCGTAGGCCTGCTGGCTGCCGGCGAAGCCGCACCTGTACACGCCGTTGTTGACTTCTGTGAAAACGCGCGTCATGACGTCCCACATCTCGTCGCGGTGCTGCTCCGGCAGCAAGTCGGGGGCGCCCTCACGATGCAGCGGCTTCCACTGCGTCGAGAAGTCCAGCGTGATCTGCGGGTAATCGTTCGTGACCACCTGCCCCGTCGGAACATCCACGATCGCGGGCACCGTGATGCCGCGCGGGTAGTCGGGGAAGCGCTTGAAGTAGTTCTCCTGCACGCGTTCGGTGCCGAGCACGGGATCGCGGCCGTCGGGGTCGAGATCGAAGGTCCACGAGCGGGAGTCGTGCGTCGGGCCGGGCAGCCCGAGCGAGATGTGCGGTTCGAGCCCGAGCAGGCGGCGCACGATGACCGTGCGATTCGCCCACGGGCAGGCTCTCGCCGCCACGAGCCGGTATCGACCGGACTCCACGGGCCAGGCTTCAGCGCCCTCGCTGAGCCCGAATCCGACTGTTCCGACCTTGGATGCGGGAGGCGCGGGCATGGAACGTGCGGCATGCGGGTCTGCGACGATGCGGTCTTCGATGTAGTTCGTGTCCCTGTTGAACTCACCGCTGGTCACGTACGACCCCCTGGTGGAAAACTCTTCGCTCACCGTTCCTCCTCTGCTCGTGGCTCCACCGTATCGCGGTGTAACGGGCCACGAATCGACCGTTGCGCGACTACGCGACGTCGGCGCGAGCGCGCACTGCGTGAAGCTGCCCCGGAGCGGGTCGGCAACCCGTTAGACACGATCGCGAAGGAGCTCCAGCAACTCCTCTTCCTCTCGCGGCGTCAGCCCGGACCTCCTGGTTCTCCAGAGCCCTCGCTCCGTCTCGTCCTCGATGACGCGTGCGATCGTCTCGTCGATGGGTCTGATGCTGCCGCCGAGCTCTCGTAGGCGCACCCCGCTTCTCTGCGTGAGCGCCGCATCCGCCTCCGGCAGCCACAGCGGCATCGAACGGGGGCCCGCCCAATAGTTGACCCCCTGCTCTCGCAACCATGGATGAGGCGCTTCGACGATGTCGGCCCCATGAGCAGTCGCAGCGCGCAGCCTGGCGAAGAACGCTGCCATCGGGATGCTCGGGCCGACGGCGTCCACCGTGCCGATCAGGTTCCACTGATGCGCATCCAGCAACCATCGAGCCAAGTCGGCAACGTCGATCACCTGTACGTGACCGCTCATCGCGGGCGCAAGCACGCGGCCGCCCCGCGCGAAGCGCCCCGGCCAGTACCCGAATCGGTCGCTGGGGTCACCGGGGCCCGCGATGAGCCCCGGGCGGGTGATCAGCAACCGGTCGCCGACTCGCTCTCGCGTGAGCAGCTCGGCCGCGACTTTCGCCTGCCCGTAATCCTCGGTGTCGACCGGGTCGACCAGCGGCGCCGACTCGTCGGCTCCCGCAACATCGTGCGATGCGTACACGGAAATCGTCGACACGAACGACCAGTGGCCGGCGCGATCTGCGAACGCGTCAAGCGCGACCGCAACCAGCCCCGGCTCGTACGCCAGCTCGATCACGGCATCCCACTCGCCATTGACGTGCTGCAAGGCGCCGGGCAGAGACCTGTCGGCGCGTATGAACCTCACGCCATCCGGCGCATCACCGGACTCACCCCTGGCTACACAGGTGACATCGTGACCGGCGAGGACAGCCTGCCGGGCGATCTCTTGCCCGAGCCACGCGGTTCCTCCGAGAATTAGAACGCTGCTCATCGCACCAGTGAAGCACGCCCCGCGCGGACTGCGTGACGTATTCCGCTCTCAGCAGCAGCGGTTACATCGCAGACGGAGTTTCTGCGCGGTGGTGCTCGAAGATGAGCTTGGTGTCGGTGTGCGCCACTGCCGGGTTCGCGCTCAGGGCATCCAGGACGAAGTCGCGCACGTGGTTGCTGTCGCGCACCCACAGGTGGATCAGGAAGTCCTCGCTGCCGCCCAGAAAGTAAAGCTGGGCGACTTCCGGCCGCGCCCGCAGGCCGTTGGCGAACTGCTCCATGCCGGCTCGCGCACGCGGATGGATGCGCACGAAGACGAGCGCCTGCAGTGCGCATCCAAGGGCGCCGGGGTCGACTTCCGCAGTGAATCCGCGGATGACGCCACGCCGTTGCAGCGCCTTGACGCGGCTGTGGCACGACGAGGGGGAGAGGCCGACGGCGTTCGCGAGCTGTGCGTTGGGGATGCGTCCATTTCTCCGCAGTTCGTCGATGATTTTGCGATCGGTTGCGTCGGTGCGTAACGAATCTTCGGCCGTGGTCTGCGATCGAGGGTTCATGCAGAACATTCTGCGGCATCCAAGCGCCAAATGCTAGATAGATTTGATGAGATGTCTCCTGAACCGAAGTATCCCCCAAAATGAGTTCTGGCACCGTGCACGACGTCGTGCACAACTCTTAACTGCGAAGGAGCGCATCATGCGCATTGGCGTCCCAGCTGAGACGAAGAACCACGAGGGCCGCGTCGCCCTGACTCCCGCGGGGGTTCACGCGCTGACCGAATCGGGTCACGAGGTACGCATTCTCGCCGGCGCGGGAGAGAACGCCGGCTTCACCGACGAAAGCTATTCCGAAGCCGGTGGCATCATCGTTACCGACGTTGCAGAGGCGTGGTCGCAGGATCTCACGCTCAAGGTGAAAGAGCCGACTCCCGACGAATATCAGTACCTCACCGACAACCTGCTGTTCACCTATCTGCACCTCGCAGCGGCGAAGCCACTCGCGGAGGCGCTCATCGAGGCGGGCACGACGGCTATCGCGTACGAGACGGTACAGCTGCCCGATCGTTCGTTGCCGCTGCTGACACCGATGAGCGAGATCGCAGGTCGGCTGTCGTCGCAGGAGGGCGCGTTCCACCTCAAGTCGACCAGCGGAGGTCGCGGCATCCTCATGGGTGGCGTGCCTGGAACCCCGCGAGCCAACGTCGTCCTCATCGGCGGCGGCGTCGCGGGAGAGCACGCGGCCGTCACCGCACTTGGCCTGGGCGCAGACGTCACGATCTTCGACGTCTCCCTGCCGCGTCTACGCCAGCTGGATGTCGCGTACAACGGTCGAATCAAGACTCGCGCTTCGAACCCGTACTCGCTCGCAGAGGCCGTTGCGGAAGCTGATCTGGTGATCGGGTCGGTACTGATTCCCGGCGCCGCCGCTCCCAAGCTCGTCACCGACGAAATGTTGCAGAACGCGAAGAAGGGCGCGGTGTTCGTCGACATCGCCATCGATCAGGGCGGCTGTTTCGAAGGTTCGAAGCCGACAACGCACGACGACCCGACCTTCCCGCTTCACGACGTCGTCATGTACTGCGTCGCGAACATGCCGGGCGCCGTGCCGGCCACGGCGACGGAGGCGCTCACGAACGCGACCCTCCCGTACATCCGACGCATCGCCGACCTCGGATGGGATGCGGCTGCGGCAGCAGA
>NZ_CAMEFJ010000142.1 GCF_945915485.1 uncultured Agrococcus sp.
CTCGAGAACGCCCAGGCAACGCTCGAGTTCACGCAGCTGACGATGGCGCTCGGCGGACTGGCCGTCGTCGTACTGATCGGACTCGTGACATGGATGGTCGTGCGGCTCGTCGTGGGGCCCGTTCGTGTCGCCGCCGAGGCGAGCGCCAGGCTCGCGGAGGGGGAGCTGGATGAACGCGTCCCCGTGCGAGGCGACGATGCGCTGGCAGCGCTCGGCCGCAACTTCAACACCATGGCAGATTCGCTGCAGCGGCAGATCGAGGATCTCGAGAAGCTGTCGACCGTGCAGCAACGATTCGTCTCCGACGTCTCGCACGAACTACGGACGCCGTTGACGACGATTCGACTCGCGGGCGGTGTCATCTACGCGCAGAGCGAAGGCTTCAACCCTGAGACGAGAAGGAGCGCTGAACTCCTCTACACCCAGATCGAACGGTTCGATACGCTGCTGGCCGACCTCATCGAATTGAGCCGCTTCGACGCGGGAGCCGTGATGCTCGAACTCGAACCCACCAACCTGGTGCAATTGGCGCAGAACGAGATGGACGCCGTGCAGCCGCTCGCCGACGACCGAGGCAGCGAGCTCGTGCTGGTTGCACCCGGCGGCCACCTGGAAACCGGAGTCGACCCTCGGCGAATACGACGCATCCTGCAGAATCTGCTCGGCAACGCGATCGATCACGGTGAGGGGAAGCCGATAGAGGTCATCGTCGATTCGAACTCCTCGGCAACTGCGATTGCGGTGCGGGACCACGGTGTCGGCATGACGGAGGAGCAGTCCGCGGAGGTCTTCGGTCGGTTCTGGCGCGGAGATCCTTCTCGGCAGCGCAGCACGGGCGGTACGGGGCTGGGGCTTGCCATCAGCAGGGACGACGCGTCGCTGCACGGCGGTACGCTCGACGTGTGGTCGGCACCCGGTGAAGGGTCGATGTTCAGGTTGACTCTGCCGCGCGAAGACGCGACCGTCGTCGTGTCGCCCATCAGATTTCCAGGGGAGGGAACGGTGTGAAACGTGCACTAGCTCTCCTCGCGCTCGTCTCGCTGCTGTTGGTGGGCTGCGTCAGAATCCCGAGTTCGGGGCCCGTGACAGCGGCGGAAACGGGAGACATGCAGGATCGTGCCGGCGTCGAGTTCATCGCTGAGCCGCCCGGGACGGGCGCATCGCCAGAGGCGATCATCCTCGGCTTCCTGTATGCGGGCGTGAGCCCCGAAAACGATTACGAGGTTGCGAGGGAGTACCTTACCGACAGCGCGAGCACACTCTGGGATCCTGTCGCGAACGTGCGGGTCCGGTCGGGAGCTCCGCAGGTCTCGATGACGGACGAGAACTCCGGCGAGGTCGCTGTCACGCTCACCTCACGAGTCGACACGAGCGGCATCATGCACAGGGTCGAGGAGTCGACGCAGACCCTCTCGTTCAGCTTGACCCAGGTCGAGGGGGAGTGGCGCCTCGACGAAGTTCCCGAGGGCATCCTCGTGAGCTCGCTCCACTTCGAGGAGCTCTTCGAGGCGGTATCCGTACGGTGGTTCACGACAGACGGCGACTACTTCGTTCCCGACCTCCGGTGGTTCCCGGATGACCCGCAGACGCTGACGCGGGACATCGTCGACGCGCTCCTGGAAGGGCCGGCCTCGTGGTTGCAGAGTTCCGTGCTGCCCTCCGCTGCCGCAGGCGCAGAGCTTGTCGGCGATATCGCCGACCGACCGGGCGGTGGTCTCTCGTTGACCCTGAGCTCGGCGAGGCCGGGGTCGGTCACGACGCAGGAACTGTCGAGGTTCGCGCTGCAGGTACAGCGATCGACCGGTGCGGGAACTGTCGAAGTGCACGTCAGCGGTGCTGATGACGCAATAGGTCTCAGCTCCGAGGCTGAGGCTCCATCGATCGATTCGCTGTGGTCGAACCCGCTCGTCTACCGCGATGGGGAAGTGCGCGTTGCGCAGACGGACGGAGCCCTCATAACGGGGCTCGGTGAGCAGCTCCAAGAGCTCAGCGCAACGTCGTTCGCCCTTGTTCCGGGTACTGACAGCCCCCGCGTCGGTGCCGCGTACGCGCGTGGCGGCGGCATCCACTGGCTCGACGGGAACGCTGTGCGGCAGATCGGTGAGGATGCCGCGACCGATCCGTCCGTCGACCGTTTCCGCACCGTGTGGTGGGTCGATAATTCGGATGAACAGCTCGTGCACACCTGGGTCGACGGCGAGCACAACGCGTTCTCGGTCGAGCTTGGCGGCGAAAGCGTCTTCTCCGTCGAGATATCACCGGAAGGCTCGAGACTCGCCGTCATCACGGGAGGTCAGGGGAACGCGACGGTGCGACTCTTCGCGGTCGTGCGCTCGGGAGCGGCCCCGGAAGACCTGCGGCTGGGCCCCGAGATCTCCGCTCCCGGTGGGATTCCCGTCGATGTCACGTGGACGAGTCAGGATGCGCTCGCTGTCGTCTCGGCCGAGGAGGAGGAGACAGCAGTGCGACTGCTGAGCCTCGACGGCACGTTCGAATCGCTCAACCCGCCCTCCGGCGGCATCGTCGAGGTCGCTCTCGACCCCGGTGGCGGGATCCGGGCGCTCGAGGAGGGCGGCACGGTATTCGAGATGGCACCCGGGCGCACGACTTCTCTCCAGATCACGGACATCGAGTTCTTGATCTCCTGATCGACGGGTACTCGCGCACGGCTAGCTCGGGTACGATGTATCTACTTCAGACAGAGACACTCAGGAGTGTGAAGCCGGAAGATGGGGTCATCAGCCGACCCGCGGCCGTCATCTGACGACCCCGGCGATAGTTGTCTTCGAATACATACCCTCACGAGTCGATATGAACGGCTCAAACTCGCACAGGGGGTGACCCCTCTGTGATCCCGGCAGTGCTGACACTCCTGCTGGGCATCATTCTCGTGCTCGCGATCATCGCGGCGAACGGATTCTTCGTAGCCCAGGAGTTCGCCTACATGTCCGTCGACAGGTCTCGCCTGGGAGCACGTGCGGAAGCGGGCGATGTCGCGGCGAAGCGTGCACTGAAAGTGACACGGCGGACATCCTTCATGCTCTCCGGTGCGCAGCTCGGCATCACCGTCACGGGCCTGATGGTCGGGTATATCGCCGAGCCGCTGATCGGCGAGTCCGTAGGCGTCCTGCTGGGTGGCATCGATATCCCCGCCGCGGTCAGCGTCTCGGTGGGGACGGTTCTCGCGCTCGTGCTCGCCACCGTCGTGCAGATGGTCTTCGGAGAGCTGTACCCCAAGAACCTGGCGATCGCCGCGCCGGAGCCACTCGCGAGAGGGCTCGCGAGATCGACGCTGATCTATCTCACCGTGTTCGGATGGCTGATCGCGGTGTTCGATTTTCTCGCCAATGTTCTGCTCCGGCTATTGCGCGTGGAACCGGTGCACGATGTCGACACGAGCGCTTCCGCGGAGGATCTCAAACGAGCCGTCGCGGAATCGCGTGAAAGCGGTGACCTTCCCGCTGAGCTCTCGATCCTCATCGATCGTGTCCTGGACTTCCCGGAGGAGGACGCCGAACACGCGATGATTCCGAGGTCGAGGGTCGCGACGGTTTCGAACGAGACGACCATCGGTCGGCTGCGTGAGCTCATGGCTCACGCGCACAGTCGGTACCCCGTGATCGACGGTGACGGCGAGCCGATCGGCATTGTGCAGATCGTCGATCTGCTGCGCACCACCGGGTCGGACGACGACTCGGTCTTGCGCATCATGCGGGAGCCGCTCGTGGTGCCGGCGCTGATGGCACTTCCGAACGTGCTGGAAGAAATGATCCTTGCCCGAACTCAGCTCGCCTGCGTCGTCGACGAGTACGGGGGTTTCGCCGGCATCCTGACGACGGAGGACCTCGCGGAGGAGCTTGTCGGTGAGATCACCGACGAGC
>NZ_CAMEFJ010000143.1 GCF_945915485.1 uncultured Agrococcus sp.
GCCCTAGCGGCAAACGTCTACTCTCTCAGCTGTGGGGCCCGCAATGCGGGCCCCACAGCCTTTTTGTGTGCCCGACTTCGTCTGTCCGTCGGTTTGACTGTTCCCAATGTATGGACTTTCCCCAATGTCGGGAGATTGGCCCGACATTGGGTCATGTGGGCTGATTCTCCATACATTGAGCACGAGTAATGATGTTTCACGGTGGGGGACCGTGCAGCTAACGGTGGGCAGCTCTCTGGATTCTGCTGCAGCGGTATGTTCGTGTTCGTGCAGGAGGGCAGGGGCGACGGCTCAGGGGTCGGTCGATCTGCGGGCGCGCTCGGTGGCTGGGATGGCTACGTCGGAGCGGGCGGGTGTGCCGAATGTATGGATTTTCCCCAATGTCGGGAGATTGGCCCGACATTGGGTCATGTGGGCTGATTCTCCCGACATTCGGCACAGGGATAGATGCCGTGGCAGAGCAGATGTTTGGGCTCCGATGTTTGGGCTCGAGTGTCTGGGCTTGACTGTTCCCAATGTATGGATTTTCCCGAGTGTCGGGAGATTGGCCCGACATCCGGTCACACCGGGCAGTTCTCCCGACATTGGGTACGCACCGAGCTGGAGGGCGCAGAAGGCGGTCGACAAGAACGAGGAAACCCGCCAAGCCAATGGCTGAGCGGGCCTCCTGAATACGCGATGCTCGTGCTGCGCCAAACGGCGAACGACGAGTTACGACTTATTCTCTCCTTCGGTGCTGTCCGGGGCTTCGACGCTGTCGACCGCGCTGGTATCCGATTCCTCCGATGCACTCACCGCAGCGGCCGCGGCCTCTGCTGCCGCAGCAGCGTCACTCGCCTTCGTCTCGACATCCGTAGCGAGGGTACCGAGGTAGAGCTCGATGACCTTGGGATCGTTGAGCATCGACCGGCCCGACCCCGTGTAGGCGTCCGTGCCGTGATCGAGCACATACGCCCTGTGGGAGATCTGCAGGCAGCGGCGCGCATTCTGCTCGACCATCACGATGGTCACCCCCTGCTTGTTGATCTCGGAGACGCGCAGGAATGCTTCGTCCTGCTTCACGGGCGAAAGACCCGCACTCGGCTCGTCGAGCAGCAGCACGGCTGGGTCCATCATGAGTGCACGGCCCATCGCGACCATCTGCCGCTCACCACCGGAGAGACCGCCGGCACGCTGCTTGCGACGCTTCGCCAGTTCGGGGAAGAGCGACGCAACGAATTCGAAGCGCTCGTCGAACAGCTTGGGGGACTGGAAGGCGCCCATCCGCAGGTTGTCTTCGATCGAGAGTGTCGGGAAGACGTTGTTGGTCTGCGGCACCATGCCGACACCCTTGCTGACGAGCTTGTCAGCGGAGAGCCCCGTGATGTCGTCGCCCTTCAGCTCGATCGAACCTTCGCGCACGTTCACCTGCCCGAACACGGCCTTCAGCAGCGTTGACTTGCCCGCTCCGTTCGGGCCGATGATGCCGATAAGTTCGCCCTCGTCGGCGTAAATCGAGCAGCCGTTGAGGATGTTCACGCCCGGAAGGTACCCGGCGTGGAGTTCCTTGGTTTCGAGAACTCGATCACTCATTGTTCGCCCTCCTTTGAAGACGTCGTGGATTCTTCTGAGCGCTCGGCATCGGCGATGGAACCGACGCTGTCCTCGCCGAGCTCGTCCTTCAGAGCGGCTTCCATGTCGAGCTGGCCCGTAATGGAACCGAGGTCGGTGTCGTGGTGGGCACCGAGGTAGGCGTCGATAACGGCTTGGTTCTTCATGACGTCCTCCGGGACGTCTTCGGCCACGATCTTGCCCTCGGCCATGACGACGACCCAGTCGGAGATGTGGCGAACCATGTGCATGTCGTGTTCGACGAACAGCACGGTCATCCCGTCCTCCTTCAGCGCCAGTACGTGCTCGAGCAACGACTGCGTGAGCGCCGGGTTGACGCCTGCCATCGGCTCATCGAGCATGACGAGCGAGGGGTCGCTCATGAGGGCACGAGCCATTTCGAGCAGCTTGCGCTGACCGCCGGAGAGGGATGCCGCATAGTCGTCCTTCTTCGCGTCGAGCTTGAAGCGCTTGAGCAAGTCCATCGCCTTGTCGCGATTCTCGCTCTCCTGCTTACTCCAGATCGGTGGGAAGAAGGATGCCCAGAAGCTCTCGCCTCGCTGGTCGGCAGCGCCGAGCAGGACATTTTCGAGCACCGTGAGGCGCGCGAGGCTCTTCGTCAGCTGGAAGGTCCGGACCATGCCGCTCTGCGCAGCCTTGAAGGACGGGATGCCCGCAAGGTTCTTGCCGTTGAACGACCAGGTCCCGGTGTCTGGCTTGTCGAAGCCGGTCAGGAGGTTGAACAGCGTGGTCTTGCCGGCACCGTTGGGGCCGATGAGCGCTGTAATCGCGTGACGAGGCACCTCGAGGTGCGCGACATCCACTGCCTTGAGGCCGCCGAACTGGCGGGTGACGCCGTCTGCGACGATGACAGGATCCTGCTTCGGAACCCCGGGTGCGGGGTCGCCGACGACAAGATCGGATGCTGTGAGCTTAGACATTGAACGACAGCTCCTTCTTATTACCGAATATTCCTTGCGGTCTGAACACCACCAGCAGGATCAGCGCGAAACCGACGAACACGAACGCGAGCTGTGCCGCCTGTGTCGCCGTGATGTCGCCGAAGACGCCGACATCGTGCAGCAGCCTGATCACTGCTCGAACACCGTTCAGCGTCGCCCAGAACAGAATGGCTCCGATCACCGGCCCGAAGACCGTGGCAGCGCCTCCCAGCAGCAACGCCGTCCAGAGATAGAACGTCGTCGGAGCCGCGAAGAAGTCGGGTTGGAGTGCTCTCGGCATCACGTACATGATGCCTCCGAGCGCACCGAGAACACCACCGAGGATCAGCACCTGCATCTTGTAGTTGAAGACGTTCTTACCGAGCGAGCGCACTGCGTCTTCGTCTTCACGGATACCCTTCACAACGCGGCCCCAAGGGCTGCGGAAGAGCATCCAGACGACGATGAGCGCGATCGCCACGAGTACCCAAGCGAGGATGCGGATCCAGGTGTCGTAAGCGCCCGCGTTGAAGATCCAGAAACCGTACTGGCCGGGCGGCAGCGGGTTGATGGCCTGAATGTCCGTCTTGATAGCGGCACCGGTCAGACCCTGCGAGCCACCCGTGATGGGTGTCAGTTCGGTCGTTCGCACGGTGTACCGCACGATCTCGGCCGCCGCGATGGTCACGATGGCGAGATAGTCTCCGCGGAGGCGGAGCGTCGGAATACCGAGTACGAACGCGTAGATCGACGCGGCAACCAGACCGACGATGACCGCGGAGATGAAGGACGCCGCGGGCGGCCATCCCCAGTTGGCGGTCGGAGCCGCCATCGTCGTCCAGATCGCGAAGCCGTACGCGCCGATGGCCATGAAGCCGGCCTGGCCGAAGTTCAGCAGGCCCGCGTACCCGAAGTGCACGCCGAGGCCGATCGCTGCCAGCGCGAAGGCCGCGCTCGTCGAGTCGACGAAGGCTAAGAGGAAGGGAGTGAGGATATCCATGTCAGCCGATCCTTTCCTTGCGGCCCAGAATTCCCTGTGGTCTGAAGAGCAGCACAAGGATCAAAATGAACAGGCCGACCGCGTACCGGACGTCCGCAGGCAACCAGATCGTTGAGACTTCGGTCACGATGCCGATCACGAGTGCTCCGATCAGGGCTCCGAAAGCGCTTCCGAGCCCGCCGAGCGTGACCGCCGCGAACAGCAGCAGCAGGATCTGGAACCCGGTGTCCCACCTGATCGCGCCACCGATGAAGTACGTGTA
>NZ_CAMEFJ010000144.1 GCF_945915485.1 uncultured Agrococcus sp.
GGCAGCGCTATCGCGTGCGGCTCGCGTGCCTGCTCGGTGGCGACACGGACTTCCTTCTGCTGGACGAGCCAACGAACCACCTCGACCGAGCCGGTCTAGCCTTCATGACTGAACGTCTGAGAACATGGCGCGGCGGAGTCGTCATCGTCAGCCACGACCGCGCGCTGCTGAGCGACATCGCCGAAACCTTCATCGATCTCGACCCGACCTACGATGAACGGGCTCGCGTGTACGGAGGCGGCTACGAGGGCTACCGCGCGGGCCGACACGCGGAACGAGAGCGATGGGAGCAAGAGCACGAGCGGCAGCGGGCAGAACGTGCACGCCTCCAGGATGCGCTCAGCAGCGCCCAGAACCGCCTGGTGTCCGGCTGGCGCCCCGGGAAGGGCTCCCCCAAGCACGGACGCGCCACGCGGGCTCCTGGGCTCGTACAGAGCGTCCATCGACGGGCATCCGCGCTGGAAGAGCACGCGGTCACCGTGCCTGCTCCCCCACTGGAGCTGGGGTTTCCCGAGCTGAGCGCCAGACCCGGTGCGACGCTCCTGACGGCCGAGGACATCCAAGTGGAAGCCCGACTGCGGCGCCCCGTGTCGCTGCGGATAACCGGAGGCACGAAGCTCGTGGTGACGGGAGGCAACGGTGCGGGCAAGTCAACGTTGCTCGGTGTTCTCGCGGAGGAAATCGAACCCTCTGGCGGTCGCGTGCACAGGGCGGAGTCGTGTCGCGCCGCGTTCCTGCGACAGGAGAGCTCGCTGCCACTGGCCCGGCGTGCCCACGAATGGTACGGCACCGTCGTTGACGGTCTGGTCTCCAACCGTGTCGTCTCCGCGCAGAGCACCGTTGGCCTTTCGTCGCTCGGGCTGCTCACGGCACGTGAGGCGGGCAAGCGCATCGGCGAGCTCTCGATCGGTCAGCAACGCCGCCTCGACCTCGCCCTGGTGTTGGCCGCCAGGCCGAATCTGCTGCTGCTCGACGAACCGACGAATCATCTCTCGATCGCCCTCGTGGATGAGCTGACGGAGGCGCTGCAGGCGACTCGGGCCGGCATCGTCGTCTCCAGCCACGATCGACAGTTGCTGCGCGACACTGCCGACTGGGAGCAATTTGAGCTACTGAGAGGAGCGTCGAACGCCTGATCGAGTCCGGTGCCTAGCCGTGCGCGCCGCACGCTCAATGAACATCCATGTCAGGTGCTGCGGATTCACCATGGATCGGCATTCTGATCGAGCTGTTTCGAGACGTTGCAGACGGGAATGGCGAAGCTCACGCGGAACGGGCATGATCCCGGATTTTTCTTTCAATAACTCCCCCAGAATAAGATGGCTCACTATCCGAAATTCCTGGGCCGGCCAACCCTTGACCGAGAGCATGACGGCAAGCGAACTCGATCAGCTCAACGCGTCGGCCGATGAACTCACCGATCTGCCGGATGCGTGGCGCCTCGTGCTGCTGGTCGACGCGATGCTCGCGCATCCGAAGGAGCCAGAACAGCATCCGGACCACCCGGAGTTGGCGGGCATCCCCGATCGCATCATCGTTGTCGACGCGCAGGAGTCGAAAGAGCAGTCACGTCTCCGGGGACTACGCGCTCACCAGGGCATGGCCCCTCATCGGCCAGGAGGCGACCCTGCGCAGGATGCGCTCTGCGATCCGTGCTCCGAAGCTACGGAACGAGTTCGATCGGCTCGCGCGCGACGTCACGCCCGGGTAGCGGCGTCTGCTGGACCTGTTCACGTCCGATGCGCTCGTCCGTGCACCGAGAGACGGCGATGTGCTCGGAAAGCGGCAAAAATCGCCGCTTCTCGGTACGAATCGCGAATAATGCCGCCTTTCGGTGACATTGCGAGCGCTGCGCCCGCGCATAGCCGACGGACAAGCCGTAACGTTCGCCTCAGACGCTGACCCGGGCCTCCTGCACCGTTGCGATGGTCGAGCCGTCAGTCGTGCTCACGGACGACGAGGACGAGTTTGCCGGCGGTACGCCCCTCCTCGCCGACCTCATGAGCACGAGCAGCGTCGGCGAGCGGGAAAGTCCCCGCGATCCTCGCCCGCAACTGATTGGTCTCTGCGAGATCGGCGACCTCCTGCATCCCCGCGTGGTCGGCCTCGACGAGGATGAGCTCGGCTCGCACATCCAACCGTTCGGCCTCCTCGCGCAGACCTTCCGCCGCGACGGGCACGGTGGAGACCAGCACCCCACCTGGCTTCAGTGTGCGCAGAGAGCGCAACTGGTAGTCGCCTCCGATGGTGTCGAGCACGACGTCGACGCGCTCCACGGCCTCTGCGAAGTCGACCTGCCGGTAGTCGACGACCTCGTCAGCTCCCAGCTCGCGCACGAAGTCGTGCTTCTGCGCGCTCGCGGTGCCGATGACGTAGGCTCCTCGAGCCTTCGCGATCTGCACCGCCAGGTGCCCGACCCCGCCGCCCGCGGCGTGGATGAGTACCCGATCGCCGCTCGAGAGGCCCGCGGTGTCCACGAGCGACTGCCAGGCTGTGAGTGCAGCCAGCGGGATCGCTCCCGCATGCACGTGATCGAGAGAGCCGGGCTTGTGCGCGAACGCGCGTGCAGGGCCCACAACGTATTCGGCGTGGGCGCCGACACCGTGCGGGTAGGGCAGCATACCGAACACCTCATCACCGGGTTTGAACAGCGTCACGCCGAGGCCGACCGCCTCGACGACGCCGGAGAGGTCCCACCCCAGCACAAACGGAGGATCATCGAGGAAGCGGCCCGTTGCACGGTGCTTCCAATCCGTGGGATTCACGCTTGCAGCGTGGACGCGCACAAGGATCTCGCTGATACCGGGGCGAGGGCGTGGAATCTCGACCATCTGCAAGACGTCGGTCCCGCCCAGCTCCTCCTGCTGAACGGCCCACATCATTTGCTGTCGGTTACTCGCGTTATCGGCAGTGTTCACCATCCCACACTCCGTCCAATCTGCGCTCTCAATGTCTCACGCCTCAGCTTGTCAAGCCCGCCACGGACCTCGCAACCGTGAAACGCAGCTTCACCAGAGCGACGGCAGGGATGCCCGCCCGCGCTCCTCGAGGTAGCAGGTGGCACACAGTGACTCGTACGTCACCGTCTCACCATCGATCGCCACCTGATCGCCTTCGAAGACGAAGCGGTCATCCACCCGACGTCCGTTGAACATCGCCTTGCGCCCGCAGCGGCAGATCGTCTTCAGCTCTTCGAGCGAGTGGGCAAGCTCGAGCAGGCGCGCCGAACCGGGGAACGCTTTCGTCTGAAAATCGGTGCGGATGCCGTAGGCGAGTACTGGTACGCCCTGCAGCACCGCGAGCTCCAAGAGTTCATCGACCTGCCTCGGCTGCAGGAATTGTGCCTCGTCGAACAGCAGGCACGCGACCGGCTCTGGCTTCTTCGCGACCGCGCGGGCGAAGACATCCGACACCCGCTCATCCGCCTCGACCAGGAAATCAACCTCCCGCGTCATGCCGAGACGCGACACGATGTGCTGATCGCCCTTCGTATCGGTCGACGGTTTCGCGATCAGCACTCGCTGTCCGCGCTCTTCGTAGTTGAACGCCGCCTGCAGCAGGCCCGTCGACTTCCCAGAGTTCATCGCTCCGTATCGGAAGTAGAGCTTTGCCACGCTACTTCTTGTCGTCTGCGTCGGCCGCATCGCCCGTGACGATGTCAGCCTCCTCGTCGGCGTCTTCTAC
>NZ_CAMEFJ010000145.1 GCF_945915485.1 uncultured Agrococcus sp.
GAGGATCGCGTCGTGCGCGAGGGCCGTGTCGCTGAGTTCGCCCATCAGCGCGGCACGATCGGCCTCGGAGGCGTCGGCGAAGAACGCGAACGCCGTCCGCGCCGCCGTCTCCATCACCGCACGAGCAGCGGTAAACGACGACGCCGTCGCCTGCAAAATCTCCGACAGAACGGCGTCTTTCGTAGCGACAGGACCATTCGTTTCGTCGCGCTCGGCTGTGATCGACTGAGGCGCACTCTGCAGGGCGCGCATGGCAGGAGATGCCTCGCTCGTGGAATCGTCGGCCCGTTGGGAGATTTCATTTGCAGTCACTTTCGCCACCTCCTCGTGGTCACTGTCACGTTCTGCTTCCGGCCGGTTGTGATCTTGCCTTACAGTATGCCCCGCACCTCCGACCTGGATAGAAGATATGTTCTATTGCAAAGACTAGACGGATCATCCGACATGAAGCCCACCCGCGCTTTACAAGAACTGCGTAGATCGCCATCCAAGCGGCGCTCATGTCGCGAGTAAAACTCCATTGGAATTGCTCCATGGTCATTATTATTAGTACATCAGTTCCCCTACAGTCTGACGCCAACGTCCGACACAAGCAACCCCGAAAGTCTCGATTGTGGACAACTTGTCAGAACGACCGCCTGTGAGGCGCGCGCACGAGCCGCGCACGAAACCACGCCGTCCTCAGAGCCGTTCTAACCAATCACGTTTCGGCTCATGTGCCAGGGTAGGCTCGACAACTGCATAGCCGAGACCGCGAAGCACTTCTGCTGCAGTCGAGGGCGAGTCGCGTACGGCTGCCGCGAGCTGACGAAGGCGGAACCGCTCACGGCCCTTCTGGAGGGCAGTCCGGTAGGTCTCCCTATGATCTAGCCCGAACTCATCGACCGCCACCTCAAGAACGTCCTCCAGACCCGGTCGAAACCTCGGACCGCCGACGGGGAAGTGAAAGCTACCAACGCGAGGCAACCTGCCCCGATTGACAAAGTCCCTCCGTCGATTCTTGGCCGCGCCACTACGACCCCCGAGGACCAACGCGGCGATGAGGTCATCCCGATGGGCGTGCACATTGATGTGAGCTGCTGGCACCTGAGACGCGTCAACTGGGTAGTCGTAGTGGAAATAGGGGGTACCGTCGCCTTCCGGCACTACGACATACGAAGACTTGATGACTTTCAACCACTTGCCGGAGCTGTCGACTGACAATTTCATGTCGATCTCGAAACGCATACGGGTCGAACCGGACACTTGCAGTTCGATTCCACGCTCTTCACTCGTCGTCAGAATGTATACGCCCGGACTGTCGCCATCTTCGACAAGATTGACACCTAGGTTTCCGGCGGGGAGAACCCCTGCAAGGGTCTCCATAATGTCGAGAGCAAACTGTTCGGCTTGCTCAGCGATGCTCAGGGCCATTAGGCAGACAGCAGGAAGCGCAGAGAGTCAAGACGTCGATATGCGACGCGTTCCTCCGCAGACAAGGCGTCCCTCTCGGCCTTTTCCCGGAGGCTGTCAAAACTACCGTGCGCGGCCTCGAGACGAGAGATCTCGCCTCGAATCTCGGCCTGACTCATGGTTGTAATAGTCGGCCGCGGCTCAGTCGAGTGGATCGTCATGTGAATCTCCTAGCGATCAGTCTAAACCCCGAATCCCGCCAGAATTCCGAAGTGTCACGGCATTCTGCGATTTCAGGGGGTTGCCGAAGCACGATACGGGCTACCTGCGACACGCACGGGTGCACAAGGGCCCGCTCTACGAAATCAATACGTTGCTCGCTACACGCTTCTCATTTTCAACTCGCACGCCGGTATCCGCCGAAAGCACTCCCGTCAGCGGCGCCGACTAGGCTCGGAGGAGCACAGCGTCGACTATTTTTCAGGGGTACACAACGGTGTTCAACCACGCTCAGTTCATTTGGTCAGCAGCCGACCTCCTGCGCGGCACGTACAAGCAGCACCAGTACGGCGACATCATCCTGCCGTTCACGGTCCTGACACGACTGGATGCCGTCCTCGCGCCGACAAAGGCTGCCGTGCTCGACGCGGTCGCCGGATACGACCCGGACGAAGAGCCGCCCTTGGCGATGCTGCGCCACAAGGCGGGCCATGAGTACTCGTTCTTCAACCGATCGCAGCACAGCCTCGGCACGCTGCAGGGCGACCCCGACAACCTTGAGGAGAACCTCCGCGATTACGTGGGCGCCTTCTCGGCTAACGTGCGCGACATCTTCGAGAAGTACAAGCTCGAAGACACGATCGTCGAACTCGCGTCGAACGACTTGCTGTTGCAGATCATGCAGCACTTCGCGAAAGCCGACCTGCACCCGAAGCACGTCGGCAACGAACAGATGGGCCACATCTTCGAAGAGCTCATTCGAAAGTTCGCCGAGGCGTCGAACGAGACCGCGGGTGAGCACTTCACGCCTCGCGAGGTCGTCGAGCTCATGGTGACACTCCTGCTCGAGGGCGACGAAGACCTCATGACTCCCGGCGTGATCCGCGACATCTACGACCCGACCGCCGGGACGGGTGGCATGCTGTCGTTCGGCGACGACAAGATCACGAACCTGAACCCGTCGGCCAAAGTGAACCTGCTTGGTCAAGAGATCAACGGCGCTTCGTACGCCATCTGCAAGGCAGACATGATCGTGAAGGAGCAGCCGATCACGAACATCGTGCACGGCAACACCCTCACGGAGCCTGCTTTCGAGGGGCGAACCTTCCACTTCGGGCTCTCGAACCCGCCCTTCGGCGTCGACTGGAAGAAGGAGCAGAAGGCTGTCAAGACCGAGCACGATGTCGCGGGCTTCAACGGCCGCTTCGGCCCCGGTCTTCCGCGCGTCTCAGACGGGTCGCTGCTCTTCCTGCTGCATTTGATTTCGAAGCTGCGCGAACCAGGGATCGGTGAGGTCGGTGGTCGCGGCGCGATCGTGCTGAACGGCTCCCCGTTGTTCACGGGAGGGGCCGGCTCCGGCGAATCGAACATTCGCAAATGGATCCTGGAACAGGATTACCTCGAAGCCATCGTCGGCCTGCCGACCGACATGTTCTACAACACCGGCATCAGCACCTACGTCTGGATCATCAACAAGAAGAAGGAGCAGCGTCGCCGCGGCAAGGTGCAGCTCATCGACGCAACCGAAATGTACGAGAAGATGCGCAAAAGCATTGGCTCGAAGCGGCGCAAGCTGTCACAGACGCACATAGAAGACATCACCGGCATCTACTCGAGGTTCGAGGAATCTGACGTCTCGAAGATCTTCAAGAACGAAGACTTCCTCTTCCGCACCATCACGGTCGAGCGACCGCTGCGCCTCAACTACGCGTTCGCCCCCGACCGCATCGAACGGGTCATGGCACTGCGCTCGGTCACCAAACTCAAGGACGCCGACCGGGCCAAGGTGCGAACAGCACTCGAACGGGGCACGGAAGCGAGCGGCGGCGTCGTCTCCACCGACCGCAAGACATTCACGGATGCCCTCGCCCGGCACCTTGACGCCGCGGATGCCGCCCTCAAGCCGGCAATGCTCACTGCAATCGTCACCGAACTCGGCGAGCAGGACGACGAGGGCGAACTCGTCATGAAGTCGGGTGCGCCGGCCCCGAGCACCGCGTTGCG
>NZ_CAMEFJ010000146.1 GCF_945915485.1 uncultured Agrococcus sp.
GGCGTTCGCACGCCGGTAGGGCGCTACGGCGGTGCTCTCGCGTCCGTCCGGCCCGACGATCTGGCGGCCCTGACGATCGCGGAACTCGTGGCTCGCACGGGAATCGACCCGGCCCGCATCGATGAAGTGATCCTCGGAGGAGCAAATCAGGCTGGCGAGGACAATCGCAACGTCGCTCGCATGTCGACCCTTTTGGCAGGGCTTCCCGACGACATCCCCGGTATCACCGTGAACCGACTGTGCGCATCCGGGATGAGTGCGATCCAGATGGCGTCGCAGGCCGTGCGGGCAGGAGACGCCGACATCGTCATCGCCGGCGGTGTCGAATCGATGACCCGCGCGCCATGGGTCGAGGCGAAACCCGAGAGGGCTTTTGCGAAACCGGGTGAGAAGTTCGACACCTCGATCGGGTGGCGGTTCGTCAACCCGAGATTCCTCGAACGCGACAAGGCGACGTTCTCGATGCCCGAGACCGCGGAAGAGGTCGCACGCGTCGACGGCATCACCCGCGAGGATGCCGACGCCTTCGCACTGCGCAGTCACCAGCGGGCGATCGCTGCGATAGAGGCGGGGCACTTCAGCGAGGAAACCGTTGCGGTCGGCACGAAGAGCGGCGAGGTCACGGTCGACGAGGGACCTCGCGCCGACACGAGCGCCGAAGTCCTTGCGAAACTGCGACCCGTCGTCGCGGGGGGCTCCGTCGTGACGGCGGGCAACTCTTCCAGCCTAAACGACGGCGCCTCCGCGATTCTCGTCGCGAGCGAGCGAGCCGTCGAGCAGTTCGACCTGGCACCACGAGCGCGCATCGTCGGAGGTGCTGCAGCCGGGCTCGCACCCGAAGTCATGGGCCTCGGGCCAGTGCCCGCGACCGAGAAACTCCTGCAGCGAACAGGGCTGACGATCGACGCTCTCGGCGCCGTTGAGCTGAACGAAGCATTCGCGACGCAGTCACTGGCAAGCATGCGACGCCTCGGCCTCGATGAGGAGATCGTGAACCGTGACGGCGGCGCGATCGCACTCGGGCATCCGCTCGGGTCTTCCGGTTCGAGACTCGTCGTGACGCTGCTCGGCAGAATGCAACGCGAGGATGCGAGGCTCGGCCTGGCGACCATGTGCGTCGGCGTCGGCCAGGGTGCGGCGCTGATCGTGGAGCGGGTGTGATGAACGACGTCATTCGTGTCGAAGAGCACGAGAGCCGCGTCGTCGCAACGTTGAACCGGCCGGAGAAGAAGAACGCGATCGATCAGGCGACGATCGATGCGCTGCACGCGCTCTGCCAACGTCTCGAAGACGATCCGAAGACGCTCATCCTCACCGGTGCGGGAGGTACGTTCGCCGCCGGCGCCGACATCGCCCAGCTGCGCGAACGCGGCGCGAAAGAAGCCCTCGAGGGCATCAACACCCGCGCGTTCATGCGGGTGCGCGAGCTCCCGATGCCCGTTATCGCCGTTGTCGACGGTTTCGCGCTCGGTGGCGGAGCCGAACTCGCCTACTCCGCCGACATTCGCATCGGTACTCCGACAACGAAATTCGGGAATCCCGAGACCGGCCTCGGCATCCTCGCGGGTGCCGGAGCATCCTGGCGACTGCGCGAGATCGTGGGCGAGGCGCTCGCCGCGGAAGTGCTGTTAACGGGCCGCATTCTGGAGGCTGACGAGTGCCTGGCCGCCGGCCTGATAACCCACCTGGACGAACCGGAGGCCGCACTGCAGCGTGCCCATTCGCTCGCCGACCGCATCGCGAAACTGAGCGCAGCCGCAACACAGGCCACGAAGCGCGCGTTCATGGCGCCGCGCGATGCGCACCCCGCCATCGACCTCGAGGAGCAAGCGGTGCTGTTCGAGTCGGAAGACAAACGGCAGCGCATGACGGCATTCCTCGAGCGGAAGGCGAAGCGATG
Organism: uncultured Agrococcus sp.; assembly: GCF_945915485.1. GTDB lineage: Bacteria > Actinomycetota > Actinomycetes > Actinomycetales > Microbacteriaceae > Agrococcus. The sequence goes on from NZ_CAMEFJ010000146.1 coordinate 1,901, forward strand.
AACAGGGTCGGCGTACTCGGCGGAGGCCGAATGGGCTCCGGTATCGCACACGCGTTTCTGATCACGGGCTCGGAGGTCGTCGTCGTCGAACGAGACGTGCCTGCTGCCGATGCCGCTCTCGTACGTGTCCGCGGCGCGGTTGCGAAGAGCATCGATCGCGGCGCCGACGTCGCGGAAGGAACAGACGAACGCCTCGACGTCGGCACGGACGTCGCGGCATTCGCCGAGTGCAGTCTCGTCATCGAAGCGGTGCCCGAGGAGCCCGACCTCAAAGTGCAGTCTCTGCAACGTGCGGAGGCGGCGATGTCACCTGCGGCGACGCTCGCAACGAATACGTCATCCATCTCGATCGACCGGCTCGCGAAATCGCTCGAGCGGCCGGAGCGGTTCCTCGGCCTCCACTTCTTCAACCCCGTGCCGGCGTCGAAGCTCGTCGAAGTCGTCATCGGTGCCGCGACCAGGCCGCAGCTGCGCGAAATCGCTCAGGGCTGGGTGCGGCAGGTCGGCAAGACGCCCGTGACCGTGACCGACTCCCCCGGATTCGCATCCAGCCGGCTCGGTGTCGCGCTGGGTCTCGAGGCGATCAGGATGCTCGAAGAAGGCGTCGCCAGTGCTGCAGACATCGACGCAGCGATGGAGCTCGGCTATCGGCACCCCGCCGGCCCGCTTCGCACGACAGACATCGTCGGACTGGATGTCCGGCTCGGCATCGCCGAGGAGCTCGCTCGCGAACTCGGCCCGCGCTTCGAACCGCCGCAACTGCTGCGGGACATGGTGGCGAGGGGTGAACTCGGCCGGAAAACCGGTAGGGGATTCTACGATTGGGGAACGGATTCATGACGACAACAACAGCCGCGAAGATTCTGCCGTCCTACCTTCAGGGGGCGTGGTGGACACCGAACGCTGACGCTGCAGCGCAGGAAGTGCGCGATGCTTCGACCGGCGAGCTCGTTGCGAACGTTTCGTCAGAGGGCGCCGACCTCGCGGGGGCACTCGAGCATGCGAGGACGGTCGGGCAGGCGTCGTTGTCGAAGCTGACGTTCCACCAGCGTGCGATCATTCTCAAGCAGATGGCCCTCGCGCTGAACGAGCGGAAGCGAGAGCTGTACGAGATCTCGGCGCGAACCGGCGCGACGAAGACCGACTCCTGGGTCGACATCGACGGCGGCATCGGCGTTCTGTTCAGCTACTCGTCCAAGGGGCGTCGGGAGATGCCGCAGAGCACCGTGCTGTGCGACGGCCCGCTCGAGCCGCTATCGAAGGACGGATCATTCCTGGGTCGGCATATCTTCACGACGCTGCCCGGTGTCGCCTTGCAGATCAACGCGTTCAACTTCCCCGTCTGGGGTTCGCTGGAGAAGCTCGCGCCCGCCTTCATCGCGGGAATGCCGTCCATCATCAAGCCCGCGACTCCCACCGGATACCTTGCGGAGCATATGGTGCGCATTCTCGAAGAATCGGGGCTGCTGCCCGAAGGGTCGGTGCAGTTCGTCTCCGGCTCGCTCCCGGGCATCTTCGACCACCTCCAGCTGGGTGACACGGTGTCGTTCACGGGTTCCGCCTGGACGGCCGACAAGCTCCGGAAGCACGAAGCCGTGCAGACGGGCGGTGTGCGCTTCACGGCAGAGACCGACTCGATCAACGCTTCCGTGCTGGGCCCCGATGCCGTCGCCGGAAC
>NZ_CAMEFJ010000147.1 GCF_945915485.1 uncultured Agrococcus sp.
GTCAACATTTCGTGGCGGGGCTCGACGCGTTCAACGGCTGACGTCAGCGCCCTGCCGCGTACCCCTGCATCCCGCGCGGATTGGCAGCTGCCGCGAGCACGCCCGTTCGGGGATCACGGCTGACGGCGCAGACGCGACCCTCCGACCACGGCCCGCCGACGGTCACGTCGTGACCGCGCTCTCGCAGCTCGCCCAGGATGTCTTCGCCGACGCGGCTCTCGAACGTCACACCGGCCGGCTTCATATCGTGCGGGTAGAACGAATCCGGGAATCCCTCGCCGTGCCAACCGGGCAGATCGATCGCGCCCTGCAGGTCGAGACCACCGCGCACCCGATCGCGCAGCGCGATGCCGAGAAAAGTGTGGAACGTCCACTGATCCTGCGAATCACCACCCGGCGAACCGAAGGCAAGCACGGCTTCATCTCCCTGCATCGCGAGGCTCGGCGTGAGCGTTGTGCGCGGACGTCGACCCGGTGTCAAGGTGTTCGGCAGCCCTTCCTCGAGCCATGCCATCTGCAGCCTGGTGCCGAGCGGGAACCCGAGCCCGGCCATGACGGGGTTCGACTGCAGCCAGCCACCGCTCGGGGTCGCCGACACCATGTTGCCCCAGCGGTCGACGACGTCGACGTGGCAGGTGTCGCCCTTGGCTCCCTCGTCGCCGGCAACGGTCGGCTCGCCGATGCCGGCCGCGGTGCCGGCAACGCTTTCGTGCCGCACGAGCCGCGGCGTACGCCCATCGGGCGAGCCCGGTCGCACCTCACGGGACGCCGTGCCCCGATCGATGAGCGCTCGGCGCTGTTCGTTGTACGCGTCGGAGAGCAGTGCATCGAGCGGTACGGGCTGCGCATCGCCGTACCAGGCCTCGCGGTCGGCCATCGCGAGTTTGGTACCTTCGATCAGCCGGTGATAGAAGTCGGCAGTGCCGTATTCGAGCTGCTGCGGCAGGAGCGCCAACTGCTGCAGGAACACCGGCCCCTGACTCCACGGGCCCCCCTTGCACACCGTCCAATCGCGCCAGCGGTACGTCACCGGGGCCTCGACGCTCGCGGTGAACGCCTCGAGGTCTGCTCGTTCGATGACGCCCTCTCTCGCAACCCCTGTGCTGTCGGTCGCGGGCATGCGCATCGACGCCTCGATCGCTTCGCCGATGAACCCGCTGTGCCAGGTCTCGCGAGCGCGGTCGATCTGACCGATGCGGTCTGCGTCCGACGACTCGTCCAGCAGCCGCCGCCACGTCGCCGCCAGAACAGGGTTTCGCAGCAGGTCACCCGGCCGCGGCACCTCCCCGTTCGGAAGATAGATCTCGGCCGACTCGTGCCACTCCCCCTCGAAACGCACGCGTACCGCCGCGATGGCTGCCGCGATGTTCTCGACGATGGGCACGCCGTGCTCGGCGTAGTGGATTGCGAACCGCAGCACGTCACCGAGCCGCTTGGTCCCGTAGTCGCGCAGCAGGAGCATCCAGGCATCGAATGCGCCGGGTACCGCGGCCGCCAGCAGACCCGTGCCGGGAACGGACGTCAGCCCCATCGCCCTGTAGGAGGCGGCGCTTGCTGCCGCGGGCGCCGGTCCCTGGCCGCAGATGACCGTCGGCCCTTCGCCACGGGGTGCTGCGATGATGGGGGCGTCTCCTCCCGGCCCGTTCAGGTGCGGTTCGGCAACGTGCAAGACGAACGCGGCTGCGACAGCCGCGTCATACGCATTGCCGTCGTCCTCGAGCACCGCCATGGCCGAGGCGGTGGCCAGCCAGTGGGTACTGGCCACCATGCCGAACGTTCCCTGCAGTGTTGGTCGTGTTGTGAACACGGTGTGTCTCCTTCGCGGGCGGTGTCGTCTCCCGAACGATCATCCCAGCACCGAACGGCGACTACATCATCCACATGACGACGAGTTCGCCGAAGAAGCCGAACAGGATGCCCCAGGCCGCGATCGAAATGCCCGTCCAGAGATAGACGGCCGACTTCTTCGCGCCGACGGCGATCAGCGTAGGAGCAGTGATCTGGCTCGCGATGACGAACGGGCCGAGCAGTGCGACGCCGGGAACGCCGAAGCGTTCGAGGTACTTCACGACTTTCTGCCGCCGCGGCGTGAGTTCACGCTCCGGGCGTTCGCGCCCGCGCCGCGCAGCCTGTCGGACACCGCTCGCCACGGCGATCAGCACGAAAGTGCAGACGATATTGCCGATCACGGCGGCAGGCACGGCGAGGAAGGGGTCGATTCCGACGATCGTGCCCAGGAAGCTGCCGAGGTACGACTCGATGAACGGGATCGCCCCGACCAGCAGCAGTGCCGCTACCTGCAGCCACGAGTCAAGACCCATGACGAATTGCGTGAGCTGAATGAATAGGTCTCCGACGAAGTCGAAAAACACGAGCTGCCTCCTAGAGTCGAGCGGTGGTGCCGCTGATTGGTACGTATCCAGACTCCCCGTGCTCGCGCATCGCGTGTAGGGCCGCGGTGTCATGACGTGCGTGTGACACGGTGTCACTATCGAAACGGCCGGCTCGGGTCGAATATGGATGTACGAACACAACGGTGGCCCGTCGACGCGCCCGCGAACGGGAGGGAGCAGCCATGAGAACGATCCAGTACGCGATGCTGCTCGTGATCACCGCCGCCGGCGTCGCGAGCCTCGTAATGCTGCTCGACCTATTGCCCGTCACCGCCGACATGCTGCCGGACTGGATCTCCGAGCTCGTCCCCGCGATCGGATCTCCCGCCTCCGGCTGGCTGATCGCAGCACTCGTCACTACTATCGTGATCGCCGCACTCATTGCCGGCTGGGCTGAGCGAGTGCTCGAGCGAAGAGGGGCGAACGAGGAGGAGGGCCTGTGAACGTGCACGAGTCCCGCCCCGTGCAGCGGATGCGGAAGATCACCACGATCGGGGCCGTCATCGCCGTCGCCGTCGCCGGCATCACGCAGCTGCTGGTGGCCTCCGACCCGCTCTGGCACAGTGCGCTCCAGCTTCCCAGCGTGGCCGTAGCGACCTGGGCCGCAAGCCGGTGGCGCACCGGCCTGACAATCGTGCAGCTGTTGCCCGCGGTTGCGATCGGAGCACTCACGTGGATTGCTGCCCTGCTGCTGGGTATGGGGCCGCTGTCGCTCATCGGTCTCGTCGTCCCTGTCGCCGTCACCATTGCAACCATGCGGAAGCATCGGGCAATCGCCGCTGTCGGGTTCGTGCTGGCGGTTTCCGCGTCCAGTCTGCTCGTCACGGCCGTGCGGCCGGACGCCGCAGAGCACTACCTTCTGACGTCGCTCATGTACGCCGCCATGTTCACGGGCGTCTTCTGGCTCAACGACGTGACCTGGCGACTCTTTTCTGAGCTCGAAACCATGCGCCGCACGGAATCCGAGCTCGCCGTCATCAAGGAGCGTTTCCGCTTCGCGAGCGATCTGCACGACATCCAGGGGCACACGCTCCACGTCATCAAACTGAAGGCGGCCGTCGCAGCCAGGCTGCAGACCACCGACCCCGAGCGCACGGCCGCCGAGCTCGAGGACATCCAACGTCTCACTGCCCAGACGATCGAGCAGGCTCGCGACCTGGCCAATTC
>NZ_CAMEFJ010000148.1 GCF_945915485.1 uncultured Agrococcus sp.
CTCGATTCCGGCCGACTATGTAATCGATGGGCGCTACTCCGTCGCAGGGCTGCGTGTTCCGAACGCGTGGGGGAGTGGAGACACCGTGACCGCCCACGTGTGCATCGACCACGATGACGTGCGCATTCTGGATGCCGACGGGACCGTGCTCAACACCGAGCCGACGAGCAGATTCACCGCCTCCACCGTACTCTTCGAGTTAAGCGAAGATGAGGACATGTTTCTGGTTGCAGACATCCTCAACCTCTTTCCTGACGCATCGGATCCGTGTCCGGCCGCATGATAGCATTGCTGCGTGACCGATCGACTGCAGCTCAGGGCGTTGCGCCGACCCGAAGATGACGACGCGCTCGCGCAGTTCCTCGGCGACAACGAATGGCCGTTTCATATGCGGCCTCGTCCGACGCAGGCGGATGCCGCCCGGCGGATTGCAGACGGCCGCTACGACCAGCCGGGCAATGCCGCCTTTTGGATCACGCTCAAAGATCAGCGCATCGGCTTCGCTGCGTTGGAGGATTTGGACGACGATACGCCGTTGTTCGACCTTCGGCTGGCGCTCGACGCGCGCGGTCGCGGTTTCGGTGTGCGCATCCTGCAGCTGCTCACGCGAGAGGTATTCGAACGCTCCCCCGAGGCACGCCGCTTCGAAGGGCAGACGCGCGAAGACAACGTCGCCATGCGCAAGACTTTCCTGCGCGCCGGCTGGGTTAAGGAAGCGCACTACAGGGAGGCCTGGCCTGTCGAGGGTTCCGATCCGGTGGCGTCTGTTGCGTATGCGATTTTGCGACGAGATTGGGAGACAGGGATGACGACGCCCGTCCCCTGGGGTGACGAGTAGTCTCGGAGCCCCTCGCGTTCGATTGTGGGAGCCGGGATGCCAGGGTGCTGCCGCGAACCGTATCTCGGGACACCGCGAGATTCGGGTTCTGCGCTGAAAAGCCGCAGTTTTCGCCGCTCGTCGATCACAGTGCCGCTGCTCGTTGCAGATGAAGCATTTGCGTCAGGCGGGGTCCGCACTTGACAGGCAGCCTAGTTGCATGGTTCATTAGTGGAGTAATGAACCAACCAGGTAGTTTGACTGCGCGAAATCGGACGACTTGAGACCGGCGGAACCCGCGCATCCGCCCAGAAATGACAACAGGGGAGGGGCCATGATCGACGACAGCAGACCGCTGTTCATGCAGATCGCCGACCGGATCGCCGAGGGCATTCTGGACGACACCTACCCCGAAGACACAGCCGTCCCATCGACGAACGAACTGGCGAAGCACCTGCGCATCAATCCGGCTACGGCCGGCAAGGGGCTGACACTGCTCGTCGAACAGGGCGTGCTGGTGAAGAGAAGAGGAATCGGAATGTTCGTCGCCGTCGGGGCCCGCGACCTACTCGTGCGAGACCGTAGCGAGTCGTTCGCAGCCGAATTCATCGCGCCCATGATTCATGCGGCGAAACAACTTGGACTTTCCCGTGAGGAACTCATCACGGCCATCGAAAAGGAGCTTTCATGACTACCGTCATTCAGACGAGAAACGTCTCGAAGCGATACAAGGCGGTCGCGGCCGTCGACGACTTGAGCATCGAGTTCGAGGAGCACCGCATCCACGGCCTGCTGGGCCGGAACGGTGCCGGCAAGACCACGCTGATGCAGCTGCTCACGGGGCAGCTCTTCGCGACGAGCGGCCAGATCAGCGTCTTCGGCGAAGAGCCGGTCGAGAACGCAGACGTACTGCGACGCGTCTGCTTCATTCAGGAGGGGCAGGTGTACCCGGACGGCTTCACGCCCGAGCACGTGCTGACCGTCGCCAGAGGCATCCATGCCGGGTGGGATGAGGAAACGGCGAGGTATCTCGTCGACGTCTTCGAACTGCCGACGGACCGCAAGATCAAGAAACTCTCGCGCGGCCAGCTCAGCGCAATCGGCATTATCGTCGGCATCGCGTCGCGGGCCGAGCTGACGTTCTTCGACGAGCCCTACCTCGGACTCGACGCCGTCGCGAGGAAGAACTTCTACGACGAACTGCTGCGCGACTTCAGTGAGCATCCGCGGACGATCGTGATCTCGTCACACCACATCGATGAGATTGCGCCGCTGCTTGAAACCGTCACGGTCATCGACAGCGGCAAGCTGATGATGCGCCACGAGGTCGAGGATCTGGCGGATGCCGCGAGCTCGTTCTCGGGTACCCGCGCGGCCATCGACGAATTCGCAGAGTACGTCGACGTGCTCGAGCGCACGGATGTCGGCGGGCTCTCCACCATCGTCGTGCGCGGCACAGTGCCGCGGCCGGTGCTGGAGCGGGCATCCGAATTGAAGCTCGAGCGACAGCCTGCCTCGCTGCAGGATCTATTCGTCGCACTCACAGAGTCAGCGCGACACGAACGTCGCGCGCGACAGAACGTATAAGGGGGAATCATGCAACGCACAGGCAACGTACTGCGAGTGCACTTTGCCGACAGAAAAGGAACATTCCTGGCACCGCTGATCGTGCTCGGCATCGTCGTCATCGTCATCGGTCTCATCGGAGCCGTCGCCACAGCCACGGGCACAGACCGCGAAGCGTTGTGGGAGGGAATGCAGTACAACGGCGCCGTCTGGGCCCTTCTTGGCATGGGCATCGGCATCGGCTTCGCGACGATGGGTCAGCATCTTTCGTTCGCGCTCGGGATGGGTATCACGCGCCGGGAATGGGTTATCGGCTCCGGGCTCATGTTCGTCATCATGGCGGCATCCATCACTGCGATCGTCGTGATCGGCAAGATCATCGAGCTCGCAACGAGCGGCTGGGGCATGGGCGTGCGAATGTTCGACACCGTCCACACGGGTACAGGGCCGTGGTGGCAGACAGCGATTCAGACCTTCTTGATCGCTCTCGCGGGGATGTGCTTCTGCGCCATGATCGGTTCCGTATGGAATCGCTGGGGGAAGACCGGGCTTTCGTGGCTGGGCGGCGTGGCACTGATCCTGTTGGTGCTGGTGTTTGGCATCGGGATCATCGCCCCATGGGAGCAGGTACTGCGCTTGCTCGAAACCCTCATGGGCTTCGGATGGGGCGTATGGATGAGCGTGCTGGCTGGGAGCACCGTCGTCTCTGCGATCGTCTGGGCGATCCTGACACGCAGAGCCGAGGTTCGCTGAGCCCTCGCACTAGTCCTCACCCAAGCCCTGCGCTCCTTCGCGTTGGCCGACTCTGCATGACTCTCTCTGCACCGGGCCCAGTCGGCCGGGGTTGTGGATAACTTCTAGCGAAGTTGCAGGGAAGCGGAATACTCTGTCGGCATGCGATCGGGATCGAAGAGGATAGTCGGGCTCATGCTCGCGGGCGTGCTCGTGCTGGCGGGATGCTCGGGTGAGGACACAGCTCCTGACGACGCTGCTGAACCATCGCTTTCCGTGCCGCCGGTCGAGACCGAAGAGGTAAGCAACGGTGACGGGGATGTGCTGGAGCTCGACCTCATGTCGGACGACGAACTTCTCGCGGAAGCGGAGCGTGCTTATCAGGGGTTTCTCGATGA
>NZ_CAMEFJ010000149.1 GCF_945915485.1 uncultured Agrococcus sp.
TCCTGCGTGCGTGACGCAGGATCGGCTCGTCGATCATGCGACCGTCGAAATTGAATACGCCTCCTGCGTGACGTTCCGCCTCCGCCAGAATCGCGCGCGCCCACGCGACGTCCTGCTCACTGGGCAGGAATGCCTCGCGAATAGGGGCGACATGGTTCGGGTGGATGCACGCTTTCGCGTCGAAGCCGCTTGCTGCGGCATCCTGCGACTCGTCAAGCGCGCCGTCGATGTCGGCGATGTCGGTGCGAATCGAGTCGATCGCCGCTTTCCCCTCCGCCTTCGCTGCAAGGAGCACGGATGCGCGGGCCAGCCGAGCAACATCGCGATAGGTGCCGTCGCCCCGCCTGCTGGAGGTTCCTCCCATGGAGGCGACGAGATCCTCGGCACCCCACATGAGCGCCACAACGTTGTCGTGCGCCGCAATCTCACGGGCATTCGCAACGCCGAGTGCTGTCTCGACGAGCGCAATCACGTCGATGACTCCGAGACGCTCGACATCGGCGGCGCTTTCGGTCTTCGCGAGCATCACCGTCGTGGCGCCCGCAGCGTGCACGGCTTCGAGATCCTCGTCGACGAATCCCTCTTCGACGGCATTGATGCGCACGATCGTGCGCTCCCGGTCGACCTCTGAGGAGGCGATCGCGCCACGGGCCTCACGCTTGTTCTCGGGGCCGACGGCGTCCTCGAGGTCGAGGATCACGGCATCCGACCGTTCCGCTGCCTTCGCGAAGCGGTCGGGCCTGTCACCGGGGCAGAACAGCAGCGACGGACCCATCGTGAATTCGGTCATTCCGGACTCCTTTGCATCAGCACCGACCGAACCGCCTTCGCGACAACGTCTCCGTGCTGGTTGCGTGCGATGTGCTCGAGCTTCACGATGCCCTGCGCGGGGCGCGATTTCGACTCGCGCTTTTCGAGCACCCTGGTCTCGGCATAGATCGTATCGCCGTGCTTCACGGGCGCCGGAAACGCCACCTCGCTGAAACCGAGGTTCGCGACGATCGTGTTCATCGTCAGCTGGCCGACCGAGAGCCCCACGAGCGTCGCGAGCGTGTGCATCGAGTTGACGAGCGGCTCGCCGAACTCGGTCGTCTCGCTCCAGGCACGATCGAGGTGCAGCGGTTGCGGATTCATGGTCAGTGTCGTGAACAACACATTGTCGGCCTCGGTCATCGTCCTGCCCGGGGCGTGCTTGTAGACGACATCGGTCTCGAATTCCTCGAACCAGAGACCGCGCTGTTCGATTGCGCGTTCTTCGGTCATGCTGTATCCTCCGCTTCGATGTGTGCGAGCAGCTGCCCTCGCGTGACCTGGTCGTGCTCGGCGACTTCGAGGCGCACCGTGCCCGCCTGCGTCGCGGTGAGCCGGTGCTCCATCTTCATCGCCTCGACCGACAACACGTGCTGCCCGACTTCGACGCGATCGCCGTCCCGCACCGCGACGGCGACGACGGAACCGGGCATCGGCGCGTTGATCGCCGCCTCGCCCTCTGCGAGCACGGCCTCTTGCGGCTTACGGCGCTCGATAAGGAAGGTGTGGCCGTGAAGCCGCACCCAGACGGCGTCATCGGCGACGTAGACGCTCTCGGAATCGACGCGATACGGGTCGTCGTAGGATGCGAACGCAAAGGAAGCGAACTGAGAGAACCGCGGCTCTTCAACCGGCAGCAGTTTCGATTCGTCTTCTGCTGCAATTCTGAATCCGCCCGTGACAGGGTCAAGGTACCCGATTGCATCCGCGAACCGTACCTGCCGCTCTGCCGCACCCGTAAGACGCCACCCATCATCGTTCCAAGCGGTCCTCCGCCAACGGGGCCACGCCGGTTGCAGCGCGCGCGTTGCCAGCATGTACGCGAGGGAAGGGATGCGGGCATCCGTCAGCTCGTCCACGTTGCGGTCGATGAAGCCCGTGTCCAAGTATCCTCGGCGCACCTCCTCACGCCCGAGCAGCGTAACGAGAAATCCGATGTTCGTGATGACTCCTGGCAGGAACATCTCGCCGAGCGACTTCGTCAACGAAGCGAGCGCTTCCTCGCGGGTATCGGCCGTTGCGATCACCTTGGCCAGCATGGGGTCGTAGTGCGAGGTGACGACGCTCCCCCTGTCGATACCGCTGTCGACACGAACGCTGTCGAAGGTGTTGCCGGGAATCTCGTACCTGGCGATCGTGCCGCCGGTCGGCAGGAATCCTTCGCCCGGGTCCTCGGCATAGATGCGCGCCTCGATGGAGTGCCCCGTCAGCTTCACATCGCCCTGAGCGATCGGAAGCCTCTCTCCCGCGCCGACGCGCGTCATGAGCTCGACGAGGTCGAGCCCCGTCACTTCCTCCGTGACGGGATGCTCGACCTGCAGCCGCGTATTCATCTCGAGGAAGAACGGCTCGTCCGGCCGGTCGGAGGCCACGATGAACTCCACCGTGCCGGCTCCGTGGTAGGCGACGCTCTTCGCGGTCTCGATCGCGATGCGACCGTACTTCTCGCGTTGCTCCGGTGTCAGAAAAGCGCTGGGGGCCTCCTCGATCACCTTCTGGTGGCGGCGCTGCAGAGAGCATTCGCGCTCGCCGAGGTGCACGACGTTGCCGTGCTTGTCGGCCATGATCTGCACTTCGATATGGCGGGGCCTGTCGATGAAGCGTTCGACGAAGACCGTGTCGTCGCCGAACGCCTTCTCTGCTTCACGTCGGGCCGTCTGCAGAGCATCCCGGAGCTCGTCGGCGGCTCGCACGACGTGCATCCCCTTGCCGCCGCCGCCCATTGCGGGCTTGACGATGAGCGGGTAGCCGACCTCGGCCGCGCGAAGGGCGATCTCGTCGTCAGCCGCCCCGACGATGCCGGGGACGGTGGGTACGCCGCGCGCTTCGACCGCTTCGCGGGCTGCGATCTTGTCGCCCATGATCTCGATGGCTTCCGCGCTCGGCCCGATGAATTCGATGCCCGCCTCCGAGCACGCCCTGGCGAACTCGGGGTTCTCCGACAGGAAGCCGTAGCCGGGGTGAATCGCCTGCGCACCGGTCGAGACCGCCGCCTCGATGACCTTCGGGATGCTCAAGTAGCTCTCGCGCGCATCCGCCGGCCCAAGCCGCACGGCTTCGTCGCAGGCGCGCACGTGCACGGCATCGGCGTCGGCGTCGGAGTACACGGCGACGGAGCGGATACTCATATCGCGCAGCGTGCGCGCGATACGCACCGCGATCTCACCGCGGTTGGCTATCAGGATCTTGTCGAACACTGCACATCACATCCTGAATACGCCGTAGCGAGGCTCCGGCGCGTCGCCGCGGTCGATGACATCGAGTGCGAGGCCGAGCACGCGGCGCGTCTCGGTCGGCGGGATGACGCCGTCATCCCAGAGCCTCGCAGTCGAATAGTAGGGGCTGCCCGCCTCCTCGTACTGCTGCCGGATGGGCGCCTCGAACTCGGCCTGCTCCTCGTCGCTCCAGCTGCCGCCCGCGGCTTCTATCTGGTCGCGCTTGACGGTCGAGAGGACGCTCGCGGCCTGTG
>NZ_CAMEFJ010000150.1 GCF_945915485.1 uncultured Agrococcus sp.
ATGGGCGCCAACGCGGTCAACACGATGGCGGAGGCACTCGCTCCCGAACTCGCGCGCGTCGCGCGGGGCCGTTCGCTGCTGCGCATTCTGACGAACAAGGCCGACCTTCGCCTCAGCAGGGCTCGTGCGGTCATCCCCGCGAGCGAGATCGGCGGTGAGCAGGTTGTCTCCGACATGGTGGCGGCGGCCGACTTCGCGCTCGACGACCCGTACCGCGCCGCAACCCACAACAAGGGCATCATGAACGGCATCACCGCGGTCGTGCTCGCAACCGGCAATGACACGCGAGCCGTCGAGGCCGGCGCGCACAGTCACGCCGTTCGCGATGGTCGCTACACGTCGCTCTCGCACTTCGACCTCGATGCCCAGGGCAACCTCGTCGCATCGCTCGAGCTGCCGATGCCTGTCGGCCTCGTCGGTGGCGCGACTCGTACGCATCCGGCCGCTCAGGCGGCGGTCGCCGTGACCGAGAGCGAAACCGCGCAGGAGCTCGCCGAGCTGATCACCGCCGTCGGGCTCGCGCAGAACATCGCCGCTGTTCGAGCGCTGTCGGCGGAGGGCATCCAGCAGGGCCACATGTCGTTGCACGCGCGCAACGTCGCCGTCGCGGCGGGCGCGGTCGGAGAAGAGGTCGACACCGTGTCGGCGGCAATGGTGGAGGAGCGAGCCGTTCGGGTGGATGTCGCGGAGCGCATCCTCGCCGGGCTTCGGGCTGCGCAGTGACCCCTCTCGACGTGGGGCTGCCCGCGAGGTCTGCCGAGAACGGGATGCCCGATCGGGTCACGATCTGGGAGATGAGTCCGCGAGACGGTCTGCAGGCGGAGCCGACGAGTCTCTCCTCCGACGCGAAGATCGAACTCATCCGCAGGCTCGACGATGCCGGGCTCCCCGTGATCGAGGTCGGCAGCTTCGTGCGTCCGGATCGGGTGCCGCAGATGGCAGGCAGTGATGAAGTGCTGGCTGGGCTCGATGCCGTGCGAGCGCGAACGCCGGTGCTCGTGCCGAATCCGAAGGGGTTCGAGCGGGCGATCGCTGCGGGAGCCGATGACATTGCCGTCTTCCTGAGCGTGACGGAGTCGTTCTCGCGCGCAAATCTCTCCTCCGACAGGGCGAGTGCGGAAGCGAGCGCGGAAGAGGTCGTACGACGGTCGCGGGATGCCGGGCTGCCGGTGCGCGGCTACCTCTCCATGGTCTTCGGCGACCCGTGGGAGGGTGCCGTCGAGATCGGGGAGGTCGTCAGGCTCGCGCAGCTCCTGTTGGAGTGGGGAGTCGAAGAGATCTCCCTCGGCGACACCATCGGCGTCGCCACGCCGGGCCTCGTGCGCGCAACGGTCGAAGCACTCGAGGCGGGCGGTGTTCCAATCGAGCGCATCGCGCTGCACATGCACGACACCTACGGGCTCGCGCTCGCGAACGTGTATGCGGGGTTGCTGAGCGGCGTGACCACGTTCGACGCCGCCGTCGCAGGCGTCGGCGGTTGCCCGTTCGCGAAGTCGGCGAGCGGCAATCTCGCAACGGAAGACCTCGTGTGGATGCTCACGGGGCTCGGCATCGAGACCGGTGTCAGCATCCCGGCTCTGCTCGAGATCGCCCCTTGGCTCGCGCGGCAGCTCGACAGGCCAATCTCATCCCGGGTGGCAACGGCGCTGATCGGAAAGGACAGCAAGTGACACAGCAACAAGAAGAGACCTACATCGAGGTCTGGGGAGATACCGTTTCGCCGCGGCATCTGCTCTACTCGATCATCATGGGCGTCGGTTTCGCGACGTCCGTCTTTCTGGGCGGACGCTGGCTGCTCCGCGCGCTCGGAACCGATGAGCAGATGGTCGGTTCGTACTCGCTCCTCATCGGCATCGGCGCTTGCATCGTCGTCGCGGTCGTGTGCGCACGGCTGTTCAAGCCGAAGCGCGTGCTTGTCGAGAACGAGTACGGTGCCAGCTCGCGTGAGAGCGCGATGGACGCCATGGAGGCAGAGGTCGGCCCGATCGGAGACCCGGATACCTTCCCGCCCGCAGTTCTCGAAGAGGTGAAGATGCTCGGTCTGTACGACGATTTCAAGCGTCGATTCGAGCAGAACGAAGCGAACCGCAACCGTGAGGAGGAGGGCTGATGGAGGAGCTGCTCCCCATGATCGCGTGGGCCGTCGGCATGGCCCTGTTGGGCGCTGTCGCATTCGGTCTGCTCGGGCTCGTCTCAGGAACGGACGAGACCGCCACCATCGCCCCCATCACGCTGCTGGTGATCCTGCTCGGCGTGCCTCCCGAGGGCGTGTTCGCGTTCTTCATGGCCGCGATTTCCGCGAAACACATAACGCATGCGGTGCCGACAACGCTGTTAGGAATACCCGGCGACACGATGGCCGCGCCCCTGCTGCGGGATGCGCAGCTGCTGCGCGAGCTCGGGGTTCCGCACATCGCGCTGCGCAAGGCGATCTCCGGCGGTGTTCTCGCCGCATTGCTGGCGGTTCCGCTGGCCGTCGGGTTCGCCTGGATTCTCATTCCCTTCGCCGACCAGATCAGTGCCGTCGCCGGCTGGATCTTCCTGGCCGCCGCCGTGCTCATCGCTGCGCTGTCGAAGAGCCGCTGGGCAGCGGTGCTCGCGCTCATCCCGTTCGTCATGCTCGTGCTCGGCCTCAATGCATTCACGACCCTGGTGCTGGATCGCACGCTGACCGTCAGCTTCTTCCTCGGCATCGCGACAGGCCCCCTCATCATCGACATGTTCCTCGCCGCGAGCCCGCTGGGGAGGAAGGTGCTGGAGCGCAAGGGGAAGCGCGAGTTCGAACTGGCGGCCGATACGCGCACCTGGAAGGGCAAGGTGCCGTCGCCGTTCTCCGTCCTCGACCGCCGGCAGCTGGCATCCACGGCAGGAGCGGCCGGTATCTCGAGCGCAACGTTCGTGTTCTCTCCCGTCGCGATGACGGTGCTGATGGGTGAACTCTTCGGCAGCCGAATCAAGGGCGCCTATCAGCGACTCACGACGCAGATGTCGGTCAAGAACGGTACGACCGAATCGACCTACATCGCCGAGACGCTCATTCCGCTCATCGCGATCGGGCTGCCGCTCTCGCCCATGGCGGCATCCGTCGCGCAGCCGCTGTTCAACGCGCCTCCGGTCTACACGATCGACCCCGAAACGAACGCGACGAACAACCTGCACGACATGCTCGACCCATGGCACTTCCTGGCCTTCGGCCTGATGGCCGTTGTGCTGGCCGTGTTCATCACGTATCCGTTCGCGATGACACAGGCGCACCGCGCAGCCAAGTGGATCATGCAGAAGGTCTCGCACGAAGCCATCGTGGGTGCTTTCGCGGGTCTGCTGATGGTGATCTGCCTCTACGAGGGAGGGCTCGTCGCGCTGTTCGTGACGCTCACGATCGGCCTCGTCGGCGGCATGATGAACAAGCTGCTGGCGGTGCACACGGGCATCCAGTTCATGGGCTACTACGTCGCCGTGTTGAGCGTTCCCGGCATCATCGCGCTCTTCGCCTAGC
>NZ_CAMEFJ010000151.1 GCF_945915485.1 uncultured Agrococcus sp.
AGCCGTCGCAGCCGCACCAGTTCTCCGAACACGGCAGGGAGAAAGAAGAAGACGGCCGACACGGTTCCGAACGCCACCCAGGCGAGCATCGCTACTCCCGAATCGATGATGGTGACAGTGCGCATGAAGATCCATACTGCGGTTGAGGCAAGACACAGGGAAGCTGCCGCCAGGGGCACGAATCGTCGCTCACCGCGAACCGTGACGAAGAAGATCGCCAGCATCGCGGGCAGGGTAATCCCGAACTCGTAATCGCGCAGGATGAAGACCGCGTAGCTCGCGGAAGCGGTCAGGAGCGCGGTCGTGGGGAGCCATGGCAGCGCGAAAAGGGCTCCGCAACCGCCAACGGTCAGCAGGATCGCCCAAACGTCACCCTGCCGCGTCGGTGCCCATCCGGACACAAGTTCCATGGGCGCCGCACCGATCCCGGAGAGAGTAGCGCCGAGTTCGACGAGTGTGACGAAGGCCGCCGCGATCAGTGTCACCAGAGTGCCGCGCCTGCTCATGACCAGAGCACCGCTGTCGCGAGTGCGATACCTCCGATGCCTGCCGCGACGCGCTCTGTTGTACGTGTGTCGATGTCCCCTTCCAGCTTTCGAGCCTTCCGCAGACGGACCGCAGCCACGATGAGCAGTGCCAGCGATGCCAGGGCGAACACCAGCTTGACGATCATCTTCGCTTCTATGACGTGCATACCCTGCAACTGATTCGCCGCGATCAGACCGTTGCCGGTCACTACCTGTATGACGGCGCCCGTCAGCATGACGGGAACTGCGGTTCGACTCGAGACGCCGCGCAGCAGCGCGGGGCCGATCAATGCCGCCAAGCCAAGCAGGTGCACTATGAGCAGTGCGAGACGAAGAGTCTCGAACGAAACCATGAAATCCTCCGATACGAGGGGTGGGTGAGTATTTACTCACCCTACTATACTGATCATGATGACGCAGCAGAACCAGCCCACTCGACGCGCTCGCGAACGTATCCTCGACGCGGCCGCCGAGGTCATGCGACGTGACGGGCTGGTACACGCGACGACGAAACAGATCGCACGCGAGGCCAAGTGTTCGGAAGCGCTGCTGTACAAGCACTTCCCCGACAAACGGGACATCTTCCTGTCTGTGCTGGCGGAGCGCTCCGCCGGACTCGGGCTGCCTTCAGAGATGGCCGGGACCGCCACAGTGAGGGAAAACCTGGTCGAACTCACTGCGAAGCTCATCATCTTCTACCAGGAGAACTTTCCGATGGCGGCCTCCATCTTCGGTAGCACCGAACTGCTGAGAGCGCATCGAGAAGCTATGCAGCGACGCGGAGTCGGTCCGCACGCCGTTGCAGCCGCGGTCGAGCGCTATCTCGTCGAAGAAGCACAGCTGGAAAGAGTGGATGCAACGGCGATCGATACGGGGGCCGTGGCACGCCTGCTCACCGGCGCAGCCCTCCACGAAGCCTTCCTCGCGACCTACGCTGCCGAAACGTTAGAGCATCCTCGCGAAACTGCCCAACGTCTGGTCGACAGCGTGAACCTCCGCGACACCATCTGAGCGACCATGCCGCTAAGAACGCAGGCGGCCGGGCCTAATCACCGTTGAGGTACTGCAGCACGGCGGCGACGCGCCGACTCGTCGTCTCGCCGGCAGGCAGTTCGAGACGATCGAAAATCGAGCTGACCGCCTTCTCGACAGAGCTGAGCGAAACAAACAGCCGCTGCGCGATGCCCCGATTCGAAAGCCCTTCCGCCATCGCCGCGAGCACTTCGTTCTCCCTTGGCGTGAGGCTATCGAGTGCCCGTGGCTTCTCCGGATCGGTGACGAGTTGCCGTACCACCTCGGCGTCGATAACGGTTCCGCCCTCGGCTACCCGCGAGACGGACTCGAGGAAGTGATCGATGTCGGTGATCCGATCCTTCAAGAGATAACCGACGCCGGAGGTCTCAAATCTCAAGAGCTTCGTCGCGTACTCGCGTAGCACGTACTGCGAAAGCATGAGCACACCGGTGTCGGGATGGATGCGCTTCAGCTCGAGCGCTGCCGCTAGCCCCTCATCCGTGTGAGAAGGAGGCATACGCACATCGACTATCGCGAGGTTCGGTCGGTGCCGTGCGACGGCTTCGAGCAGCCGTTCAGCGTCTCCGACGGATGCGACAACGTGCATGCTCTCTTCTTCGAGGAGACTGCGAACGCCCTCGCGCAGAAGCACGGAGTCGTCGGCGAGTACGACGCTCAACGACGCCCTGGTCGATTCATGCATACGGAATCTCCGCCTCGATTCTTGTGCCTCCTCCGAGGGGGCTCCTGATGGTGAGCGTACCGTCCAGGGCGGCGAGCCTCCTGGAAAGCCCCTTGAGTCCGCCGCCCTCCTCCGACGCACCTCCGCATCCGTCATCGGTCACCTCGACCCGGGCCCGAGTTCTCCGCTTGGCGTCCAGCACCGTCGTGACCGAGAGCGTCACGGAGCTCGCATCCGCATGCTTGACGACATTGGTCAAGGCCTCTCTGATGACGAAATACACAGCCGCCTCGACCGGCCGGGGAGGGCGGGACACGGTGAGCTCGAGTACCGTCACCGGCAGCGGGCTGTTGCGGATGACCGGCTCCAGCGCCGACTTCAACCCGTGCTCGTCGAGGGCGGCGGGGTAGGTGCGCCAAGCCACCTCGCGCATTTCGTCGATGAGTCGACGCGACTGCGCGAAAGCGTCATCGAGAAGCTCAGCAACGCGCTCCGGTTCCTCCGCCCTGCGTGCCCTCGCGATGAGCATCGATAGCGAAACGGCATTCTGCTGTACGCCGTCATGAATGTCACGCTCTATACGCCGACGCTCTTCATCGATTGCCAGGACCACCCCGGCACGGGTCGTGAGCAGTTCGGAGATCCGTGCCTGGGTCGTGCTCGGCTGCCGAACGTCGACGAACTGCTCATCGATCTTCCTCTGCAGCCAACGGGTGGCCTCTGCGAGTGCGACAGCGCCGACGATATTTGCGAGGCCGTATAAGAGCCCGACCTGCAGAGCAGACTGGTGCGTCGTCCAGAGGAAAAAGCTGACCACTACGACGCCGCCGACGAAGAGCTGGAAGATCGCACCGAGGATCATCAGCACGCCGCCAAACAACATGTAGGCCACGGCGACGAACGCGGCAGGAGTGACGAGTGCAGTGATGAGGAAGAACGACCGAGGCACAGTCGCGAAATCGAATTCCAGGCTGAAGTACCGAAGCTGTCGCGCGCGTTCCCAACGGAATACTGTGGCACTCGTCTTGGATTCCGGCTTAGCGATAGCGGCGATGATCAGTGGTACCGCGAGAAGCCCACCGACGAGGGTGCCGAGCACCGTGAGCCACCACCGCCGTAAGAGGTGATTGGTCTCGCGCGGAACCCGCGACTTGATGCCCCTTAACAGCGCCTTCATAGTGCGAACGATCGTAGCAAGCGCGCGGCGTGCCACGGCAGGAGCGAGAACCGCATAGCGGTT
>NZ_CAMEFJ010000152.1 GCF_945915485.1 uncultured Agrococcus sp.
GGCAAGCACGGCACGCAGACGCGCTTCGCGAAGCTGCTGGTGAAGGTCGACGACCGCCCCGGCCAGCTCGCGCGCTTGCTGACGGATATCGGGGATGCGGGCGTCAACATGGAGGACGTACGGCTCGAGCACGCGGAGGGGTCGCAGTACGGTGTCGCGGAAATCCTGATCCTGCCCGAATCCATTCTCGAGCTCGAGGGTGTACTCGACGAACTGGGATGGCAGGTGCTGGGATGATGACGCCGGTACGCACGCTGAAGGAGGAACGATGAACACGGTCGTCGGCATCGATGGGCCAGCAGGCAGCGGGAAGTCATCCGTTGCGCGCAAGAGCGCCAGCGAACTCGGCTTTCAGTTTCTCGACACGGGCGCCGCATACCGTTCGCTCGCTTGGCTCACCATGGATCGTGGCACCGACCCCGCGAACCGCGAACACGTGCTGGCCGCGCTGGCCGACTTCGACTACGAGATCACGCTCGAATCCGGATCGCAGCGCGTGCTCGTGAACGGGGCAGACGTGACGGGCGACATCCGTACGGAACAGGTGTCGCGCGCGGCATCGCAGGTGGCCGTCATCCCAGAAGTCCGGCGCACGGTGAACGATATCTTCCGGCGGCTGATCAAGACCGCAGAACCCGGTATCGTAGTGGAGGGTCGAGACATCACCACCGTCGTTGCGCCGGATGCCGACGTACGCATTCTGCTCACCGCCAGCGAAGTCGTTCGCGCCGAGCGGCGTGCTGCGGAGCTGGGGGAGAGCGCCGAGGAGATCCTGCGACGCATGCGCGAACGCGACACCCGCGATCGCGGCAACAGCGACTTCCTGGAGCCCGCCGAAGGTGTTGTCCTGGTCGACTCCAGCAACCTGAACTTGCCACAGACCGTGCAGGCGGTCGTGAACCTTGTCCGTGGAAGGGCACCGAAACAATGACTGACGCAAACGCGCCGCACGGCGCAGACGACCTCGACGCACGCGACGGACAGGAACCCGAGGTCGAGTACGTGGACGGCGAGAGCGCCTTCGACAGCAATACCGCACTCGATGATGCACGTATGCGCGCGCTGCGCGCGGGCCTCGACGACTACGAGTTCGAAGACGATGATGAGGCACTCCTTGCCGGCATCGGCGACGACGCGGACATCCCGCGGCTGATGCCCGCACTGCCGGTGCTCGCCATCGTGGGGCGCCCCAACGTCGGCAAATCCGCCCTCGTCAACAGGATTCTGGGTCGCCGCGAAGCCGTGGTCGAAGATGTTCCGGGTGTCACTCGCGACCGGGTCAGCTATCGCGCCGAATGGAACGACCGTCACTTCACGGTCGTCGATACCGGCGGCTGGGAGCCTGACGCCAAGGGCATCGACAGGTCGGTCGCGCAGCAGGCTGAAATCGCCGTCGAGCTCGCGGATGCCGTGCTCTTCATCGTCGACGTCAACGTGGGCGCGACGTCAACCGATGAGCACGTTGTGCGCATGCTGCGGCAGTCGAACAAGCCCGTGCAGCTGGTCGCCAACAAGGCGGATGACGGCCGCCGGGATCTCGAGGCCGCGAGCCTGTGGAGCCTCGGACTCGGTGAGCCCATGCCGATCTCGGCGATTCACGGGCGCGGCGTCGCCGACCTGCTCGACCGAGTCCTGAAGATGCTCCCGAAGGAGTCCGCGGTCGCGAAACAGGAGTACGGAGGGCCGAGGCGCGTCGCGATTCTCGGTCGCCCGAACGTCGGGAAGTCGTCGCTGCTGAACAAGGCCGCCGGTGAAGAGCGCGTCGTCGTCAACGACCTCGCGGGTACGACGCGCGACCCCGTCGACGAACAGATCGAGCTCGCGGGCCGAGTGTGGCGATTCGTCGACACAGCGGGCATCCGTCGCCGTGTGCACCTGCAGCAGGGCGCCGACTTCTACGCAACTCTACGCACACAGGCCGCGCTGGAGAAGGCGGAAGTCGCAGTCGTGCTCATCGACGTCACCGAGGTGATCAGCGAGCAGGACATCCGCATCATCGATCTTGTGCTCGAATCCGGGCGCTCGCTCGTGCTGGCATTCAACAAGTGGGATCAACTCGACGACGAACGCCGCCTGTATCTCGAACGCGAGATCGAGAAGGACCTCGCGCACGTCGACTGGGCGCCGCGCGTCAACATCTCCGCCCGCACCGGCCGCCACCTCGAGAAGCTCGTGCCCGCGCTCGAGACGGCGCTCGACGCGTGGGACTCGCGCATACCGACCGCGAAGTTCAACGCGTTCCTGACCGAGCTCACGGCTGAGCACCCGCACCCGCTGCGCGGTGGCAAGCAGCCGCGCATCCTGTTCGGAACACAGGCCGGCTCGCGCCCGCCGACGTTCGTGCTCTTCACAACCGGATTCCTCGATCCCCAGTACCGTCGCTTCATTCAGCGCAGACTGCGTGAGACCTACGGGTTCGAGGGAACCCCCATCGTCGTGAACCAGCGGATTCGGGAGAAGCGCCAACGACGCTAGCGTGCGGGCTTTCGAGCGCTGAAACGTGCACGTGAGCGGGCCGCCAACTGGATAATCCAGTTGAACAGTCGCTCAGCTGCAGTTTTCAGCGCTGACCGCGGACTCAGTCGGTCTCGACGGCCACGATCGGGTCGGAAGTCGGCTCGCCGGTCGGGGAACCACCCGGTTCTTCGACGGTTATGGCGACGATGTCGCCTTGGCTCGGCTCACCGGCCAGCAGCGTCAACTCGGAGTCTTCGCCCAACTCGATCAGTCCGGCCGAGATGGGTGTCTCGCCACGCACGAACCAGAGCTCGTAGGCCTGATCGTCGGCGATCTCGGGCAGCTCGGCCGTTTCGATAACCGCCGAGCCGACGGAGATCGACCAGTGGAGCGTTACCGAGCCGCCCCCGTCCACGTCGGCGGTTGCCGAGCGGGCATCCTCGGCGGCGGTGATCTCCTCCATCGCGAGGTCGGCCGGCGGCGTATCCCGCGCGGCATCGAACAGCAGGGGAGCGATCACGATCGCAAGGATCAGAACAACCGAGGCAGCGAGCGCGAACAGGCTCATACGCAGACGCCGCGGTCGCTTCTGCGACACAGCTTGCGGCTGCTCGTTGATGGCCGCGAGAATGCCGGCGCGGATGTCCTTCGGCGGTTCCTGCGCGGGGGCCGTCAACGCAAGCGAGGCCGCCGCGTTGGCGTCCTCATCGAGGATGCTCTGCCACTCGGGATGCTCCTCGAGCGCGGCGTGGAGCTCGCGTTCTTCCTCTTCCGACAGTGCGCCGAGAGCGTGGCCTGCGGAGAGTTCCCGAAAGTCGTGTTCGTGCATTCGATTATCCCTCCAGCGCTTTCCGGAGCCGGGTGAGACCATCGCGCATCCTGGTCTTCACCGTGCCGAGCGGCG
>NZ_CAMEFJ010000153.1 GCF_945915485.1 uncultured Agrococcus sp.
CCATGCGGGCGGCGTGATGCTCGGCTATCCAGTCGCGGGTCGCCTGCTCGAGCCCCGCACGGGTAAAGGCGAGCGAATGAGCGGCACGGCCGAACTTGCTGCTCGCACGCTGCCGCAACTCGGTCTGCTGCAGGGCGAGCGTGACGCGCTCGGGGGAGTGCCCGGCGGCGCGAAGGCGCTGGTTCAGCGCAGCGAGGTCGGTTCCGTTCGCGAATGCGTCGCTCGCAGTATCGATCAGCGCGAGCGTTTCTTGATCGAACGGAGCATCGGGTTCGGCCACGCCACCCATCAAAGCACGCTCAAGGCGAAATTTTTGGAGCCGACACTGGCACTCATGTTGACCGAGTGCCAGCGCGTGACTACAGTTGGAGTTGGCACTCGAAGGTGTCGACTGCCAACTGGATCTTCAACAGAAAGAGGTAACCGTGTCGGTTTCCATCAAGCCGCTCGAGGACCGCATCGTCATCCGCCAGGTTGAGGCTGAGACGACTACCGCAAGCGGTCTCGTCATTCCTGACACTGCCAAGGAGAAGCCCCAGGAGGGCGAAGTCGTGGCAGTGGGCCCGGGTCGCGTTGACGACAACGGCAATCGTGTTCCCGTCGACGTCGCCGAGGGCGACCGCGTCCTGTACTCCAAGTACGGGGGCACCGAGGTGAAGTTCGGCGCTGATGAGTACCTCGTGCTCTCGGCTCGCGACGTTCTGGCGGTTGTCGTCCGCTAGGCTCGAACAAACGCATATAGCGTCGGCGGCACTTCGGTGCCGCCGACGCTTTCGTAGTGCCTAGGCGCTCGTAGTAGGAGGACCGTTGTCAACAACGGAGGCTGAGGCAGACAGTCGCAAGGGGCTCGCCTACGCACTGGGGGCGTACGCACTGTGGGGCTTGATGCCCCTCTACGTCGTACTCATGGTCGGCATCAACGCGTTCGAGCTCGTCGGCTGGCGTGTGCTCGCATCACTGTTGTTCGCTGCTCTGTTCCTCTGGATCCTCGGCGGCTGGCGCCGGGTAGGCAAGCTGTTCCGGGACAAACGAGCGCTGTTATGGCTGAGCATGGCCGGCGTTGCGATCCTGGTGAACTGGACGACGTTCGCCTACGCAGTGTTGACGGAGCGCGTGCTCGACACGAGCCTCGGCTACTTCCTGAACCCTCTGATCTCGATCATCCTCGCAGTCATCGTGCTGCGTGAGCGGATGCGTCCGTTGCAGTGGGTCGCGGCGGGGCTCATGGTCATCGCAGTCGTCGTCATGATCGTCGGTTACGGCACAGTGCCGCTCATCGCGCTGATTCTCGCCTCGGCGTTCGGTACCTACGGGCTGCTGAAGAAGCAGGTCGGTTCGCGCGTCGATGCGCTCGCGGGGTTCACGGTTGAAACCGCGGCGACGCTGCCGTTCGCGATCGGGATGCTCGTGGTCGTCGGTGCCACGAGCGGTCTCACAGTGATCGGGATGCCCGCTTACGTTCCCTGGCTCGTTCTCGGCTTCGGGTTCATGACAGCGCTCCCGCTGCTGCTCTTCGCAGCGGCGGCTCGGCGCCTGACGCTGATCGTGCTCGGGTTCCTGCAGTATCTGGCCCCCAGCATGAGCTTCGTCTTCGGTGTCTTCCTGCTCGGGGAGCCGATGCCGCTCGAGCGCCTCCTCGGGTTCGCGATCGTGTGGCTCGCGTTGATCGTCATGACGGCCGACACGGTTATTCACGGCCGGCGCTCGCGGAAGGCGGCGAAGATCGCGCGAGTCGAACCGACCCCATAGGAGGGCATCCGCTCGGCTGGCCCAGTGGTGTCCATTGCCTCAGCTTTTCGCGATCGAGTGCGTTCTTTCGACCTTCAGGCGCCCATTCATCGCGCTGGGAGCCAACTTGCAATCATACTGTTATCGTTCAGCGCCCCTTAGCGCACTTCTCTTGC
Organism: uncultured Agrococcus sp.; assembly: GCF_945915485.1. Taxonomy (GTDB): domain Bacteria; phylum Actinomycetota; class Actinomycetes; order Actinomycetales; family Microbacteriaceae; genus Agrococcus. Next base: position 1,905 of record NZ_CAMEFJ010000153.1, read on the forward strand.
GTAAAGTTATGCAGCAAGCAGCGGGCGAACCCGCCCGCAAGACTCTTGGAGGAGTGTCTATGTTTTCCATGACCTCAAGCTCGCGGAGAGCTCGGCGAGGCGCCACGTTGGGCGCAGCCGGACTCATCGCAGCGCTTGCCCTCGCTGGCTGTGCCTCGGACGGCGGAGGCGGCGACGGTGACAACGGCAACGGCGATGACGCCGGTGGCGAGCTGAACGTTGCTTCGATCTTGCCCCAGACCGGGCAGCTCGCATTCCTCGGCCCGCCCGAGTTCGCAGGTATCGACCTGGCGCAGAAGGAGCTTGAGGAGGCCGGCTACCCGTGGCCGATCAACGTCTCGCACCACGACTCCGGTGACACCACGACCGACATCGCATCGCAGGCCGCCGACACGGTGATCGCCGACGGTGCCGATGTCGTCATCGGTTCGGCTTCGTCGGGTGTTTCGTTCACGTTCATCGACAAGATGATCGATGCGAACATCGTGATGATTTCGCCGGCGAACACGGCTCCTGACTTCACCGACTACGAGGATAATGACGTCTACTGGCGCACCGCACCCTCGGATGTGCTGCAGGGTCGAGTGCTCGGTAACCTCATGACGGGCGACGGTGCTGCCAACATCGGCATGATCGTGCTCAACGACCCGTACGGAACGGGTCTTGCCGAGAACGCGACGATCGCCATCGAGGCAGCTGGCGGCAGTGTCGTAGCCGAGGAACTCTACAACCCGAACGAGACGAACTTCACAACGCAGGTGAACAACGTGATGGCGGCGGACCCCGACGCGATCGCACTCATCACCTTCGAAGAGGCGAGCCTCATCATTCCGGCGCTGATCGATGCCGGTGCAACGGGTGACATGTTCTACTTCGTCGACGGTAACCTCTCGAACAGCTTCGACTTCCCCGAGGGAACGCTCGAGGGTGCTCAGGGTACGCAGCCCGGTGCGCAGGCGGACGGCGACTTCCGTGAGCGTCTGCTGGAGGTCGACCCCGAGCTCGAGGACTACAACTACGCCGCTGAGTCCTACGACGCGGTTGTTCTGGCAGCACTCGCGGCAGTACAGGGTGGATCACCCGACTCCGACACGATCAAGGAGAACCTGCAGGACGTTTCGCGCGATGGCACGAAGTGCACCGAAGTGGCCGAGTGCCTCGAACTGCTCGAAGCGGGCGAGGACATCGACTACGACGGTGTCTCCGGACCGATCGAGTTCGACGAGAACGGCGACCCGACGACGGCTGTCATCGGTATCTACGGATACGGCGCTGACAACCGCAACGAGTTCGTTCGCGAAGAAGAAGGCTCGATGTAAGCCCTAGCGGCAAACGTCTACTCTCTCAGCTGTGGGGCCCGCAATGCGGGCCCCA
>NZ_CAMEFJ010000154.1 GCF_945915485.1 uncultured Agrococcus sp.
CGCTTGCGCTGGGTCGTGCTCTTCTTCGCTGTTTCGAAATTGTCAGTGCTCACTCGGCGCCTCCGTCATCAGTGCTATAATTTGCATGACTGCAATCATTGCACATGTGCAACTAAGGAGCAAGCATGTCTTCCGACGAACTCACTCGCGTCTACCGCACGTACCTGGCGGCGGTCGTTCGATTCCACCTCGCCGCAGCTGAAGCCGGAGGGATGGGCCCTACCGACTATCAGGCGAGCAGCATCCTCGAGCTCGACGGACCGCTGTCGCCGGGAGAGCTCGCGGACCGGTTGAGGCTGAGTAGGAGCGCGACGACCCGCGTGATCGATCGGCTGGTCGCGGCAGGCATCGCGGAGAGAACCGTTGACGCGGCAGACAGGAGGAAGGGGGTCGTCGCTCATACCGGCCTGATTCCGGGCGAAGCGATTCGGCTGTTCTCTTCCGTGAGGGAGCCGATAGGCACGGCTATCGGTTCACTGAGCGCAGAGCAGCAAGAGGGCTTGGTGACGTATTTCCGTAGCGCGACTGCGGCGTATCAGAACGCCATAGATGTCACGGGCGACGACGGCCAGAGTAGCGCCGACCAGGAGGAGAGAAGCCGGTAGCCCCGTTACTTCTCCTTAGCGGCCTTCGCAGCGCGCTTCGTTTCGCGCACTTCCAGCAGGGAGGCACGGTCGTGGATGTCCGCGACGGATCGTTTCGCGCCTTCTTCGCCGTAGGGAGCGCTCGCTTCGCGCCAGCCCTCGCCATCGAAGCCCAGCTGTTTGCCCAGCAGCGCGAGGAAGATCTTCGCTTTCTGCTCGCCGAAGCCTGGCAGTTTCTTCAGGCGCTTCAGCACTTCCGCACCGGACGGGCTGTCTCGCGTCCAGATCGCGGCGGTGTCGCCATCCCAGTCGTCCACGATCGCGGCCGCGAGCGACTGCACCCTGCCAGACATGGAGCCCGGAAAGCGGTGGACGGCCGGCTTCTCGCTGAATGCGGCCTTGAAGGCGTCCGGGTCGTACTCCGCGACGACAGCAGGGTCGATGGAGCCGATGCGTTCGACGATCTTGTGCGGGCCAACGAACGCGACCTCCATCGCGATCTGCTGATCGAGCAGCATGCCGGTCAGGAGCGCGAAGGGGTCGTCGCTGAGCAGGCGGTCGGCTTCGACGTCATCGGTGAGGTGGATCTCCATACGCTTCAGTCTGCCAAACATCCAGTGTGATCGGGGGTCAACGGTGAACTTCGTTCAAGCGCGCCAGCCTTCTTCGCTGCGGATGGCTTTCTGGATCCTGCCGCAGATATCTCGCAGCTGGCGCTTCTGTGTGGCAGTGATTCGATCGAGAACCAGCTCGTGCACAAGCGCGGCATGGCCGGGCGTCGCGCGATCCACGGCGGTCGATCCGTCGTCTGTAAGCGTCGCGAGGGTGGTGCGGCCGTCAGTCGGATCCGGTGAGCGCCTGACCCATCCACGACGCTCGAGGCGCGACACCGCGCGAGAGAGTCGTGAGAGGGAGCTGTTGGCATATGCCGCCAGCGTGCTCATGCGCAGCGAGCTGCCCTCTGCCGAGTCGAGCGCGTACAGGATGCCGTACTCGAAGTGCGTCAGCCCAGCGTGGTTCGTCAGCTGCGCGTCGAGTGCGGAGGGGAGCCATTCGAGCACCGTCGCGAGGGATGACCAGGTCTCGAGGTCGTCACCCTCAAGTGAGGTGACGGATGCGGCTTCGTCCATACAACCAGACTAGTGCATTATTCACTTGCACAGTCAAGTAAATATCACTAGAGTTCAGTTGACTGAGAAAGTAAATTGAGAGGTGGGGACAATGGATCTTCAGCTAGCGGGACGCAGCGTGTTCGTCAGTGGATCGACGCAGGGGATCGGTTACGCTATCGCCGAGACGCTTGCGCGCGAAGGAGCAGCGGTCATCCTCAACGGTCGAACCCGAGAGCGTTGTGAGGCGGCGGCCGATCGGCTGCGAGGGGCGGTGCCCGGCGTTGCTGTTTCCGCACACGCCGCCGACTTCGGAGAGCCAGAACAAGTGGCGGCGCTGCTCGCGAAGCTGGGCCCGGTTGATGTCCTTGTCAACAACGTCGGCGTCTTCGATCTCATGGACTTCTTCGAGATCGACGACACGACCTGGCGCCGTTACCTGGAGATCGATCTGATGAGCGCCGTTCGTCTCAGCCGAGGGTTGCTGCCGGGGATGCTCGAGCGCGGCTGGGGGCGCATCATCTCTGTGGCCAGCGAGTCGGGCGTGAATGTTCCGGGTGACATGATCCCCTATGGCGTCGCGAAGGCGGGACTGATCGCGCTCGGCAACGGGCTGGCGAAACTCACGAGCGGAACGCAAGTGACCGTGAACACGATCCTCGGAGGGCCGACGTACTCCGCAGGAGTCGCCGGGGTCGTTGACGCGATTTCGCAGGAGCAAGGCATTCCCGCCGACGACGTGAAGCGATCAATCGAAGGCAAGAACTCGACGTCCCTCCTCGGCCGCTTCCTCGAGCCCGAGGAGATCGCGCACCTCGCCGCCTTCCTTGCGAGTCCGATGTCCTCCGCGACGAACGGGGCGGCTCTGCGAGCCGACGGTGGGGTACTCACCGCGATGCTCTGAACGTCGCTTCTGAAGTATCGATGCGAGGGCATCGCGCGATTCGAGTAGCGGGCGTACACTGGGCCCGTGAGTTTCCGAGAGCTGTCCTCCCAGCGGATGGAGGTCGTCGGCGCTGTTCTCGCCGACGGTGAGTAGCTGACGCGTCCTGGCCTTGCGGGCAATCCGTTCCCCGCAGGGCGACTTCGACGAACCTACTCATCGACTCACCCGAGCGCAGCCTTGCCGCGCTCTCGAAAGGCATACTCATGCAACCGTTAACCGAATCGTTCATCCGCGCATCCTTCGTCAACGCCTCACGCAAAGAGGTGAAGGACATGCGGCTGCCCGGCTTCTTCGAAGAGCTGCAGGAAAGCGACTGGCCAGACCTCGACTTCTTCGGCTGGCGCGACCCGAAGCTCCCGCGGCGCGGCTACACCGTGCTGCCAAGGCTCGACGATGATCCCGTCGGCATCGTGCTGAAGCAGGCGGAAGCATCACCGAGGTCGCGTGCCATGTGCAACTGGTGCCGGGATGTCCGGCTGCCGAATGAGGTTGTGTTCTGGAGCGCCAAGCGTGCCGGCGGTGCCGGCCGCCGGGGCAACACGGTCGGCACGCTCATCTGCCGTGACTTCGAGTGCTCACGCAATGTGCGCAACGATCCGCCGCCCGCCTACGAAGGCTACGACGTGG
>NZ_CAMEFJ010000155.1 GCF_945915485.1 uncultured Agrococcus sp.
CCGCCGTTTCGGCTTCTGTCACCGGTGCCGGGTACGCTGGTCGGCTGTGACTGAGCAGGAATTCGAGCGGGACCAGCATTTCGGTTCGTATGCCGCCGATCACCTGCCTCCCACGTATCCCGAACGTGCTGCATGGGGTACGACGCAGACGCTGCGCGCCTGGCAGCAGGAGGCGCTCGAGAGATATTTCGCGACCGAGCCGCGCGATTTTCTCGCTGCTGCCACGCCGGGTGCGGGGAAGACGACGTTCGCGCTGCGGCTCGCATCCGAACTGCTGCGCAGGGGAGTCGTGCAGCGCATCACGGTCGTGGCTCCGACCGAGCACCTGAAGCGGCAGTGGGCCGATGCGGCGCACAGGGCGAGCATCAAGCTCGACCCCGAGTTTCGCAACGGCGACGGCGACTACCCTCGCCAGTTCGACGGCGTCGTCGTCACGTATGCGCAGGTCGCAGCGAGGCCCGTCGTGCACAAGCGCATCACCGAGTCGGGCCGCAGCCTCGTGATCCTCGACGAAGTGCACCACGGCGGTGACGCCCTCAGCTGGGGCGACGGCGTGCGCGAGGCGTTCTCGGCGGCAACGCGGAGGCTTTCGCTGACGGGAACCCCGTTCCGTTCCGACGAGGCGCCCATCCCGTTCGTGCAGTACCAGCCAGCGGCTGATGGTGCTCGCTATTCGGTCACCGACTATGACTACGGTTACGGCCGCGCGCTGCAGGACGGCGTCGTTCGGCCGGTGATCTTCATGTCGTACGCGGGCACGATGGAGTGGCGCACGGCGCAGGGCGACGAGATGAAGGCGACCCTCGGCCACGAAGACGCCAAGGACATCACGAGCGCAGCGTGGCGCACCGCGCTCGACCCGGGCGGCGAGTGGATGCAGCAGGTGCTCCGCAGCGCGGATGTGCGGCTCACGCATGTACGCCAAGCCGTGCCGGACGCGGGTGGCCTCGTGATCGCGACCGATCAGGCGCAGGCGCGGCAGTACGCCAGCATCCTCGAGTCGATCTGCGGGCAGAAGGTCACCGTGGTACTGAGCGATGACGACGGCGCTTCCGACCGCATCGAGCAGTTCTCGACCGGCACGAGTCGCTGGATGGTCGCCGTGCGGATGGTCTCGGAGGGTGTCGACGTGCCGCGCCTCGCGGTCGGCGTCTACGCCACGAGCTCGGCGACGCCGCTGTTCTTCGCCCAGGTCATCGGCCGCTTCGTGCGGTCACGCCGTAAGGGCGAGGTTGCGACGGTCTTCCTGCCGTCGGTTCCGGTGCTGTTGGGCCTCGCGTCGGAACTCGAGAAGCAGCGCGATCACGCGTTGGGGCTCGATCGCGATGACGACGGGTTGCTCGATGACGAAGCGCTCGCGGCCGCCGAGAAGCCCGATCAGGAAGAGCGCGAAGCTGCCCCGTTCGTGTGGGAGCCGCTGTCGTCGAGTGCAACGTTTGAGAAGGTGCTGTTCGGCGATGCCGAGTTCGGCCAGCTCGTCGAGCCTTCGACGGAGGAGGAGCTCGACTTCATCGGCATCCCCGGCATTCTCGAGCCGGAAGAGGTCAGCGACCTGCTGAAACGACGGCAGCAACGGCAGGCCGCGCGCGTGAGTGTTCGGCCCAAGCGGGCCGATACCGTGCAGCCGCTCTACCGCAACATGAAAGAGGAGCGGCAGCTGCTCAATTCGCTCGTGTCGATCGTGGCGAAGCAGCGCAAATCGACGCACGCGATGATCCACTCGGAGGCGCGCCGCGCGTGCGGCGGTCCTGAGGTGCGCAGGGCATCCATGCAGCAGTTGCGCGACCGGATTCACTTCCTGCGCCGCCAGATCCGGTGACACCCCAGCCCATCGTCTGTGTCGAAAAACTTGCGCTGTGGACACAACACTTCGCAAGTTTTTCGTCACCGGCGCGGGCGAGATGAGGTCGGCCCGGCAAGCATTGCGCGCGTTTCCCGTATCGCACGAAAAATAGTGCAAAGAAGCACGTTGGGGAGGCTCCCAAAGGGCCTTCTTCCGACTATTTTATGCGCGCATGGGCCCCATTTCGCCGCGGCGCACGAAACCCTGGCGAGCCACGACGGATGGTGCTTGACTTGTGATTACGCGCTGCAAAGAAGGAGATCACAGTGTCACTATTCGCGCTCAACGATAAAGTCGCCATCATCACGGGTGCGGGGAGCGGCATCGGCCGGGCCACCGCAACCATGTTCGCAGAACACGGCGCAAGAGTTGTCGTCTCGGACATCGCCGATACTGCCGAAGAGACGGTCAAGCTGATTGTCGAGGCCGGTGGTGAGGCGCTCGCCGTCATCGGTGACATCTCCGACCCCACGGTCGCCGAACAGCTCGTCGATCAGGCGGCCGAGACGTTCGGACGCGTTGACATCCTCGTCAACAATGCCGGCATCATGGACAACTTCGCCGGTGCGGCGGACCTCGACGACGCAGTGCTCGATCGTGTGCTGCGCGTCAACACGCTTGCGCCGCTGTACCTCACGCGTGCTGCGCTCCCCGGGATGCGCGAGCGCGGGTCGGGCTCGATCGTCAACGTCGCCTCCGCAGCCGGCATCCGCGGAGCTGCCGCGGGCGCGGCATATACGATGTCGAAGCACGCGATCGTCGGCCTGACGAAGAACACCGCCTACACGTATGCGCACGACGGCGTGCGCGCGAATGCGATCGCGCCGGGTGGAGTCGCGACGAACGTCATGACTCCCGAGCTGCAGAAGACCATCCACGGACCATCGATGGAGCGTATAACACCCGTGCACCAGTCGGCGCTTCGCAACGCGGAGCCAGAGGAGCAGGCCGCCGCGATTCTGTTCTTGGCATCGGATGCCGCATCCGACGTCAATGGCGTCATCATGCCGACCGACGGGGGATGGGCAGCCGGGTAACGCAGCGGCCGGGTCACGAAAATCAGCCGTGAGAGCTTCCTTGAAGCAATTCCGCTCGCCCGACTGCCGGTCTCTATACGTGACCAAGACGCACGCGGGCAGAGAGGAATCGCCGGCCGCCGGAGTCACAACCCTGCGATTCCGGCAGGAAGCCATCGGCGTCTTCCCGGAGGGCATGCACGGCGCCGTTGGGCGAGGTTGGCAAGACAAGTTGCAGCGCATCCATGAGTATCTGCGGCTGTCTGCAGAGAGAGGAGAGAAACTCGCATGAACAGTGTGCACATCAAACAGGCGGTCGACGTGGCAGCGCCGATCAAGCGAGTGTGGGATGCATTTATCGAGCAGCCCGCTTCCTGGTGGGGGCATCCGTATCTGTTGCTGGA
>NZ_CAMEFJ010000156.1 GCF_945915485.1 uncultured Agrococcus sp.
GCAGGGTTGCAATCTCCGCGCGCAACCGCGTCGAGCCGATCGGGTTTCCCTGTTCTGGACGGCTCGGTGGATCACATTGTCACTGACGAATTGGTCGCTACCTACCGGGATGACGATCCACCCGCTGGCGATGCTGCTTGATGTCAATGTCCTGCTCGCCTTGACGTGGCGGCAGCACATTCATCACGAAATCGCTCATGAGCGGTTCGCGGACCTCGACTCCTGGAGCACGTGTTCCGTTACAGAGTCCGGACTTCTGCGATTGTTATTGACCGAGGCGGTCGTGGGGAGGAGGCTGCGCGGACGCGAAGCTCTTGACCAGCTGGCGGCTATTCGCAAGGTACCGAACTGGTCGTTCCTGCCGGACGCGACATCCCTCGCGGAAGAACGGGTCGACACGCGAGTACTCATCGGTCGACGGCAAGTGACCGGCCTCCACCTCGTCAATCTTGCGGCACACCACGATGTGCAACTTGCGACATTCGACGCTTCGCTCAAGTCTTCGCTCGTTCCCGCCGATCAGCGGTGGGTTACAGTCTGGAGTGCGTAAGGAGCGAATGCGGTCGCCACACGAGGTCGACCCCGGTAGGAGGATTCACTGTGCGAATAGCGCTGCTGCAGGTCGAGGCTGAACCGCTCGATGTCAACGCCAACCTCGAGACGTTGCGCGCCGGCGCCGAAGCGGCCCGCGATGCCGGTGCCGAACTCGTCTTGACCCCAGAGCTGTTCATCACCGGCTACGCGCCGGTGGCACTGCGCGACTGGCTGCCGGAGAACGACGTGACGAGCATCCAGCAGCGGGTAGCTCAGGTTGCCGCATCGACCGAAACCGGCATCGTCACCAGCTACCCGCGTCGGCAGGACGACGGATCGATTACGATCTCGGCCGGTTTCTGGGCCGCTGACGGCCGCCAGCTGCTCAGCTACGACAAGGTGCACCTGTGGGGCGAGGAAGAGCGGACGACATTCGCGGCGGCGGACGCACCCGCGCAGGTCGTCGACTGGCGCGGTTGGAACGTCGGTCTGCAGATCTGTTACGACATCGAGTTCGCCGAGCCTGCCCGTCACCTCGCATCCAGGGGTGCGAACCTCGTGCTGGTGCCGACCGCGATCGACAGCACGGCGCACTACGTGCCCGACATTCTCATCCCCGCTCGTGCGGCCGAAAACGGCGTCGTCGTCGCATATGCCGACCATCCTGCATCCGCGCGAGTCGCGGCCGGAGGCGACCCCGTGTCGTTCGCGGGCAACAGCCTCGTCGCGTCATGGGACGGGTCGGTACTCGGCCGGGCAGGCGCCGATTCGCAACTGCTGATCGTCGAACTTCCTAGCCCCGATTCGGTGCCGGGGCCGGAGTCGAACTACCTTCGCGATCGCCGCGGCGAGCTCTACGCCGCGTGGGCAGAATCTGATCTCCCTCGCCGTACTGCTCCTTGAGGATGCGCAGATTAGACCAGGCCTCGACTGACTCGATCTCGTCGGCGGCTCGCAGGCGATCGGTCACCTGGATGAGCCCCTCGTAGTTCTCGGCCGAGAGGGTCGCGATCATGTCGTAGTGGCCGTTCGTGATCGCCAAGAACTCTGGCTGCAATTGCCTCACCAGCCGCAATGCACTCTGCAACGAGCGCCTGGCCTGGAGGCCGACCCCGAGCGACGGGAAGTCGGTCTTGTTGCGCCTGGACGGGATGCCCACGACCTTGACCGCGCCGTGCGCCGTGAGCCGTTCGAACCTGAGGCGTGCCCCGCTGGGAGAGATGCCCGCGGCTTCTCCGAGCGTGCGAAACGAGGCTCTTCCGTCCTGCTGCAGGTGCTGCACGATGGCGTGATCGGCCTCGTCGACCAGAAACCGCGTCGACCCCGTGCGGATGGGCGAATAGAGATTGATGTCGATGCTCTCGTAGACGTGCATCGTCAACGAGCGTACGCCCGGCAGACTCCGCACCCGATCGACGGTTTCCCGCAGGTGAGGATCGGGGCCGACCCGAATCTCGGCGTCGATCGCGTAGGCACCCGAGATATCGGCGACGAACGTCGTCTCCACCATCTCGATCAGGGCATCGCGCACCGGACCCATCGGGCCGTCTGTCTTCAGCTGCAGATACGCGAACCGTTCGAGGCCGAGGAGGTCGGGGCTGATCGAAGTCGTGATGCGAAGCTCACCGGAGTCGAGGGCGTCCTGCACGGTTTGCGTCACGATGCGTCGGGTCGTGCCAAGGCGTGACGCGATCCCGGAATAGCTCGCGCGCGCGTTCTCCCGAAGCTCCCGCAGGATGCGCCCGTGGAGCTCTTCGAGCTCGTGCTGGGCCGTCACGCGGCACTCCGCTGCACAAAGTTGTTCGACTGCATAGCAGCAGTTTTACACGATCAGTGGCTACTGAGGTGCCGAATCCTCGTAAAGTGTTACTTATCCGTGCAAATGTGCAGATACGGTGGCTATGCACTGTCTATCTGATTTGCGAATCCGTGTGCGATCCCTAGGCTGTGTGAAGCTACAACCCGGCACTGGATGCACAAGGAGGTTTATCCGCCCATGACACAGCACACTGAACTCGAGCAGGAGCTCGACCGTCGCTTGACGGAGATCGAATCGAACGAGATCGGCGACTCCGTGCACGCGGCACTGAGCGGTCGTAGCATCCTCGTGTTCATTGCCGTGGCGCTCGGCATCGCCGCCGCATCCTGGATCGTGGCAGCGCTGTGAACGAGAAACGCGCTCGCGGTGTCGACCAGGAAGTCGCGAAGGAAGCCACGTACGGTTCGCTGCCGCTCACGAAAGCCGAACGCGTCTGGGGCGCCGGCGATTTCAGCTGGGTGACCATCAGCCTTGCCATCGCCACGTGGGCGTTCATGACAGGCGGCGCAACCGTGCTGCTGGTCGGGTTCACCGACGGCATCGCCGCCATGCTCATCGGCAACAGCATCGGCCTTGCCATCATGGCCTTCGGCAGCGTCGTGCTGAGTCAGCGCATCGGCGTCGAGCAGTATCGGGCGCTGAAATCGGTGTTCGGCATCGTCGGAGTCGGCATCGTCGTCTTCACGATCGTGCTGCTGGTCGAAATGGGCTGGACTTCGTTGCTCGGTGTGCTCTTCGGGCGAGCGTTCACGGAGATCTCGAACCAGGCATTCGGAGCAGAGTTCGACACGTTCGGGCCGTTCGTCACCGTCTTCTCCTTACTCGCGATCGTGATCGGCTGGATCATCCTCTCGCGCGGACCCGTCACGATCAGCAAGCTGAACCG
>NZ_CAMEFJ010000157.1 GCF_945915485.1 uncultured Agrococcus sp.
CCTGCGAGAGCCAAGAGCTCAGAGGGGTTGCCGCGGATCACGGTCGGCTGCCGATCGGCGAGCTCGTGCGCGAGCCCGGTGCGGATCGGCAGCGCTCCGATAGCGACAGGGTCGAGCACCCACGGAGTGCCCGCGCGGGATGCACCCTTCACGGCCTCTGCGATGGCTCCGCGCTGTTCGGGCGTCGGGGTTCCGAGATTGACCAGGAGTGCGCTCGCGATCCCGGCGAACATCTCAGCTTCACCCACGATGTCGACCATGGCGGGTGCGGCGCCGGCAGCGAGCAGCGCGTTGGCCGTGAAGTTGGGCACGACGTTATTCGTGATGCAGTGCACGAGCGGCGACTGCTCGCGAACGCGGTCGACCGTCGCAGCGGTTATGCGTGTCGGGTGTTCGTTCGTCATCAGTTGTTCACCAATCCTCCGTCGACGACAAGGTTCTGCCCCGTGACCGCTCTGGCCCACGGAGATGCGAAGAAGAGCACGGCGTCGGCGAACTCTTCGGGCGTTGTCACGCGCCGCAGCGGGGTGCTGTCGGCGATCGCGTCGAAGACCTCTTCGGGGGTCGCAGCGCTCGCGTCCGTAGTGCGCAGCAGACCGCCGCTCACCATGTTCACGGTGACGCCTCGAGGGCCGAGGTCGGCGGCGAAGGTGCGTGTCAGTGCCAGCAGAGCAGCCTTCGACGCCGTGTAGTCGTGATACGGCACAACCGGGTTCTGAAACAGGTTCGTCCCCACGTTGATCACTCGGCCGTGTCCGGCGCGGTCGAAGTGAGGCAGCGCCGCCTGCGTCGTGTTGAGTGCGCCCTGCACAGCGCTGGAGAACTGCGCGGCGAAGGTGTCGTAGCCGATCTCGTGCGCCTTGGCCCTTGCATCTCCATCGAATTCGAAGTCGGTGAGCGCGTTGTTGACGACGGTCGTGACGGGAGCGTCGAAAAGGGCCCCGGCACGTTCGAACAGCGCGTCCACCTGCAGACGGTCGCGGACATCCGCCCGCAGCGCGACGACCCTGCCGTGGTTTTCCCGCTGGATGCCCTCCGCGGCTTCCCGGCTACTGCGATAGTTCACGACGACTCGCGCGCCCTCGCGAAGCAGCGACTCGGTGATGGCGCGGCCCAGACCCCGGGCCCCTCCCGTCACGAGCACTACCTGCTTCTGCAAGGGCACCGCGGTCGATTCGAATTCGGTCATGCATTGCCTCCCGTCATCGGGGGCGAAGGGTAGCGACGAACGCTTTCGGACATCCCTTCGCCAGTACGAACTGGATCAGGTTCGACGGGTGTGATCTCAGCCGCGCGCGGCACCCCGTGTCACGTCTACGAGTCTAGGCCACGGACCCGCCGATTTGCTATTCTGGAGGCCGGGTTGCGAACGACGCAGCCGCGGACGAGGGAGCTGTACCCGCACCACGACAAGACGGCCATTGAGGGTTCACTCATGGACTGGATCGTTCTGATCGCAAGCGGGCTCCTGGAGGCCGTGTGGGCGATCGCGCTCGGCGCTTCGAAAGGCTTCAAACGCTGGCGGCCGACGCTGCTGTTCGTCGTCGCATTCATCGTGAGCATGGTCGGGCTGGCGTACGCGATGCTGACCATCTCGGTCGGAACCGCGTACGCCGTGTGGGTCGGCATCGGCGCTGTTGCGACTGTACTCGTGGCCGCTGTCCGCGGTGAGGAGCGGCTGACGCTCATTCGCGCGCTGCTGCTTCTGCTGTTGGTGGGAGCCGTCGTCGGGCTGAAAGTGGTGTCGTAATGCGCGCCTGGATCATTCTGCTGCTCAGTGCCGTCTTCGAATCGGTGTGGGCGCTAGCGCTGTCGGCGTCGGAGGGCTTCACGAATCTCGTGCCGAGCATCGTGTTCGTCATTGCGGCGATCATCAGCCTTGCCGGGCTGGGATGGGCGGCTCGCGATATTCCCATCGGCACTGCCTACGGTGTGTGGGTCGGTATCGGCGCGGCCGGCACCGTCGCCTACTCGGCGCTTACGGGGCAGGAGCAGCTGTCGTGGGCCGGCTGGCTGTGCCTCGTGGCGATCGTCGGCGCGGTCGTGGGGCTGAAATTCACGACGCCCGCGAAGCCCGCGAAGCCCGCGGTTCAGGAGTCGGTCGAGTAAGCGCGTGCGAACGCTTCGCTCGGCGGGATGGGTTGGATGACATCGAGCAGGACGCCGTCGGGTGCCTCGACGATGCAGTGCCGCTGGCCGAAGTCTTCGTCGCGCAGTGCGAGCACAGGAGTGAGCCCCGCGGTCTCGGTGAGGTGCCGGTAGACCTCATCGACGTCGTCGACTTCGATGTTCACGATGACGCCGCGGGGCAGTGATCGATGCGACTCCGGCACTGTCTCGTGGTCAAAGGACAGGATCGCCAGTTCGAAGGCTCCGAGCCGGAGGCTGATGTACCAGTCGGTTTCAAAGGTGGTTTCGAAGCCGAATGTCTCCCGGTAGAAGGCTGCGGCGGTCGCCACATCCTTCGACATGAGCACGGGGTAGAGGCTGGTGACTGTCATTGCGCTTTCCTTTACGTACAATGTGTATGTATCAAAAACAGGATACATACTTTGTGTATGTAAAGGAAGTGCTCATGCCCCGTGCCTCAGCAGCGGACGCTGCCAAGACCGCTCGATCCATTCTCGAAGCCGCGACTCGGTTGTTCGCGACGCACGGATTCGCAGACGTCTCACTCGACGACATCGCGCGGGAAGCGGGCGTGACGCGCGGCGCCGTCTATCACCACTACCGCAACAAGGCGGGGCTGTTCGAACGAGTCGCGGCCAAACAGCAGGAGGAGGTCGCCGGTGCCGTCGTCGAGGCCGCCGAACGAGCCGGTTCGGGGGCGATCGATCAGCTGCGTGCCGGCTCGCACGCATTTCTCGACGCCGCCACCGCGGGTGCCGCTGCGCGCATTCTGCTCATCGACGGACCCGCTGTAATCGGCTGGGAGGGCTGGCGGCGTCACGATGCCGAGCACTCCGCCCTGCATTTGCGCGACGTCCTGAAAGCGGTCGGCGTTCGCAAGGAGCTGCTCGAGGCGATGACGGCGCTGCTCTCGGGCGCCATGAACGAGGCTGCCCTATGGATCGCGCAGCACGCAGCCGGGGAAGAGGCACGCCGCAGCGCGCACGCGACGCTGGATCGCATCCTCGATGCGGCGATCGCCGGCGCGGATTGAAGCC
>NZ_CAMEFJ010000158.1 GCF_945915485.1 uncultured Agrococcus sp.
GTCGGTTCGGTGTCATTCGACGACTCTTCGGCTGCAGCTGGGAGAGCTACTCCTCCGAACGCCAGCGCTCCTGCGCCGACTGTCGCCGCGGTGACCTTCAGCCACCTACGGTGTCGCTTTTCCAATTTCGCGTCGCTCCTGTGAGTTGATCAAGGTGTTACGTGCTAGCCCGGCGAGCAGTGACCAACAGGCCAGCCCAAAGGCGCTCGACGGAAGTCAAGGCACGGCAGACAGTCTAAGCACGCTTTCCGGGAATACGCAATTGTTGCTACAAGATTGACGTGGTATGTCGGAATCAGCGAGTTTTCAGGAAATTCGGACACTTCGAGTAACGAAAGGTTTTCTCGCAGTAGTTGCCTTCCGCGGCTGCGCCCCGCACATTTTTCCCGTTCGGGAGAGTGCCGCGACTTTTCTTCGCACAATACCTCCGGAAGAACGAGGCTGCCGCGCGTACTCCGGGATCCACTGGGGTTGAAAACACACAGGTTGACCTTCATGACCCGACCGAGCGTTTGGAGCGGGTGCGACCAGAGCGCTCCCTGCAAGAAAAAACCGCGGAAACCTGAAGTTTCCGCGGTAAAAATTTGGTCGGGGTGACAGGATTTGAACCTGCGACCTCGTCGTCCCGAACGACGCGCGCTACCAAGCTGCGCCACACCCCGAGGGCCGCATCCTGCTGGATGCAACCTGAACAGCTTAGCGTATTCGCATCGATCGCGGGGCGCTTCCCAGCGTTCACCACGCACACCGATCTCGGAGGGTGCGAAAAACTTCGAAACATGACCGTCATGTTTCGAAGTTTTTCGCACCCAAGCACGGGTTAAGGCAGGCGCTACCTCGGCCGACCTGCGGCGACCGTCGCGGCCCGCGACTCGAGTTCGTCTCCCAGGGGTGCCAGCGGCTCGGTGATCCCGCGGCGTTCGAACGCACGGCGAAGCAGCTCATCGGCGAATGCTGGGCTCTTCGCGAGCACCGGCCCGTGCAAATAGGTACCGAAGACGTTGTCACGGACGACACCCTCCGTGGAGTCCTCTCCGTTGTTGCCGCATCCCGAAACGGTTCGTGCGAGCGGTTCCGCGTCGTCGAGGAGGCGAGTGAGACCGCTGTGGTTTTCGTAGCCGACGAGACGGCCCCACTTCGTCTCGACGGAGTGGTTGCCAATCAAGCGTGTCGATGAACCGACCGTTTCGACATCGAGTACGCCTGCTCCCTGAATGACCCGGCCCGTCTGCGTGCGGAACTCTCTGCCGAGCAGTTGGTAGGCGCCGCAGATCGCGAGCATCACGACGCCGTCGTCGGCCATCGAACGCAGCTGGGGCGCTCTGCGAACGAAGTCCCGGCCGATGTCACCCTGCGTTGCATCCTGCCCGCCGCCGCCTAGCACGATGTCGATATCGTTCGGCAGCTCGTCACCGAGCCCGACGGGTACGACGGAGACGGCGAGCTCACGCCACTGGAGTCGACGGCGCAGCACGAGCACGTTACCGGTGTCGCCGTAGATGTTCATCTCTTGCGGATACATGTGGGCGATGCGTAGCTCGGTCATGCTGTACCCCCCGAACGCGTTTCGAGGTGACGGAACAGCCCCCACATCGCGGTGTAGCTCGCGAAGACCGCGAGGCGGCCCCCTTCGGGGGTACGGGCGATCGCTTCGTCTACGACGGGGGCTAACTCCGCTCGGTCATACTCGACCTCAAGGCCCTCGTACTTCAGCCTGACCGCCATGTCTGCTGCTCGCACGCCGCCCGTCGTGACCGGGATGCCTGCATCCAGCAACGGCACGAACGGGACGTCCCAGAGCCACGACATGTCGCGTCCGTCGGCGTCGGCATCGTTGATGATGATGGTGGCGCGATCCGGCTGTTCTCCAAGCCCCGCCTGCAGCGACTGCCGGAAGCCGGCAGGGTTCTTCACGAGGTGCATTCGCACGTCGCGCCCATCGATGCGGTACGCCTGACCGCGCCCGAACGCGGGTTCGACTTCAGCAAGACCCTCCGTGACTTCGTCAACCGTCAGCCCTGCAACACGCGAAACAACCGCTGCTGCCGTGGCGTTCTGCGCGTTGTGCGCGCCCGATGTGCGCAGTCTGACCGTTCGCACATCGCCTTCGAAGTCGATCGTCGTTTCGCCGGAAGTCGCCTCGTATGACTCGAGCACGGCGTCCATGCCTACGGGAACCGGCTGGGTCTCGACATCGCCGTACAGTTCCTCGTCGGTGGGGAAGTGCTGCTGCATCTCCTCGCTGAGCGCGAACCAGTGCACGTCGGCGTTCATACGGCCGGCCATGGCCGCGAGCCGCTCGTCATCGGCATTCAGCGTGACGGATGCCGTTGCCGCCTGGCCGACCCGCTCCAGTAGCGAGGCGGTGAAGTCGATCTCGCCGAATCGGTCGAGCTGGTCGCGCGAAACGTTCAGCAGCAAGACGTGATCCGGTCGGTGTCGTTCGACGAATTTCACGGCGTGCGCTTCGTCGAGCTCGAACACGGCGATGTCAGCATCGAGTTTGCCGGCCCAAGACGACGAGTCGACGAGCGCGCCGATCGCGCCCCGCACGAAGTTCGAACCGGTGTCGTTCGTCAGCACACGAAACCGGCGCCCCAGGATCGTGGCGATCATCTTCGTGGTCGTCGTCTTGCCGTTCGTGCCCGTGACGAGTACGACACCGTGCGGCAGCGCGCTCAGCGTCTTCGACAGGTAAGCAGGAAACGTGCGTTCGACGATGAGGCCGGGCAGGGCATTGCCGCTGCGTCCCAGGAGTCGCAGGGCGCGAAGCGCGAGCTTGCCGGTTATGACGGGGAGCGCTGGCATACGGCGATGTTACCCGCGAGCGGTCAGCGTGAGCAGCACCGCTTCCGGCGGTGTGCCGAGCCTGAACGGCGCGAGCACGGATGTGCCAATCCCCGCGGAGACTTCCAGCGGTACTTCGCGACCTCCCGTGTGCCAGGTCGTGAGTCCGTCTGCGTGCTCAACCGGCAGGTCGCAGTTCGTGACGAGCGCCTGACCTCCCGGCACGCGTACCTGGCCACCGTGCGTGTGACCAGCGAAGAGAGCGTCCGCTCCGAGATCCGCGAGCCCATCCAGCACGGCACGGTAGGGGGCGTGCGTGATACC
>NZ_CAMEFJ010000159.1 GCF_945915485.1 uncultured Agrococcus sp.
CGCTCCTCGCTGATGCGTTCGAAGCCATTCCGCGCACCCGACTGACGCGCCGAGGAATCAGCGGTCAGTGTCCCGACGGGATCAGGATCCAGAGAATGATGTAGACCCACAGGGAGAGGCCAAGGAACAAGACGGCGACGACCGTCAGTAACCGGACGAGACCGACGCTCCACCCGAATCTGCGGGCGACCCCGCTGCACACGCCCGCGAGCCAGCGGTCATCAGTGGGTCGTAGCAGTCCGTTCATGGTCACCATCATTCCGTAAACCTTCGCGGTCACGCTAGGGTCTTGCGAGAGCTCGACCCGGGCCGAACGCCTAGTGCGCCTCGGCGACCGCGGGAGCACTCGGCAACTCATTGATGCCGCGAATGATCTTGTGCAGACGACCCACCTCGCGCGGCTTGAGCCTCAGCACTAGCCGCGGCTGCTGCACGTCGTCCCCATCCGCGACCTCCGGCGGAAGCGGGCCGGTCGCACGGATGCCCGACTCGGTCAGCGCGCCGAATCGCTCGTTCAACTCGCGCACCTCATCCTCGCTCGGCTCCTTACGCAGCCGGAGCACGAGGTCGCTCTGCACCCACCGCAGCGAGTGGTAGTTGCGCCAGAAGCCCGTCACCTCGGCGGCTGCCGCCTCTTCGCTCTCGGTTATGAGGATGCGGTCGAAGTCGTCCTGCGCGATAACTCCGGCCGGGATCAACTGCTTGTCAGCGTAGGCGCGGAGATCCGTCCAGAAGCTGCCACCCTCGCGGTCGAGCAGCACGATGGGCACGGGGGTCGCCTTGCCGGTCTGCTGCAGCGTCAGCAACTCGAACAGTTCATCCAGCGTTCCGAAACCACCGGGGACACAGATGAACCCGCTCGACTCCTTGACGAGCATGAGCTTCCTGGTGAAGAAGTACCGCATGGTCACGAGGTTGACCTCGTCGGAGAGCACCGCGTTGGGCGCCTCGAAGGGCAGGCGAATCGATACGCCGATCGACGATTCCGCGCCCGCGCCCTCGGCCGCCGCCTGCATGATGCCGGGGCCGGCGCCCGTGACGACCATCCAGTCGCGCTTCGCAAGTGCGGCCGCGACCGACTCCGTGATCGTGTAGAGCACGTCGTCCTGCTGGGTGCGCGCCGAACCGAAGATCGTCACCTTCGGGCGATCCCTGTAGCGAGCGAAGAGCTGGAAAGCGGAGCGCATCTCCGTTATCGCGGAGGTTGCGATCTTGAGGTCGCCCCGCTCCGTGCCATCGACACCCAGCCCGATGCCGGTGCGCAGGACTCTCTCGATCAGGTCGTTATTCGCGTCCACTCCCGCTTCCGCGGCAACCGTGCGGAGCTGTTCGATAACGGTGTCTGGAAACTCTCGTCGGGCCATACCTCAGCTTGGCATGTCGCGGTAACGAGTCGCTGAACGCCGAGCCGGTCGGGCAGACAGCTGATCCACGTTGCCAGCCTCGCCCTCCATCCCGCTGGCCCTTTCATCGGGCGCCTGCGAACACGGACGCCACGGCGAAAGCACCGGCCGTGATGCCCACGGCCGCGATGACCGTTACCGTGACGTTCGACACAGTCCACCGCATGGGAGGAAGCATGCGTGTGACGAGAGTGCCGAGGGGCAGGAGGACGATGATCCCGGTGATAATGCCGGGCATAGGACTCCACGAGAGCAGACTCACAACTGCATGACTTGCGCCATTGAACATCAGCGCGTAGGCGACGCACGCCAGCACTTCTGCGCTCCACCGCGGTCGAAACGCAACAGCGGCGACGGCGATCACGAGCACGGCCGACGTGACGATAGCGAGAACGACCGCGAACTCGGCCTGGTCTCCATGCAGCGAGCGCCCCGGAAGCCAGGGGTGAGTCGCGATCCACGTGGTCATTCCGAGCGCCCACTCTTCAAAGTTGTGCAGCACTACAGCGCTGGCCGTCGCTATCCAAAGCACCGCCAGGCGCCGGTCGCTTACTGCAGCGGACCTTCTGTCGCTCACGGCCTCTATGCGCATCCGATTCATGATGCTCCCTTACGATTGTATTAGAACCTAATACGACTGTATAGTGAGTACATGGTCGGTACAAGCGATGGGAAGCACAAGCTTGCCGATGCGCTCACACGCGTCGTGGCCCGCGAAGGCATCGCAGGGGTGAGCGTACGCGTGGTCGCAGCCGAGGCGGGAGTGAGCGCTGGAACGGTGCAACACTACTTCCCCACTCGTGCCGAGATGTTGCGGTACGCGATGGAATGGACATCAACCCAAGTTGAGCAGCGCCTCACCGGAGCCCCTCGGTGGGGCGACGTGTGGGAGTGGACGAGGGAGATCTTGCTGGATCTGCTGCCGCTGAGCGTCGACCGACAACGGGAACACGCAGTCTGGCTCGCGTTCGTCGCGTACGCAGACACCGATCCGCTGCTAGCCGCTCTGAAGCGACAGACAGGCCTAAAGCTACGCGGGCTCTACTCACGCATTATCCGTGAGCGGAGAGGTCTCCCCGCGCTTGCCGAGAGCACCGCCAACGACGGTCTCGACGCCGATTCGCTGCTCCTGCAGTCCTTTATCGACGGGCTCGCGATGCAACTCGCAGACCTAGAACTGGACGAAGCAGTAAAACTGGGCCCGCAAATGCTCGACCGCTACCTCGACTTGGCCGTCGATGGGGTCGGCGACAAGACAGTGTCGGCGGCTCTCGCCCCGCGCGGCGGAGACCCTGTTGACCGCTCTCCGTCTGCTGGAAAGGAATAGTCTGGGTTGCCATGAGTGCTGTACAGCAGGTTCAAGTTACGTTTGATTGCGAAGAGCCTCGCAAAGTCGCGGAGTTCTGGAAAGCTGTTCTCGGCTACGTGGATCCGCCCGTTCCTCCGGGCTTCGAATCGTGGGACGCCTTCAACGATGCCCTGCCCGTCGAGGAGAGGGGTTCCTCATGGGCGTGCCAAGACCCGAACGGAATCGGCCCGAGACTCTACTTCCAACGTGTGCCGGAGTCGAAAACGGTCAAGAACCGCGTCCATCTCGACGTTCGTGTTGTCGCAGGACTCCGCGGAGAAGAGCGCCTCAGCGTGCTCGAGGCAGAAGGCACACGCCTCGAG
>NZ_CAMEFJ010000160.1 GCF_945915485.1 uncultured Agrococcus sp.
CGTCGGGTAGAGCGCCAGCAACACATCGTTCAAGAGCTATGGGCCGTCGCATCCTCACGTGCGGGCAGCTGGCCGATGAGCTCGATGTCACCGAGGGCACCATGGCCGGCGAGATCGAGCGTCTGCGTCACTCCGAGGTGCCGATCACGGTGACCCCCGGCCGGGGAGGGGAGCGGCGATCGAGTCGTATCCTGGCCGCAAGGAGACGTCGTCGGAGCCTGGGGGTGCAGTGCGACGAGGGTTCTGATCGACCCCGCGAGAACCCCTCATCAACTGAAGAGCAGCACCGTTCCGTGACCCGTGACCCTTAAGGGCCCTCGCGGGCACGCTGGTCTGCGGACTGGTTGGCTTCGCAGCCCCAGCCCCAGGCGCAGCTGTGCTGGTCTGCAACGTGGATAGCGTTCGACGACAGCCGTGACGGGAGTCAACGCATCGGGAATTCGCCCGCGAGCTTGCCGGCTGCGGCAACGACCCTGCCGGATTTCAGCACCATCCAACGATCCGGGACCTTCGCAACGGCCTCGGCCGCCGAGCGGGCATCCACGATGCACAAGTCAGCCGCATGACCCGGCTGCAGACCGTAGCCCTCAATGCCGAGAACACGTGCAGCGTTCACGGTAACCGTATCGAGCGCTCGTTCGAGTTCCGCGTCCGCGCGCCCCTCATTCCTGTAGGCAAGAAGCATCGCCCTTCGCAGCATGTCGCCGTCGCCGAAGGGCCCCCAGAGGTCGTTGATGCCGTCGGTCCCGCCCGCAACAAGAACACCGGCTGCGGCGCACGCTTGCAGCGGCGGCACGGGGGAGTCGTACACTGCCGCGTTGACAAGAGATACACCGACTTCGGCGAATCGCTCGAGTAAACCCGACTGCGTCGGCGGGTGAACGATGCCGAAGGCATGCGAAATCGCTACCTGACCCTCAAGACCAAAGCCCTTGGTCATGTCGGCGATCAGGCCCATCTCCCATGCTCCGAGTGAGCCGCCGTCATGGAGGTGGATGTCGATCTTGGTGCCCGTGGACGCCGCGAGATCGAAGATGGCCTCCAGATGAGCGTTCGGGGCGTTGTCGAACCCGGCCGGGTCGAGGCCGCCAACTACCTCTGCTCCGGCTTCGACAGCATCCCGCAGCAACTCGAGCGTGCCGGGGTTCGTGATGAGACCTCCCTGCGGGAAAGCCACCTGCTGAATCTCGACGGCGTGAGCGTAGCGCTCGGCAACCTCGGCAACAGCCAAGATGCCGTGTAGCCCCACGCCCGGGTCCACATCGGTGTGCGTGCGAATATGCGTCGTCCCCGCCGCAATCATTGCCTCGACCAGGTTCGAAATGTACTGCTGCGACGGCAGCCCGTATTCGCCGCGCACCCGGCGCTCGTGGGCGATTCGCTCAGCGACAGACTCGGCTTGAATGGCCGAAACCCAGGGGCCGCCGAACAGCGTCTTGTCGATGTGGGCGTGGGCGTTCACAAGACCGGGCAGCACGACACGGCCAGCGGCATCGATCGTCTCGTGATCGAGCGTGCCCGAGCGGTCGACCACGGCATCCGTGATCGCGGCGATCTTGCCGTCTTCGAGGACGATATCTGCCAGCCGGTCTCTGCCGGGCAGCACCGCATTCAAGATTCTCTTCGTCATGGTTCTCCGTTCGAACGTCGTCCTAGCTGCAAGCGCGCGCGACTATGTTCGCGCGCCTCGCTGCCGCGTCGGCGTCACACGTTGATGAATATTTCCGCCAGCGACGCCGCCGCAATAATCGTGAAGCTGAAGGTGAGGATCGCAGCGACAACGACCTTCCAGCTCAACTGTGTGAACGCCTTACGGTCGCGGCCCATGTTCATACCGATAATGGCGAGGGCCGGCAGCCCGACCAGCAGCACATCGAGATCCTGGACCAGGTACGACACGGTGTCGGCGACCGGTGAGATCGGCGTGGTCACGAGCGCGGCAAACGTCAGCACCCACACCGTTGCGGGAATGGCCCGCACCTTCTTCGACAGGAAGATTGCCACCCAGGTCAGCGCAAGGCACACGGCCATGCCGCCGATATCGCGCAGATGGAACCCACCCGTACCGATCCAGTTGAACAGCAGCCCCGTCACACCGGCGAAAGGATACGCGATGACGGCCGGCCGCCAGCCCGTGGGTGTCGCGGGATCCTCAGCTGTCTGCGGAGGTGCTTCGTCGCTCTGCGACTTCCTGTCTTTCTTCTTGGCCAGTCGAACATCGAGCGCCGCATCGCCTTCGGGTACCTGACCCTTGGCGACCAGGCGTGCCTCCGCGATCTCGGCTGCGGGGCGACGGAAGACCCGGCACCAGAAGAGATACAGCTTGCGAGCGATGGGGAGCCCGACGAAAACACCCGCGTAGAAGCCGATAATGTTCGTCACCAGGTTCGAGATGCCGGCCAGCGCCATGATCTCTACCGCGAGATCCGGGTAGAGAATGCTGAGCGAGCCGACGCCGCCGAGCATCATCGAAGTCGAGCCGACGCCGAGAGCGAGAGCCAATGACAGCGGGCTGTACCAGTCGAGGCCGCCGAGCAGACTCGTGAGCAATGACATGAACACCGCGCCGAAAATAGAGCCGATAAGCCAGACGCCGAAAACGCCACGGTACTCAGGTGCTTTCGTACCGAAGCGGTCGATGGCATACGCGAGGTATGATTCGCGGTCGATGGACCAGGTGGCCCCGATCGCAGCCCGCCCCATGCCCATAAGCACCGCGATCGGCAGAGCGAGAATGATGGTGCCGAAGAGCTGGCCGACCTCCTGCATGACGAGCGCGGGCCCGATCTCTTCGACCATGCCCACCATCGGCCCGATGCCCGTACCGAGCAGTGCCAGGAAGACGACCATGCCGACCGGAATCAGCGCCTCACCCGCGGCGCGCGTTTGCCCGGTAACCGGGATGAAGCGCTGCAGCCCCACGGTCGCCCCGAGGATGACGACCAGCACGAACGGGAAGATGACAACGGATGCGGTGCCCAGCTCGAAGGTGTGCTCGCC
>NZ_CAMEFJ010000161.1 GCF_945915485.1 uncultured Agrococcus sp.
TCGATCTCCGCGACCGGCGCGCACGCGACACCGGGGGCGGTGCGGGAGGCGCTCGCACGCTACTCCCCGCACGCGTACGGCAGCAGGACGCCGATGTCGTCGTTGCAGATCGCGGACGCCGGCGACGCCACCGACCCGGACGCGCACGAGGCGGATGCCGCGACGCTCGTGCAGAGCGCTTCCGAGCGAGCGCGGCTCGTCATCGCGCTCGGCGGCGACAATGCCGCGACCGTTCCGGCTGCGATCGGCACCTGGGAGGCTCAGGGAGCAAGCCCCGATGAAGTCGGGGTGATAACGCTGGATGCGCACCACGATCTGCGTGACGGCGTCTCGAACGGGTCACCCGTTCAGCGGCTCATCGACGCCGGACTCAACCCCGACCGCGTCGTGCAGGTGGGGATCCAGGACTTCGCGAACTCTTCCGACTACGCCGCGCGGGCCGAAGAGCACGGCATCACCGTCATTTCCCGTGCCGAGTGCGAGAAGAAGCCGATGCGCGACATCGCTCTCCGCGCGCTCGAAGTCGCGGGTGCCGGCGGCGGCATCATCCACGTGGACATCGACGTCGACGCCTGCGACAGGGCCGTCGTGCCGGGATGCCCGGCATCCGTTCCCGGCGGGCTCTCGGCCTGGCAGCTACGCGAGTTCGTTCGCACGCTCTGCGCCGATGAGCAGGTGCGCTCCATCGATTTCACCGAGGTCGACGCGACAGCTGATACCGAGGATGGTCGGACAGTGCGGCTCGTCGCCCTCGGTGTGCTGGAAGCGCTGGCGGGTCTCGCCGACCGCTAGCGGGCATCCCCGTTTCTGCTCGGTGCCGTCAAGCGTGACGAGCGGTCGGGCGCTACACAGCAGCTCAGCCCGCGAGCGCCGACCTCACGATGGCGCCGGAATGCTGCAGTTCGAGCTCGTTCGCGTAACGTTCGAGAGCATCACCGGGGATCGCCCCGTGCCGCGCGAGCATATCGACGGCGGCGACGGTCGCCGCTCGCCTGGTGCCGTCGAAGCAGTGCGTCACGGCCGTCATCCCGTTCGGCATCGTGATCGCGAGCGTGCCTTCCGCGCCGAATTTCGCAATGCAGTCGAAGGATTCTGCGACAACCGTGTCGGGCTTGCCGGGGGCCTCGACGACGGCCGGGTGCTGCCGCATTGCCGCACCCGCTCGCAAGAGGTGCTCGGCCAGCGGGTCACCGCCGTCGACGACCAACTGGCGGAACGCGAGGGCGAACCCCAAGGTGGTCGTGCTGTGCACCGGCGCCGTGCAGCCGTCTGCCACGGATGCGCGAGTCGGCACCCCCGTCAACCGCTCGAGGTCTTGGCGGAGTCGCTCCTGTAGCGGATGCGCGACATCCGTGTACGGAAGAGTTGCGTCGAAGCCGCGCGCGGTGCGAGCCATCAGCAGGTGCTTCCCGACGCACATGTGCGCCGATGGCGACGCCTCACCACCCGTAGCGGGTCGCATCGGCGGGCACAGCAGTTCATCTTCCTCAACGCCCAGCGCAGCGGCCATCTCTTCGGCGAGCTCTAGGTGCATCGGCAGGCGGCCGTTCGATGCGCAGGCGAGCGCGAGTTGACGATCGTCCTCGAGCGTCGTACCGAGCGCGAGCATGGAGGCGGCGTACAACGGCTTGAGCGATGACCGAGGCAGAACGTGTCGCGCATCGATGCTGCCGTGCTGCTCGAGCACCGCGCCCTCTGCGTCGATGAGGACTGCGACACCCGTGTGCCACGACTCGGTGAACCCTCCGCGATCGACGACCGCGATGACAAAATCGGTTGTTGCTCTGCTCACTAGTTCTTCGGCCTTCCCGCCCGCTCTCGGCTGACTGCGACTACAGCAGGCAAGCGTAGCCTGATCTGGTTTTTGCCGCTGCAGCGCATCGAACGATCATGACGATCGGCACTGCTGCGATCGCAGCCGACGTGGTCGAATGGCGTTGTGGACTTCCCCGAAACTGCGACACTGCTGCTGCGCATAGGTGCAGCGGGCGTTATCGGCTTCCTCATGATCGCCCATATCGAAGGCTGCGCTCGACGCGGGTACTCGCACGTGCAGCATCCGGTCAGCGCCCTCGCGCTCGGTCGCCGTGGCTGGATACAAATCGTCAACTTCGCCATTTCGGGATGCGCGATCGTGTGCGGCGGCGTCGGCATACTGTTGCAGGGGTCAGGGCTGTTCTTGGGTATCGCCGTGATCGTGTTCGGCAGCGGATTGGCACTGTCGGCATTCCCCATGGACCCGATGCGCGGCTACCCGCCCGGCACCGCCGAGGGCGACCCTGAGGAGTTCTCCACGTCGCACAACATTCATGACTGGGCCGGGCTCATCGTGTTCTTCTCGCTGCCTACGGTCGCCGCGATCGCAGTGTTCACACTGCCGGACCTCTGGCAGAAGATCGCGGCTGGCGCCGCCGCTGTCGTGCTCCTAGCCGCGAACTACTTCTTCGACAAGGCCTGGACTGTCAGTTCACCGAAAGTCGGGATCATTCAGCGGGCCTTCATCGTGCCCGGCTGGCTATGGCTGGCGATGGTGTTCACAATGCTGTCGATGTACTAGGCCGCCTGGGCTCGCTGCTTCGCGCCTCCCGGCCGACGCTACTCTCGCAGGTCGATTCCTACTCCGCCGCGCTTGGTGCTGAACACACGCACACCCTTCCTCCGTGCTGAGAAAGCCTCCTTCGCCCGCAGGCGCGCGCGCCCGCTGCCGCGCCCATCCTGCAACGTAACTGCCGTCCACAGTGCAGCACGGTCACCGCGAAACTCTCTAAGGGCACCCTCGGGGAGCACGAAATGTGCACTGACACGTCCGTTCGAATGCTGCAGAGATTCGCTCGACACAGCAGTGTTGCGCCCCGACCGGTAACCGCCCAGCATCAGAACAGCACTCTTCGCACGACCCAACAGCGACCTCCGCGCGGTTCCCGACAGCTCCACTACGAGGTCAAGCTCGTCGTCGCCCTCCGCGGCGATGAGTTCGGC
>NZ_CAMEFJ010000162.1 GCF_945915485.1 uncultured Agrococcus sp.
CCCCTTGGGGTCACGAGCAAAACCGTCTGGCAGAGCCAGGCGGTTTTTTCGTTCGTCCGGGATTCGAACTGCCACCGCGCCTCGTTGGGCGCGATGGCACGGGACCGCCTGCGTCCGTAGGGGGTCAAGGTAGCGCAGGTCTGCGTACGCTGTAGGCGATGACCAGTGTGTCTACGACCCTCTGCGACTGCAAAGCCTGGCGGGGCGGAGGCGGCAGGCTACCAGAGATAGTACTCAACGCCTATGCTGACCCGATCATTGTCGGGATGATACATCACGAGCGCGCTGTATTTACCGATGCGTATGACCACGCTCGGGTTTCGTTCTGCACGCTCGTCACGATCCAAAAGTTCTGCATCCGGTATGTCGAGAAGAACCTGAACGTACTCCTCGTAAAAGTCGATGTCGCCGTCAACCAGGTAGAAGGCAACACCATCGTTTCCATCAATCGGTTCGCCCTCGGGTTTGGGGATGACCTCCGGCCACGCGGTGGGGCGACTATCGCTTTGATATTCATTCTCATCGAAAAAGAGATCCGGGTCCTTCACCATGTCTGTTTCACGGATGACCTCTTCGGGTTCGTGGGTCAAGGACGGAGAAGCGTCAGAGACCTGAGGGGGTGACGCCTGGGGGAGGGAGACACACCCGGTGAGGGCCGTCGTAGTGAGGGCCGCGAATAGGAACGATGCCGCTGCTTTCCGATGCATAGCCAAATTCCAGTCGTGAACGATGAGCAATACTAATGTCAATCTAGACTGTTGCGTCGTTGGGTGGCTGGAAGCTCGCAGTGAAGATCCTGTTAGCGACTCCGCTACGGTGACGGGCTCGTCCGTGCGGCCGGGTTTGCAGGTGTTCCGGCCGGTCTTGCCTCTGGACGGAGTGTTCCTACAAGGCTAGTTAGGGAGCGGCAGTGAAACCGCTGCATTCGGGTAGACTCACGTCGTCGAAGGAGAGCAGATTGTGTGGCGTAGATGAACAGCTCAGCACGCGCGAGAACATCGCTTTGTGTGCACGAGGCGAGAACACTTTGCAGCATTCGCTCCACGAGCATCTCGGTTCTGAATGGATTCTCGAAGGACCTGTTGGTCGAGCTACGGGTCCGAGCCCGCACAGATTCCTGTTCGCAGGCATCACGATCGAGCCAGACGCGCATCCTGATCTCGTTGCAGACGTAGCCGGCGACATCTGTGACAGCTTTGCCGTCCTCTCCGGCCGGGAACTGCCGGGGAGGGAACCGGAAGACGGCCCGGTGTGGATGCTCAGGTCGCCCGGCCCAGTCGCAGATCTCGGACGAGCATCCACCGGCGTGCGGATCCGAACTGTCGAGACCGACGAAGAGCTCGACCGCTGGGAGGAACTGAGCTTCGTTGCGAACGGCGGGCAACGCGAGCTGCCGGGCGAGCTGCATCCAGCCGGCTCCCAACATGATCCGCGACTGCGCTTCCTCACTGCGGACATCGACGGAGCAGCCGTCGGCACCGGATTGGCGGTGCTGAATACCGAATCCGTGACGGTCAGCGCAGTCACAGTACTGCCCGAATGGCGCGGCCGGGGTATTGGTCGAGAGCTCACCGTCGCTGTGCTTGAAACTGCACCTGAGCTTCCAGCCGTCCTCTCAGCGAGTGAACTCGGTCTCGGCGTGTACAAGCGTTTAGGGTTCGAAGAGCTCGAGCGGTTCCGACGCTGGTCGCGTCGGAAACCAGCGTGAAGACCTGAAGACGGACGGTTTTTACTCGTCTGACTCCGGCAGAAGACCACGCGCACTCGCGTGCGCTTCCCAGCGTTCGGAGTTCGGAATCGACCGCACGTCCTTCGCCAGTGCTGCGACGGCCGCTGCGAGCGTGCAGACGCTCGCGAAGATCAGTCGAAGCGGTCGTGCAAGAACGATCGGTCTCCGAGATCTACGAGAGTTCGATTGTGAAACATATCGTCCTCCCGAAGGACGGTGATACTCCCCGACGGGATGTTGAAGGCGGCGTAGGAGCAGCCCTGGATGGGAACGCGCATCCAAGCTGCGATCACCCAGTTGGCGGTGCCTGCATGGGTCACGATGATGCGTAAGTCGGTAGGGGTGCCTTCAATGGTGTCCACGGCCGCATAGACACGCTCTATCCATTCGAGTTTCGTCTCGCTATTGTCGATGCCTTCATCATGGTTCAAGCGATCGCCAATGCGAGGAGGATGAATGAACCGCTCGGACAACCATTGCTGGGGGCGCCCTTCAGCGTCTCCATAGGATTTTTCCCGTAAATCCGCGTCGAACGTCGGCTGGGTATCCAGTACGGTGCCGATGGCATCGGCGGTCTGTCGAGTACGGAGCAGGTCAGATGCAACGATCTGAGGCCTTGCTTCCCGCGGAACAATTTGACGGATGTGCTTTGCGATCTGACCGGCTTCAGTCAGGCCACGCTCAGTTAATGGAGCGTCGAACCAGCCGCCGACGCGCCCGTCAACATGGTGCGACGCTTCGGGGTGGGTCACTACGAGAACTTGCTGCATCGTGCTGGTGCCTCCCTCTTGCTTGATCTTCGAACTTTGTCCGGGCAGCGGCTCTACTGGTGCTCTTCACGCTCGAGACGTTCCTTGAACCACTCGAGCGTGCGACTTCGTGCTGCGCGGCCGAGTTCCAGTGTCGCAAGTTGGTAGTCGGCAATCTCGACGTGTTCTTGAGCTATCTCAACCGCGGCCACTTGTTCCTGCAGCTTTGTGAATTTGTCGAGTTCGTTCTCCATACGGCGGACAATATTCCGCAGGACCGTGATCCGATCCAGCGGACTCATCAGTCCCAGAAAGAAAAAGCGGTGCAGTGATACGGACTCGGCGTCGCCTTCCGTGAGATCGGCAAGCATCCAAGTGTTAAACGCGTCTCGACCGCGCTCGGTGACTTGATAGACCTTCC
>NZ_CAMEFJ010000163.1 GCF_945915485.1 uncultured Agrococcus sp.
TTCCGGAGGATTTTAGCGCCAATTCGGTCGTGTTCGGGTATCGGGTTGATGACGGTCGTGGTGGGACCGATGAAGCGACGGTGACGTTGACGATTCGGGATGAGGGTGAGAATGCTGCTCCTGAGGAGTTGCGGGAGCAGGGCTTTGAAGTCGAACAACGCGCCGAGTACGAGCACGGCGTACTCGAGAGTTGGTTTGATCCTGACGGAGACGACCTCTTCCTGATCGATGCCTTCAGCGACTCCGGCGACACGGTACGGTTCAGCCCGAACGGACGCATCGTCTATACGGCAACGGGTGAGCCCGGGCCGACGACGATGACCGTGATCGTGAGCGATGGCGTGGACGAAGAGGAAGCTTCGATCGCCGTCGAGGTCCGCGAGCGCGGAACATCGACCCCTATCGCGAATGCCGACTACGTCAGTGCTCGCGTGAACCAGAGCACGTCGATTCGACCGCTCGACAACGACTTCCTTCCTGCGGGGGAGAACGCGAGGCTCGCAAGCGCAACTCCCCGTGGTGATGTCACGGTCGACATCGACAGGGCGACCAACACGCTGTACGTCACGGGCGGCAGCATCGGCACGCACTTCGTCGACTACACCGTGGCATCCGGACCGAGTCAGGCTCAAGGGCATGTGCGCATCGATATCGCGGAACCCGTCGAAGATGCAACACCCGTTGCTGTTCGCGATGTCGCTCTTCTTCCCATGGGCGGCGAAGCGCTCGTTGACTTGACGGCCAATGACGTCGACCCGGCCGGGGGCGTCCTCGTCGTCCAGTCGGTGGATGCCGACGGCGCCCCCGTCGCGGTGCAGCTCCTCCAGCGCCACATGCTGCGAATCGAGGACCAGCAGGGTCTCGGGGAGCGGACGACGCTGCGCTATCACATCTCCAACGGTGCGAACACGGCCACCGGTGAGATCGTTGTCATTCCCGTTGAGCCTCCCGACAAGCCTCGCAATCCGGTCGCAATGGACGACACGGCGACGTTGCGCGCCGGCGATTACACAACGGTGCACATCACCGAGAATGACTTCAGCCCGGATGGCGTGCCCTTCAGCGTCAGCCCGCAACTCGTGGAGTCTTCATTGCTCCCCGAAGAGGGGCACGTCTTCGTCGACGGTGATAGCGTTCGAGTCCACGTCGGCGTCGACGGTCCGCCATTCGTCGATGTCGTCTACGAGATCAGCGACGCGGCCGGCAACACCGACACCGCTTCCCTGCGTGTAGAGGTCGAGCCGAGAAATATCGACACCAACAATCCGCCTCACGCGATGGATGTCACAGCTCGCGTGCTCGCCGGCAATGTCGTGCGCATCCCGATCCCGCTGAACGGCATCGATCCTGACGGCGATGGCGTCACCCTCGTCGGTTGGGAGACCGCACCGGCTATGGGGCGCATCGTGGAGGTCGGGCCCGACTACTTCGACTTCGAAGCGTTCCGGGGGGACGGAGGAACAACATCGTTCGACTACCGAGTGCGTGATCGATGGGGCGCCGAGTCCGTGAGTTCGATCACGGTCGGCATCGCGCAGCCGAGCGACGTGAATCAGGCACCGCAGGCTGCGCTCGATACCGTGCTCGTTCGGCCCGATCGCGCTGTGGCGGTCTCCGTGCTCGATAACGATTCCGACCCCGACGGGGACGAAGTCGGCCTCGTGAGCGTCAACGTCGAAGACGCCCCTGCCGAATTCGTCAACCTGCGGCTCGGTGAGGACTCCCCGACGGTGAACTTCACCGCGCCCTCGGAGCCCGGTGAGTACACGCTGGAGTACACGATCCAGGATGCGCGTGGAGCGACGGCGGTGGGCGCTATCCGCGTGCAGGTCGACGTCGACGCACCTCTCCTACCCCCTCGCGCGTTCGACGACATCGTCGACGTCGCGGACGTTGCCGCGGGAGACCCGTTCGTGGTGCCGGTGCTGGAGAACGACCGCGACCCGGACGGAGATCCGTCAGAACTCGTCATCGAAGTCCTCACGGGTGAGGGGCGCGCGGTGCCCGGCGGTGTGGAAGTCGTCCCCACCGACGAGTTCCAGATCATCACCTACCGTGTGACCGATCAGGATGGCGGGCACGCGGAGGCCTTTGTGTTCATTCCCGGCGCCGGCGTGCAGCTTCCGTACATCGCATCCGACACGAAACTGTACGTCGGGTCGGGCGAACTGCTGGAGATTCCGCTGGATCGCGTCGTCGAGATGCCCAACGGCGGCACCGCGAGAATCACCACCGAGGAGACCGTGTCGGCGACGAACGACAACGAAGACAGCCTCGTCGCAGACGAACACAACCTCGTCTATACATCCGAACCAGGGTATGTGGGAGATGCCGCGATCAGCTTCGAGGTCACCGACGGTAGCGGTCCCGATGATCCGGACGCGGTCACCGCGAGGCTCACCGTGCCAATCGTCGTCACGCCGTCGAGTCAAGTGTCGCCCGAGTTCCACGGGGCCGAAATCCGGGTCGAACCAGGAGAAGCCCCAACGGAGTTCGACTTGCGAAGCGCCACGTGGGATCCCGACGACGGTGACATCGATCGCATGGAATACGACTTGCTGAGCGGCAGCGCTGCCGATGTGAATGTTCGCGTCGACGGTCAGACGCTCGTCGTGAGTGCCGAAACGGACGCCGCTCCCGGCACGCGGGGATCGTACGAAATCGAGCTGCAGGATCCCGCAGGAAATCTCGCACCGGGCGTTGTGATCGTCGAGGTTGTTACGTCGAGCCGGCCCCTGCCAAGGGCCGAAACGGATACTGCAGAGACGGATCAGGGCGTTGAGATCAGCGTCAACGTGGTTGCGAATGACTTCAACCCGTTCCAGAACATCGGCGAGCCTTTGAACGTGCGTGATGTTCGGGTGCTCAGGGGCGACGCAT
>NZ_CAMEFJ010000164.1 GCF_945915485.1 uncultured Agrococcus sp.
TGCCGATCATCGAGACCAAGGCCAACGACGTCTCGGCGTACATCCCGACCAACGTGATCTCGATCACCGACGGTCAGATCTTCCTGCAGTCCGACCTCTTCAACGCGAACCAGCGTCCCGCGGTCGACGTGGGTATCTCGGTATCCCGTGTCGGTGGCGACGCCCAGGTGAAGTCGATCAAGAAGGTTTCTGGAACCCTGAAGCTCGAGCTCGCGCAGTACCGTGCGCTCGAGGCATTCGCGATGTTCGCATCCGACCTCGACGCGGCCAGCCGCCGACAGCTCGAGCGTGGTGCTCGCCTCACCGAGCTGCTGAAGCAGCCGCAGTACTCGCCGTATCCCGTCGAGGAGCAGGTCGTTTCGATTTGGGCCGGCACGAACGGCAAGCTCGACACCGTCCCCGTCGACGACGTGCTGCGCTTCGAGGCCGAGCTGCTCGAGTACCTCCGTATGAACACCGACATCCTGTCGACGCTCAAGGAGACCAACGCTCTGAACGACGAGATCCTCGCCGAGATGGAGACTCAGGTGGACGAGTTCACGAAGGGCTTCAAGACGAGCGATCCGGCACCCGTTGGCAGCGAGTCTGATGACGAACAGCCGTTCGAGGACGTCAACCAGGAACAGATCGTCAAGGGCGCTCGATAAACCATGGGAGCGAAGCTCAGGGTCTACACGCAGAAGATTCGTTCTGCGCAGACGACCAAGAAGATTACGAAGGCGATGGAACTCATCGCTGCTTCGCGCATCCAGAAAGCGCTCGCTCGAGTCAAAGCGTCGTCGCCGTATGCGCGCGCGATTACGCGTGCCGTGAGCGGTGTTGCGGCGCACAGCGACGAGGGCCACGTGCTCACGACCGAGCGGGACACGATTCGTCGCAGCGCGATCGTCGTGTTGTCCTCGGACCGCGGTCTTGCGGGTGCTTTCAACGCGCAGATTATGCGCGAGGCCACCGAACTCAAGACCCGTCTCGAGAACGAGGGCAAGGAAGTCGATCACTACCTCGTCGGCCGCAAAGCCGTGCAGTACTTCGACTTCCGCCGACGCCCGTTTATTCGCGAATGGCAGGGAGAAACGGACGTGCCGACCGCGAAGTTGGCGCGCGAGATCTCGGAAGCGGTCGTCGAGTCGTACATGACCGGCGGCGAAGAGGGCGGCGTTGACGAAATCCACGTGCTCTACAACCGTTTCGTGAGCATGATGACGCAAGAGCCGAGCACTATCCGTTTGCTGCCGCTCGAGGTCGTCGAGCCGGAGAAGAGCCGGATCGCGAACGAAACGCTGCCGCTCTACGAATTCGAGCCGGAACCGCAGAACGTGCTCGACGCGCTGCTTCCCGTCTACGTCGAAAGCCGCATTCTGAACGCGCTGCTGCAGTCCGCGGCCTCGAAGCAGGCCGCGACGCAGAAGGCGATGAAGTCGGCCAGCGACAACGCGGACAAGCTCATCACGGATTACACCCGCCTGCGCAACAACGCACGTCAGGCGGAGATCACCCAGCAGATCAGCGAGATTGTGGGCGGCGCGGACGCCCTGGCCTCGTAACCGCCGCAGAAAGGCAAGACACTAATGACCATCACAGAGACGACCAACGTCGAAACCCAGACCCCGGGTGTCGGTCGCGTCGCGCGCGTCACCGGCCCGGTCGTCGACATCGAGTTCCCGCACGACCAGATCCCGGCGGTCTACAACGCACTCGAAACCACCGTCAGCTTCGGCGAGGGCCAGGAGCCTTCGCGCCTCGTGCTCGAGGTCGCTCAGCACCTCGGTGATGACGTCGTTCGCGCCATCGCGCTGAAGCCGACCGACGGCCTGGTCCGTGGCCAGGAGGTGCGCGACTCGGGTGAGGCGATCTCCGTGCCCGTCGGCGACGTCACCAAGGGCAAAGTGTTCAACGTCACGGGTGAGGTGCTCAACACCGATGAGCAGCTCGAGGTGACCGAGCGCTGGCCCATTCACCGCAAGGCTCCTGCTTTCGACCAGCTCGAGTCGAAGACGCAGATGTTCGAAACCGGTATCAAGGTCATCGACCTCCTGACGCCGTACGTGCAGGGCGGCAAGATCGGCCTCTTCGGCGGTGCCGGTGTCGGCAAGACCGTCTTGATCCAGGAGATGATTCAGCGAGTCGCTCAGGACCACGGCGGTGTCTCCGTCTTCGCGGGTGTCGGTGAGCGTACCCGTGAGGGCAACGACCTGATTCACGAGATGGAGGAGGCCGGCGTCTTCGACAAGACCGCGCTGGTCTTCGGCCAGATGGATGAGCCCCCCGGCACGCGTCTTCGCGTTGCGCTCTCGGCGCTCACGATGGCCGAGTACTTCCGCGACGTGCAGAAGCAGGACGTCCTGCTCTTCATCGACAACATCTTCCGCTTCACGCAGGCGGGCTCCGAGGTCTCGACGCTGTTGGGCCGCATGCCCTCCGCAGTCGGCTACCAGCCGAACCTCGCCGACGAGATGGGAATCCTGCAGGAGCGCATCACTTCGACTCGCGGCCACTCCATCACCTCGCTGCAGGCGATCTACGTGCCGGCCGATGACTACACCGACCCGGCTCCGGCGACGACGTTCGCACACCTTGACGCGACGACCGAGCTGAGCCGCGAGATCGCTTCACAGGGTCTGTACCCAGCTGTTGACCCGCTCGCCTCCACGAGCCGTATTCTCGACCCGCGCTACATCGGCGAGGACCACTACCGCGTCGCCACCAGCGTGAAGCAAATCCTGCAGAAGAACAAGGAACTCCAGGAGATCATCGCGATTCTCGGTGTCGACGAGCTCTCGGAAGAGGACAAGATCACGGTTTCGCGTGCTCGCCGCATCCAGCAGTTCCTGT
>NZ_CAMEFJ010000165.1 GCF_945915485.1 uncultured Agrococcus sp.
CGAGTCGGAAACGCGTTGTGGACGCTCGCTCAGCAGGCAGAAGCGGACTCGGACGCCCAGTTCCAGTTCGTGACGGGTTTCGCGAACATCGCGAGCACGGACGAGCACGTCTCTGCGCTCGCTGCGCTGCGCGAAGGTCGCACCTCGCTCGAGTGCCTCGAAATCGACACGGACCTCTCCTGGCAATTGCTCGACGGCCTTGTACACAACGGAGCCGCTGGAGAACAGGAGATTGCGGCAGCGCACGAAAAGGACAACACTGCCAACGGTGCACAAGCCGCCGTGCGGGCTCGTGCGCTCATCCCCACGCCCGAGGGTAAGCGGGCAGCGTTCGACTCCGTCGTGCTGGAGGAGACGCCGAACATGATCGTTCGGTACACGGGTCTCGGTCTCGGCCGCGCCAACGATCCCTCCACGCTCGCGACACTCATCGAGCCCTATCACGCTGCGATCGACACGATTTGGGAGCAGCGTTCTTACCAGATGGCAGAAGAGCTCATCAAGGGTCTCTACCCGAGTTCCGTAGCGTCTGAAGAACTCGCTGAGGCGACCAGGGCGTGGTTGAACGAGCGCGAACGCGCAGCGGGGCTGACACGCCTGGTGCGCGAGCTGCTCGACGATGTCGAGCGTGCGCTCTCGAACCAGCGTCGCGACGCACAGGACACGGGCAAGTAGCGGAGGGGCGGTGAACGAGAACGAGCAGAGCACGGGGCAGCCCGGGCCGATGCAGCCACGGCCGATGCAGCCACGAATGGGCGAACACGGCCCCTCCCTCGGGCAAACGCTGTTCGAGGCCGTCGGCGGTATCGACTTCTTCAACGATCTCGTTCACCGCTTCTACGATCGAGTCTGGGAAGACGAGGTCATGCGGCCCATGTACCCGCAGGACGACCGTGAAGGAGCCGAATGGCGTCTCGCGAACTTCCTGGCGCAGTACTTCGGCGGCCCGAGCGAGTATTCGCAGCAGCGAGGGCATCCGAGGCTCAGGATGCGGCACGCGCCCTTCCGCATCGATCAGGATGCCCGCGAACGCTGGCTGCGTCACATGAACGCTGCTCTCGACGAGCTCGAGGTCGCACCACTGCACCGCGCCGAGATGACCGACTACTTCGAACGCGCTGCGACTGCCATGATCAACTTCAACCCGGCCTTCCAAGGGCCGCAGAGCTAGAGGAGGCTCCCCGTGCGTACACACTCCACCGACGTCGTCATTATCGGTGCAGGGCTCGCGGGGCTCGTGACGGCCGCGGAAGCTGTCGCGCGTGGACGTCACGTCATGATCATCGACCAGGAGCCGCATCGATCAATCGGCGGTCAGGCGTTCTGGTCGTTCGGGGGATTGCTGCTGATCGACACCCCTGAGCAGCGCAGGCTCGGCATCCGGGACTCCTACGATCTCGCCCGTGGCGATTGGCTGCACGCGGCCGGCTTCGACCGCGATACCGATGAGTGGGGCCGCAAGTGGGCCGACGCATATCTCGGCTGGGCCGCAGGAGACATGCGGGGCTGGCTGCGGGAGCGCGGAGTATCGTTCTTTCCCGTCGTCGGGCACGCGGAACGCGGCCCACTGGTGCCGGGCGGCTACGGAAACTCGGTACCCCGCTTCCACATCGTATGGGGCACGGGCCCCGGCATCGTCGCGCCGTTCACGAGGCTCGTGCGGGCGGGAGTCGAAGAAGGGCTGGTGACGCTCCGGTTCCGACATCGCGCTGATGCGTTGATTTTCGAGAACGATGCAGTCGTCGGAGTACGCGGCACGGTGCTGGCCGAGGATCTCGCGATCCGCGGTGAGGCGTCGGGCCGGGACGTCGTTGACGACTTCGAGATCCGTGCCGAGTCGACCGTGGTCGCGAGCGGCGGTATAGGAGGCGCTATCGAACAGGTTCGAGAGCACTGGCCGGAGTCGCTGGGGGCAGCACCGACCGACATCGTCAGAGGCGTGCCCGAGCACGTAGACGGCCGGGGCGTCGAACTCGCCAGGGTGGGAGGCGCCAACGTCGTCAACGACGATCGCATGTGGCACTACACCGAGGGGCTCAAGAACTGGGACCCAGTGTGGGAGAACCACGGCATCCGCATCCTGCCAGGGCCGTCGAGTCTGTGGCTCGACCAAAGAGGCCGCCGGCTCCCATCACCCCTCTATCCGGGGTTCGATACGCTCGGCACGCTCGAGTACCTGCGCCGCGGGGGCAACGATCACTCGTGGTTCGTGCTCACGAAGTCGATCATCGAGAAGGAGTTCACGCTCTCCGGATCCGAGCAGAACCCCGACCTGACCCAGAAGAACGTCAGGCTGCTGGCGAACCGGATCCTGCCGGGTGCGCCCGGCCCCGTGCAGGCCTTCCTGGATCATGGAGAAGACTTCATCGTCGCCGATTCGCTCAGTCAGCTGCTCGACAGGATGGAAGCGTTGCAGGGCACGGTTCCTGGCGAAGGCATCGACCGGGATGCCGTAGCCGCCGCGATCGCCGAGCGCGACCTCGAGATCAACGACCCTGCATCCAGCGACGACCAGGTTCGTGCCATCCATGCGGCACGAAACTTCGTCGGCGAACGGCTCGTGCGGACCGCGAAACCGCACCGCATTCTCGACGAGCGGCACTGGCCCCTCATCGCCGTCAAACTGCACACGCTGACGAGAAAGACGCTCGGGGGCATCCAGACGGACCTCACGTCACAGGCGCTGCGAGCCGACGGCTCCTCGATTCCCGGGCTGTATGCGGTCGGCGAGGCAGCCGGGTTCGGCGGAGGCGGCGTGCACGGTTATCGGTCGCTCGAGGGGACGTTCTTGGGTGGG
>NZ_CAMEFJ010000166.1 GCF_945915485.1 uncultured Agrococcus sp.
TGCTGCTGCTCACGATGGCTGTTGCGTTGAGCCCTTCGCTCGGGATGGTCGTCCCCGTGCGATTTCTGTCGGCGGTGGTGCACGCGACCTACCTGGGCACGGCATCCATTCTGGTCGCGAGGATGCTCGGACGCGGTCGCGACGGACGTGGCGCCGCCATCGTGATCGGCGCAGTGGGCTTTGCGGTATTGCTCGTCGCCAACGATGCCGGCATCACATCAGCGCTCGGGGCGAGCCTCGTGGGGCAGCACTGGGCGGGATGACGCCGTGTGCGCAGGTGCTGTTCCTGCGGTTCATGCAACAACGTCGCCGGTTAGGCGCATCCCTCGCCCCCGCCGTCGTGAACCTCGGCAACTTCTCCGGCACCGCGATCGGCGGCTTCGCAATGGTCGGTCTCGGCGTGCACTCGCTACCGCTGGTCTCGCTCGGGTTCTTGGTGCTGGCCGCGAGCATCCTGCTGGCGCTTTCCATGCGGATGCGCGCTACGGCCGGCTAGCGCTGGCGCAGAAGGCGGCGGGTCATGCGTTTCACTGATCGTTGCTGAGTCGAAGGGCTTGCCCCGAAGGCAATCGTAACGGCATCGGCGTGCCTGAGTACAAGGATATTCGCATCATTGGGTTCAATCCATGCGACTGTGGTACGGTTTTCGCGAGGTTTCCGGCAAGAAATCGCTTAATTGGATCCACTACAAGGAGGTTGTGGGGTGTCCCAACCACGTAGCACCGAGACTCTTCCGAAGGAAGAAAAGCCTGGTGGCATGCTGAGGCTCGCGGAGTTCTTCAGCAGAATCGTCCGCAAGTATCTGCCAGACCCGCTCGCCATCGCGATCATCCTGACGATCTTCAGCGTCCTACTCGCTGTGACGGTAGGGCGATCGAACCCGCTCGACGTAGTCGAGTATTGGGGTGGCGGATTCTGGGACCTGCTGGAGTTCGGCATGCAGGTCGTTCTGATCATCCTGACCGGCTTCCTGCTCGCGAAGACCCCCATCGTCGACGTCATGCTGACGCGGCTGGCGAAGCTGCCGAAAGGCAATACGAGCGCGATCGTCCTGGCCGTAGTCCTTACCGGTATCGCGAGCTGGCTGCAGTGGGGCTTCGGTCTTATCATCGGCACGATCATCGCGCAGAAGATCGCGGCCAACGTGAAAACACTGCACTATCCCCTCGCAATCGCAGCTGCATACTCCGGCTTCGTGGTCTACGGCATGGGCATCTCGGCCACGATTCCACTGCTCGTCGCCACGGACGGGCACTTCCTCGAGGATCAGATGGGTGTCGTCGGTCTCGAGGAGACGGTGTTCCACCCGGTCATTCTGATCACCACGATCCTCACGATCGTTACGATGCCGTTCTTCTTGGCGCTGCTGCATCCCAAAGACCCCAAGAGGGTCATCCCGCTCGACCCTGCCGTGCTCCAGATCAAGAAGAACGAAGAGGTCGAGGTCGGCGAGCGGTCATTCGGCCAGCGCCTCAACGACTCTCCCGTTCTGGGCATCGCAGCGGGTCTGCTGGGGCTGTCGTATTCAATGATTTACTTCATCGGCGGCGGTTCTATCGACCTCAATTCCGTGAACTTCCTGTTCCTGATGCTGGCGTTCCTGCTGTTCGCTCGCCCGTCGCGGTTCATCACCGCAGTGGCCGAGGGCGTGAAGACCGTCGGCGGCGTCATCGTGCAGTACCCGTTCTACGCGGGCATCATGGCGATCCTTGTCGGCTCGGGCCTGGTGGTGACGTTCTCGGAACTGTTCACGGCGATCTCGACACCGCATACGCTGCCGCTGTGGGCATTCATTTCTGCCGGTCTCATCAATCTGCTCATCCCCTCCGGCGGCGGCCAGTTCGCTGTGCAGGGGCCGGTCGTGATCGAGGCGGCGAACGCGATCGGTGCGAGCCCGGCAGCGACGGCAATGGCGGTGTCCGTCGGCGACCAGTGGACGAACATGCTGCAGCCGTTCTTCCTGCTGCCGGTGCTGGCGCTCTCGAAGCTCAAGCTGACCGATGTGCTCGGTTACACGATCATTATGTTGTTCTTCACCGGCGTCATCTTCACGGCGTCGATGTTGGTCTACGGTTTCGTGATGTTGTAACGCCTGACCGGTCGGGTCCGCACGGTCCCTACAG
Organism: uncultured Agrococcus sp.; assembly: GCF_945915485.1. GTDB lineage: Bacteria > Actinomycetota > Actinomycetes > Actinomycetales > Microbacteriaceae > Agrococcus. Next base: position 2,124 of record NZ_CAMEFJ010000166.1, read on the forward strand.
CTCGCATCGCCTGTTCAGTGCGGGGTTTGCGTCGCAATTCTTCCATCGAAGCGACGCAAACCCAGCACTGAATCAACCTCGTCGAGGGGCAGACCGCGGCGCCGAAACTTTCGTTCGTCACTCGAAGATTTCGGGCATGCGCTCGAGCTCGCGCTTCGTCCGGCGGATGTGCATGGCGAGCACGCGCGAAGCCTCGTCGGCATCCCGGTTCCGGATCGCAGCGATCATGAGCCGGTGATCCATATCGGCACGGTGATCATCCTGAATCCTCGCGGACGTGACGAACTCGCGGCGGTAGTGCTGCGTTCGGTTCCAGAGGTTGGTCGCGGTCTGCTGGAGCGTGAGCGTGTCGGCCGCCGAGTAGGAGAGCAGGTGGAAGCGACGGTCGAACTCGATGAACGTGGCGGCGTCCGGAGCAGCCTCCATCTCGTCGGCCAGCCGCTCGAGTTCGTCGACGGTTTCGTCGCTCAGGTGCGGGATGTTGTATCGCAGCAGCAGTGGGTCGATACGCTCGCGAATCTCGTACAGTTCCGTCACTTCAGCCGCGCTGAGCTTCGAGACCCATGCCCCGGCGTTGGCTACGAGCGTGACCAGACCCTCGGCGGCAAGGGTGCGCAGC
>NZ_CAMEFJ010000167.1 GCF_945915485.1 uncultured Agrococcus sp.
GAAGCCCTCGATGAAGTCCTCCATCAGGATCTCTCCCGGATGGATCGGCTCGATCTGGCCGGCCTCAGTGGTAGTCGACGAGTTCGACATTGTCCGCACCTCCATCTCTCCAAACGAAGCAGAGACGCCATTGCGCGTTCACGCGGATACTGTGTTGCCCGCGTCGGTTGCCCACCAGCCGCTCCGGGCGGTTGCCCGGCGGGATCCGGACGTCATCGACATCCTTCGCCGCATGGATCCATTCGAGCTTCCGCAGAGTCGACCGTTGTACAGCCCGGTCGACGCGCTTGACGTACTATTCATGCCAGATGCGCCCGGTGTCCTTGTTGCCGAACGAACTGATCACGAGACCAGTCTCTAACGGGAACCGTCATTAACGCTAGACGTTAAAGCGGAACTCCACCACGTCACCATCGGCCATGACGTAGTCCTTGCCCTCCATACGCACACGGCCCGCCGCTTTCGCATCCTGCATCGAACCGTGCTCGTCGAGATCCTCGAACGACACGATCTCCGCTTTGATGAAGCCACGCTCGAAGTCCGTGTGGATGACGCCGGCAGCCTTCGGAGCAGTCGAGCCCTTCCGAATCGTCCAGGCACGCGACTCCTTGGGGCCCGCTGTCAGATACGTCTGCAACCCGAGCGTCTCGAAACCGACGCGTGCAAGCTGGTCGAGACCCGACTCCTCCTGCCCCAGCGACTGCAGCAGCTCCAGCGCTTCGTCCGCGTCGAGATCGATCAGCTCCGACTCCACCTTCGCATCGAGGAAGACCGCCTTCGCGGGAGCAACGAGCGCAGCCAGCTCCTGCTTCCTGGCCTCATCACCGAGTACATCCTCGTCGACGTTGAACACATACAGCACCGGCTTCGCCGTCAGCAGACCGAGTTCACGAATGGGTGTCGTATCGAACCCGGCTTTCGACAGCGTCGTGCCGGTGTTGAGAATCTCAAGGGCATCCTGGGCGGCCTGCAGTGTCGCGGGGTCAGCCTTCTTGCCCCGCACATCCTTCTCGAGACGCGCGATCGCCTTCTCGAGCGTCTCGACGTCAGCGAGAATCAGCTCGGTATCGATCGTCTCCATATCGGCGGCGGGGTCGACCTTGCCGTCGACGTGCGTCACGTCACCGTCGGCGAATCCGCGAACGACCTGGGCTATGGCATCCGCTTCCCGGATGTTGGCGAGGAACTTATTGCCGAGCCCCTCCCCCTCGCTCGCCCCGCGAACGATACCGGCGATGTCGACGAACGACACCGGCGCCGGCAGAATTTTCGCAGAACCGAAGATCTCGGCCAGACGGGTGAGCCGCGCATCCGGCAGTTCCACCACCCCGATGTTCGGTTCGATCGTCGCGAACGGGTAGTTCGCCGCGAGAACGGTATTTTTCGTCAGTGCGTTGAAGAGGGTCGACTTGCCCACATTGGGCAGCCCTACAATGCCAATCGTCAGTGCCACAAGCATCGAGTCTAGTGGCCCGATGAACCCGCCGGATTCACGTCGCTTGCTAGCCTGCATAAATGTCAATGAGGCCAGAGACGTTTCGATCCGATGAACTGACTTCGCTGCTTGGGATGCTCAATGCGCAGCGCGACATCATTCGTGACAAAACACGCGGCATGACCGCCACGCAATTGACCCAAAAATTGCCGTCGAGCGAGATGACGCTCGGCGGCCTACTGCGACATCTCACTCGTGTGGAGTACAGCTGGTCGGTGCGGGTGTGGGCCGGTCTACCTCCCGAGGAACCGTGGGCGTCAGCACCGTGGGCTGATGACGGCGACTGGGATTGGCGCTGGAGTGCCGACGAGGACCCTGACGCTCTACGGCGCGATTGGGAGGCCGGCTGTGCACGCACCGACGAAATCATCAGGGCGCATCCGGATCTGGATGCCGAAGCCGCGATCCAGCCCCACGTCAAGTACGAGGGGCCGGACGCTTGGGTCACGCGCCGCTATGTGATCCTGCACCTCATCGAGGAAGTGGCTCGTCATGCAGGTCACGCGGATCTCTTGGCTGAAGCGATTGATGGCCGCACCGGCCAGTAACGTTGCGTTCCCTACGCCTGGCCGCGAAGCGTCGCCGCGACGGGTGAATCGTCGGGCAGCTCGTCCTGACGAACGGCACGCACGATGCCGCCCGTGCGCAGCACCTGAGCCGCGACTTCGTCGACCACCCTGTAGGTTTCTCCGCTAGGCGTGGGGGCAAGGGTCACTGCGCCGAACTCGTCGATCGTTCCCTCTTCGCTGTGCTCGAGATCGAACAGCAGCTGGTCGACCTGCCCCGACCACGCGGCTTTCGCGACATCGGCCAGCTGCGAGGTCGCCCGTCCGTTCGCTTGCCGCGTGCCGAACGTCTCACGCCACTTCGAGATCTTCTCCGCGTAGTGCCCATCCAGCACTGTGCGCCCTCGTGACGCCAGTTCAGCATCGTCGAAGCCTGCAGGATTCCCCTCGATCCCCTGCTCCAACAGCAGGTCGTGCGAGTTCACCTCGCGGTATGCGGAGTCGAGGTCGTTCGATGCGGCGAGCACGAGCGGCGCCTGATTCTCCCCCATCGCGGCGAGTACGGCATCCTGCACGAGCGAGGCGTATCGACGCTGCTCGACCTTCGGGCCGAGCGTGCCGTCGGCACGATGTCTGTTGAAACGCCCGTTGGCCGGATCACGGGTCAGCACATCAGCGGCATCCTC
>NZ_CAMEFJ010000168.1 GCF_945915485.1 uncultured Agrococcus sp.
CAGACGGCGCCGCTACAGCACATGATCGACATGGTCGCGGCGGGAGATGTCGAGGTCGAGATCGGCGCCCGCTACCCGTTCGCGAAAGCTCGTGAAGCGTACGAGGCGGTGATGGCCGGTCGGCATAAGGGCAAGGTCGTCATCGAGGTCGGTTGATATCTGGCCCGGCAGCGTCGTGCAGAAGAACCATGGCCATCGGTGGCAAACTCGAACCATGACGTCTGCCGAGCCGAAATACCTCGCGCTCGCGGCGCGGCTCCGCGAGGTGACGAACGAGCAGCCGGTCGGGACTCCCGTGCTCAGCGAGCGTGACCTCGCCGAGGAGGAAGGCGTGTCGCGAATGACGGCACGCAAGGCGATCGAGCAACTCGTCGCAGAGGGACGGCTGACGCGTGAGGTGGGGCGCGGAACCTTCGTCGCCCGCCCGGAACTCACCCTGCCGCTCACGCTCAACAGCTTCACGGTGCAGGTGCGCCAGCGGGGCCTCACGCCTTCCGCGCGCGTTGTCGAAGCGGCGCTCGTACCGGCGGGTGACCTTGCCGAGACCTTCGGAGTTGCCGAGAGCGAGCCGCTCGCGCGTCTCGTGCGCGTTCGCCTCACCGACGGCGCACCCGTCGCCGTCGAATCGGCGCACATTCTCGCCTCCGCAGCGCCCGGCCTGCTCGAGGCCGCGGATTTCACCTCCGCATCGCTCTATGCCGTGCTCGATGACGTATACGGCGTTCGATTCGATGCAGGAACCCAGGTCATTCGCGCAGGGCTCGTGCCGGAGGGCGAAGCGGAATTGCTGGAGGTCGCGCAGGGGTCGCCGGTGCTGCAGTTCTTGCGCACTTCGACCCTAAACGGGCGGGTGCTCGAACACACGGTGTCGTCGTACCCGGCCGACCGGTTCGTGCTCCAGGCCGCGATTACTCCGACGAGAGCTCCGGGATCCGCTCCGCTAATCGAGCAATAGTCGCGGCGTTCGCGGCGTCGTTGCCCTCGACGTTCGCGCTCCGCCACAGCTCCACATCGGGGTCGAGGTCCACAACCCGCGCGAGCAACGCAGACCACAGTGCGTTCGTGGCCAGGCTCGATCGCGGCACCGTCACGGGCGCGTCCAACGGCCATGACACATCCCCGGCCGGCACCCGTGTGTCGAGCACGATCGTCGCGATTTCGAACAGCCGCGCATCCGATCGCAGTGCTGAGGAGCTGCTCGCTTCAACGGATGTCAACGCGACGACCGTCGCACCGCGCTCGACGGCGGCACGGGCCAGCTCGACGGGGTAGTGGTTGATGCCCGAACTCGAGAAGACGAACACGGTGTCGCGCGACTCGATCCCGGCGGCCTCCGCGACCTCGCGCCCCAGGCCCTCGCTGCGCTCGGCGCGGGTCGACCCGTGCGCATCCGCGAGCGGAAACAGGGAGGGATGCCACAGCGGTCTGACCGCTGCGAGCCCTCCCGCCCGGTAGAACGACTCCATAACCGCGGCGAGTGAGTGGCCGGCGCCGGCAGTGCGGACGAGTCCATCGGCTTGCAGCGTCTCGATAACCGCCCTCGCCGCAGCATCGAGCGCGTCCTGATTGTGGTCGATGACACCGTCGACGAAGCTTCCGAGCGATGTCACAGCCAACCCCGTTCCGTGAATGCTGCGCGCAGTCGTTCTTCGGCCTGATTGACGTCGACGAAGCTCTCGATCTCCACCGCCAGTTCGGCGACCCCATCGAGGTCTTCGAGATAGGTGCGCTGCCCGACTACGACGTCTGCGGTCATTCCGCGCGCGGAGCCGACATCCGTGTGGTTGAGCTCCGCGTCGACCCCGAGTCGCTCGAGCGCCTGCTCCGCGGTCTTGCGCAGAATCAGGCTCGAGCCCATCCCCGCGCCGCACACCGCGAGCACGCGCAGGCTCTCGGGACGGTCGCCCGCCGCGCCCGCACGGGATGTCCGCTCGGGCTGTTCTCGAGCCCCTGCGGCAGGAACCTCTGCGGGAGCGGGAGTGGGCTGCTCGGCCGGCGTGGAAACGCGCGGCCGGCGGCGCCCCAGCAGCACGAGAATCACGATGGTGAGTACGAGTGCAACACCGGCGACGACCCACGGACCCGCTGCGCCGAGCGGCGCGAGCAGCGAGCCGATACCCATGAGCAACCATCCGACGGCGTACCAGTCGGGGTCGGCGAGCGTTGCGAGCTCGGGGGCCGTTTCAGAGTAGAGACCCCACGAGATCCACTGGCCGAACGCCAGGATGACACCGTTGAGCACACCGCCGAAGAGTGCTCCTCGCCACCCTGCGACCGCGTTGCCGAAAACACCGCCGGCGCCACCGCCGAAGAACAGCATGATCATGGGAGGCACGAGCACGAACCAGCCGGCCGCGGCGAAGACGCCCATCAGGATCAGGAACACGATCGTCGAGGCCAGGAAGCCGAGCATGACCGAGGTCGGCGCCTTCGTGAACGTGACAGGGATGTCGAGTGCAGGAGCCGTGCCCGGCAGCGCCTTCTCGCTCAGCCCGCGGAAGGCGGGCACGATCTCGGCCAGGAACATCCGGACGCCGAACAGCAGGATCGCGATACCGGCGGCGAAACGCAGCGCCTGCAGCAGCCCCCACACCCAGGGCAGCACGGTGTCCTCACCCATCTGCTCCTCGACGACGCCGCCGTCGGCGAAGGCGATCGCGATGAGCATGATGAG
>NZ_CAMEFJ010000169.1 GCF_945915485.1 uncultured Agrococcus sp.
AGCCCTGACTCACCTGATAGCCCTGACTCGCCGGACAGCCCGCCGAGCAACGACTAACCGATCGGCTTCGAGACACTGGGACTCTCGCCGCCGACACACTCGCCTACGCGCCGCAGTATTCGTGGCGCGTAGGCTTGTTGTATGCGCATCATCAAGCGGGGCCACGCGTGCCTGGAAGTCATCGAGGACGGCCGGACGCTCATCATCGACCCCGGCAACCACACGGAGCCGCTCGACCCTGTCGATCTCGTCGGCATCGTCATAACGCACGAGCATGCGGATCACTGGGATGCCGAGCACTTGACGTCTCTGCGGCGACGTTTTCCAGAGGCGCCCATCCTCGGCCCCGTCGGAGTCCTGGAAGCTGCGGAGGACTTCGAAATCGTCCCGGTGCACGCCGGTGAAACGCACACGGTCGGCCCTTTCGAGCTGCAGTTCTTCGGTGGCGATCACGCGGTGATTCACGAGTCGATTCCCGTCGTGGACAACGTCGGTGTCTTCGTGAACGGCAAGCTCTACTACCCCGGCGACTCGTTCGTCGGCCCGGGTGCTCCCGTCGAAGTGCTCGCTACTCCGGCAGGCGCACCGTGGCTGAAGATCTCGGAGGTCATGGACTTCGTGATGGACGTACGACCCCGGCGCACGTTCGCAACGCACGTCATGACGCTGTCGGAGGCGGGGCTCCAGCTTTCGAACGCCCGCATCCGCGATGCCGTCGAACACGCGGGAGGAGAACACATTCTCGCGGGGCCCGGCACGATCATCGAGGTGTAACGGCCGCCCGCTGATGCAGGCGCGTTCGCCAATCGAGGATGAGCGCGACAGAGTCGATCCCGCTCACCGCTACCGGAACGCCGTCATACTTGTGAACAACCAGCGGCGGTTCGGTTTCGACGAGCTTGGAACTGTTCGCGAGTTCACTGTGGCCGACGCCCGAGAGGATGTGCCCGTACACGCTGGCAACATACGTCGAAGGCGGCAGGTATGCGCCGGGATCGTCGCCGAGCCCGAAATCGTGCAGCAGGCCGTGCGCCGCGTGCATTCCCTGCGCGACTGCATCGTCCCAGTGGTCGATGCGATAGGCGCCGAGTTCGGGGTGTCTGTGGACGGCCACACCCAGTCGGCCCTGCTGAGCGGTGAGGGTTCGGAGCCGCTCGTCGACAGGCACACCTGTGTCAGCCCATGGAGCGGGGGCCAACGGTTGCGTTCCCTGCGCGATGATCACGAGGTCGCCGAACACGTCCGTGCCGTTGTCGAGTCGGATGGTGACGTGATCAGCTTTGGTGCGCAACTCTTACGGCTCGCGACCGAGGTAGGTGACGATCTGCGAACGGTGCAGCTCCAGCAATCGGGCGGCCAGGTGCTCTCCTAGAGCCGAGCGGCGAGCTCGGTATTCGCGTCCCGAACTTGCTCCCGAAGCGCCTTCGCCGCGGCCGTGCCGGCCGTACCCGCTCCGATGATGCCGATCATCAGCGAGCCCACCCCGGGTCCTTCCGGTGCACTGGTCGATTTCGGAGGATACACCGCTTGACGCATACCCCCTAGGGGTATAACCTGGCTCCCGAGCCACACGAAGCTAAGGAGTTTAGGATCATGGCAACGACAACCACCGAGTACCGGGTAACGGGAATGACCTGCGGTCACTGCGAAGGTGCTATTCGCTCCGAGGTCTCGCAGATTCCCGGTGTCACGAACATCGAGGTCAGCGCGCAGACCGGCCACCTTGCCGTCACGTCGGAGGGCCAGATCGATGACTCGGCAGTCTTCGAGGCCGTCGATGAGGCCGGCTACCAGGCAGCAAGGAGCTGACCTTGAAGGCGCCAGCACGCCTTGGCCTCTACGGGCTGGTGCTCGTTACCGTGTTCGTCGTGGCCGGCTTCACGGCGAATGCGCTCATTCCCGCATCCTTCGTGGAGAGGTGGGTGGCGGAAGCTCCGGAGAGGCACGGAGGTCACGACGATAATCAGAACGACGATCACGGCGACCACGATGCCGGCACCGACTCCTTGGGTCTCGGCCTGGAACAGGACGGATATCGCCTGATCGACATCGAGGCGCCGACCGAGGTCGAACCCGAAGGAACCCTGTCTTTCGCGATCGGCGGGCCGGACGGCTCGCGAGTCAACGAATTCGATCTCGACCACGAGGAGGAGATGCACCTGATCGTCGTGCGCTCCGACGGACAGCACTTCAGGCACGTCCACCCCGACCGCGATGCGGACGGCACCTGGTCGATTCCGTGGTCGTGGGATGCCGCCGGCACCTACCGTGTCTTCGCCGACTTCGTTCCGACCGCCACGGGCGACGGGCTGACGCTTTCGACGCACGTGCAGGTCGAGGGCTCCTACGAACAGTTGACGGCATCCGGCCCGGTGACCGAAGCGCACGTCGGCGAGTTCCATGTCACGGTAGAGGGCGACCTCATCGCCGGCGAGTCCTCGGCACTGACGATGGTCATCACCCGCGACGGAGAACCGGTCACGACGCTCGAGCCCTATCTCGGAGCGTTCGGTCACCTGGTCGCACTGCGTGACGGCGACCTCGCGTACCTGCACGTGCACCCGCACGGGGATGCCCCCGAGCCGGGCAGCACATCCGGGCCCGAGATCGTCTTCGAGGCGACGGCACCGACGCCGGGGGCCTACCTGCTCTTCTTCGACTTCCG
>NZ_CAMEFJ010000170.1 GCF_945915485.1 uncultured Agrococcus sp.
AGATCGGCCCGTTCGAAGTCGTCGTAGCGAATCGTCGACTTCCCGATGCCGACCGTCTCGAGCATCGCGGTGCCGGTCGATTCGTGGCACATGTTCGAGCAGTCCGGCATATTGTTCGTGCCGAGCACGCGAGCGAGCAGCTGGTAGATGAATGCGGCTTCGTTGGAGGCGCGTCCGCTCGTGTAGAAGGCCGCCTGATCCGGATGCGCGAGGCCGTTGAGATGACGGGAGATGATCTCGAACGCGGCATCCCAGTCGATGGGCTCGTAATGGTCGGAGCCCCTCGGCTTGTACACGGGCTCGGTGAGACGCCCCTGCAGCCCCAGCCAGTACTCTGTCTTGTCCTCGAGTGAACTGAGCGAGTGATCGCGCCAGAAGGAACGCTCGACCGTGACCGGTGTCGCCTCCCACGTCACGGCCTTGCCGCCGTTCTCGCAGAACTCGGCGAGCTTGCGATGCTCGGGGTCCGGCCAGGCGCAGCTCATGCAGTCGAAGCCGTCCTTGTGATTGATCTTCGTCATCAGCTTCGCCGTGCGGGCGAGCCCCATGTCGCGGATCGCAGGCTCCATCGAGTGGTAGACGCCGCCGAGCCCTGCCGCATAGTCCTTGGGCTCGCTGATCTCGAGGTCCGCATCCGAGAAGTCTTCGCGGGGTGGTCGGCGGGTCATGTTCGTCCCTTCCTCGCATCGGCGTCGGTGCTGAGCTGCTTATCGTCACCCTATCGGCCAATGAACCGAGGCGAAACCGGAATCACGATGCGCCTTCTGGGTTGTTTTGTGAGCCGCGGGCGTACGATCGGAAGGTGAGTCATCTCCTGTTCGAACCCTTCACGCTTCGCGACGTTACGTTCCGGAATCGCATCTGGGTTCCGCCCATGTGCCAGTACTCCGTAGAACGGAAAGACGGTGTTGCAACCGACTGGCATCTGGTGCACCTGGGAGGCATGGCCCGCGGAGGCGCGGGAGCGATCATCGTCGAGGCCACCGGCGTCGTACCCGATGGGCGGATATCCCAGCAGGATCTCGGTCTCTGGAACGATACCCAGCGTGACGCGCTGGTTCCGATCGTCGACTTCCTGTGCTCCCAGGGCGCAGCAGCCGGTATCCAGCTCGCTCACGCCGGGCGGAAGGCGTCGACTTGGGCAGCCTGGGGCACGGATCGCACGGGCAGCCTCCCTCTCGATGAAGGCGGATGGGTCACGGATGGGCCGTCGGAATTGGCTTTCCCCGGGCTGGTAACTCCTCGCGCGCTGGAAGAGACGGGAATTCGCGAGATCGTGAAGGCGTTCGCTGCGTCAGCAAAGCGGGCGATGGAAGCAGGGTTCGACTTCGTCGAAATCCATGCCGCGCACGGCTATCTGCTGCACGAGTTCCTGTCGCCGCTCAGCAATACCCGCACCGACGAGTACGGCGGGGCGTTGGTGAACCGTGCCCGTTTCTTGTTGGAAGTCGTCGATGCCGTACGCGGCGAGATCGGCGAGAGCGTGCCGATGTTCGTGCGGCTGTCTGCGACGGACTGGACGGATGGCGGCCTCACGCTGGACGACACGGTCGAGATCGTCAACCTGCTGAAGCAGCACAGTGTTGATCTCATCGATGTGTCCACTGGCGCGAACGTGCCGGCGACAATTCCGGTCGGCCCGGGTTACCAGGTCGCTTTCGCCTCCGGCATCCGTGAACGCACCGGGGTGCCCACGGCAGCGGTCGGGCTGATCACCGAGCCGTTCCAGGCCGAGCAGATTCTGGCCTCGGGGCAGGCGGATGCCGTGCTACTCGGGCGTGAAATGCTGCGGGACCCGCACTTCCCGCTTCGCGCTGCGAAAGCGCTCAGGCACGAGCTGCCGTACATTCCCGGGCAGTACCTGCGCGCGTACGGGTAGCACCGTCAGTCGGCTGTCGCCTCGTTTGTCGTAACGACCGTGGCGAACTCGCCGTGCAGGTTAGCAGCGGTGACACGTGAGAGGTCTTCTGCCGAGACGAACGATCCGTCCGGGGCAGTTCGCGCAAAGGTGTGAGTGGCATCGATCACGAAATAGGTTTCGTAACCGAGGTTCCCCGCCATCCGAGCGGTCGTTTCGCAGCAGTGGTTGGTCGTGATGCCGCAGATCACAACCTCGTCAATCTGTTGATTTCGCAGCCAGGCGTCGAGATCGGGAGTTCCGTAGAAGGCCGAGTTCACCGTCTTTCGCACCAGTAGATCGGGTGCTCCGGTGGCGACATCCTGGAACTCATTCCCAGCCCCGCCGGGTGCCAGCGGCGACAGGGGATCCGCCGAGTCGTGCCGAACGAAGACAAACGGCCATCCCTTGCTGCGCCAGTGCTCGATCAGCGTTGCGATGTTCTGCTCGCAGTCGGGGTTATCGCGCTCTCCCCAGTACTCAGCATCATCGAAGCCACGCTGCACGTCGATGACGATGAGTGCGGGTTTGCGCGATTCGAATGCTCTGCTCATCTCATTCAGTGTATGCAGTGGAGAACCCGCGCCGTTAGATTTCCGGCTCGGCTGTGAGCCGTCGCAGCCGCACCAGTTCTCCGAACACGGCAGGGAGAAAGAAGAAGACGG